>JBDLPS010000271.1:0-5673 GCA_039800965.1 Pseudomonadota bacterium | reverse complement strand
GCATCTGGCCGAAGCGTTTCCGGGGGAACTGATGATGAAGAGCATCACCGCACTGATGACGCTGCTGGCCACCGGCACCGTTGCCTCGGCCCTGGCGGCGGACGCGCCGCCGCCGGGCAAGAAGACCTTCGACCGCTACTGCGCGGAGTGCCATGCGCCGGGACATGGCCACCCTGGCACGCAGCAGCTGGAGTGGACGCGCGGCAAGCAGTTCTCGATCCTCGAGGATCGCAAGGACCTGATTCCGGCCTACGTTGCCACCATCGTGCGGAACGGCCTCTACGAGATGGCGCCGTTCCGTCCGACTGAGATCAACGACGCGGCGCTCAACGACCTGGTTGCATACCTGGCCCCGCCGAAGAAGGTGGCGTCGAAGAAGCGCTGACGGGGCGCGCTCCGAGTTCGAGGATGCGTCGCAGCGTGATCGTTGCGTCGCGTTCGTCCGGCTGATGCATCGATCTTTTTTGATACGCGTTACGCTGTTGTTTGAAGTAACAACAAAATAAAACGTTACATATAAAATTTTAAATTTTATTTATGTTCAATAAGTTGATGTCATTTATTGAAGTCGTACGAGAAGAACTTTCCGGTGCGCCTTACGCGTCCGGCCGGCGGATTCGGGAAGTGCGCCGGTAGCAGGATGGCGCCACAGTCGGCTGCCTCCGCCAGCAGTCGCTGGCGGGTCTCGCAGGCCTGTATCCGCTCCTCGTCCGCAAAGAAGGCGAGGTCCGGTCGGACCAGCTGGATCGGATGGTGGAGTACGTCCCCCATGAACATCGCGCGGGCTCCGCCGCGGCGTGCGTTCACCACGACGCAACCTGGTGAGTGGCCGGCAGCATCCTGCAGCCAGATCCCGTCCTCGATTTCCCGGTGTACCAGGTGGTCGCTCTCGACGATGTCGGCGAGGCCTGCCTCGACGACTGGCATTACCGAATCCGTGAAGGCTTCGCGGTTGTGCGCCTCGTGGGTCTGTTCGCTGAAGAACGCGTAATCCTTGCGACTGAAGACATAACGGGCGTTGGGGAATGTCGGCACCCAGCGGCCGTTTTCCAGGCGCGTGTTCCAGCCCACGTGGTCGGCATGGAGGTGGGTGCAGAGTACCAGGTGGATGTCCTCGGGCCGGTAGCCTGCGCGACCGAGTTGGCCAAGCCAGTCGGTCTGCAGGCGGTCGGCCCACGGAACGCTGCGGATCTTGCCGTTTCCGCAGCAGCTGTCGATCAGCACGTTGAGGCCATCGACCTGCATCACGTAGCTGCGCACCTCGATATGGAACTGGGCGGCCTGGGCGTCGGGCGACAGTTCCTTGCTCCAGTACCAGGGCCGCATCGAGGCGAGGTCCGCATCGGTAATGCCCGGCACTGCGAACTGCATCGGCATGATGCCTTCACCCTCGCGGACGCTCCGCACCACCAGTCGACCCAGATCGGGATGCATGGCGGATTCCGTCAGCCGATGTGGAAAGCGCAGAGCTTGTTGCCGTCCAGATCGCGCCAGTACGCACCGTAGTACGTGGGGCCGCGCAGACCAGGGGCACCTTCGTCCTTTGCGCCCAGCGACAGCGCGCGGGCGTGCAGGGCGTTGACCTGTTCGTGGCTGGAGGCCGCCAGCGCGACCATGGTGCCGTTGCCGCCGGTGGCCGGCTGTCCGTCGAAGGGCTTGCAGACCGACAGGCCCGGCGTGCCCGGCGTCACCGACCAGGCGATCGAGCGCTCCGTCTCCATGAAGCGCTTGGCGCCCAGTTCGGCCAGCAATGCGTCGTAGAAGGCAGCTGCGCGGGCGAGGTCGTTGGTGCCGAGGGTCAGGTAGCCGATCATGCGTAAGCTCCGGTCAGTGTGTGGATCGAGCGCTGAAACTAGCACAGGCGGCAAGGGCCGCGGGTGCTGGACGGGAGAGTTTTCCGGCGCGAACATCCAGACATGAAAATCCATCTTGCAGCTGGCGTTGCCACGCTGGCGTTCATGCTCCAGGCGGCATCTGCGGCAGGTCCCCGCGATCGGGTTTCCGTGGTGGGCTCGGCAACCTTGTTTCCACTGGCATCCGTGGTCGGCGAAACCTTCGGGCACCGCGGGCGATGGAAGACACCCATTGTCGAGTCGACCGGCACGGGGCAGGGCTTTCAGCTCTTCTGTCGCGGGGTGGGTCCCGGTACACCGGATGTCACGGATGCATCCCGGCCGATGAGCGCGGAGGAGCGTGCCACTTGTGCGAGCAACAAGGTCGGCGAGGTGGCCGAGTTGCGCGTGGGGATGGATGGCATCCTCATCGCCAACGGCCGCGCGGCGGCGCGCTTCGAGCTCACGCGTGAGCAGCTCTATCGCGCGCTGGCGCGGCAGGTGCCGATCCACGGCCGGCTGGTGCCGAATCCCCACCGTCGTTGGCGCGATGTCGATGCGCGCCTGCCGGACCTGCCGATACTCGTCTATGGGCCGGCACCCAATCACGGCACGCGCGACGCCTTCGTAGCCCTTGCCCTGCGGCCCGTCTGCGAGCGACAACAGGAAGTGCGTGTGCTGGACGAGGCGGGGCGCCGACGGGCCTGTGAATCCTTGCGTGAAGATGGCGCCTGGATCGATGTCACCGGCGATTATTCCGTTTTGCTCGCCAGGCTGGTGGCGGAGCCGCGTGCTGTAGGCGTGCTGGGTTACGGGTTCCTTGACCGGAACAGGGATCGGGTGCAGGCCGCGCGCATCGATGGAGTATTGCCGACCCTGGACGCGATCGTGGGGGGAAGCTATCCGCTGTCGCGCCCGCTGTTCCTGTACGTGAAATCGCTGCATGTGGGCAGCGTGCCCGGGCTTGCGGAATTCCTGGGCGAGTTCCTCAGCGACCGCGCTTCCGGCCCCGAAGGCTATCTCGTCGATGCCGGTCTCGTCCCCCAGCCGCAAGCTGCGCTGGAGGCCGAGCGCCGCAAGGTCGTCGCGATGACGACCGGCGGGCGTTGATCAGCGTACGACCACCTGGATTTCCACGCGCCGCCGCGAGGGTTCGACGAGGCCATCGGCAGCATCGATCGCCGCGGCCGATGCCGCGTCGTGCCACTCCACCTTGATGACGCCCGGTGGCGTGCCGAGTCGCCGCAGCGACTCGGCGACCTTTTCCGCCCGTTCACGGGCGACGTCATCGCGTTCCGCGATCACGCGTCCCGATACAGTGGAGGGGGTTGTCGCCGCGTAGCCACGCACGACCACTTCGCGAGGATCCACGGCGCGGATGTACCAGATCGCCTGATCCAGGTAGTAATCGTCCAGTTGGTAGACGCCGAAACTCCGGTTCCATTCGTATTGCAGGTGGAAGCTGCGGTTGGCCCAGGGTGGGGGCGGCGGAACGCGTTTCTCCGACAGCGGCCGCGTGTTGCGTGCCGGTAGCGTGAACTTGCGCGCGGGGTAGCCTTCGGCGGGCAGGCTGTGCCGCGTGCAGACTCCCGGCAGGATGGATACGCGTACGGCATCGAGCACGGTGCCGCCGCAGGCATTGTCCTGCGTGGCGGCCACCATGCCCTCGACCAGCACTTCGTGGTTCCAGTCCGGTTTCACCGGCGACATCGACACGTCATAGCGGACGCCGCTGGCGCCATCCTCCGCCAGCCAGCACCCACCCTTGCGTCCGGAGTCGGGGACATCGCGGTAGATCGGGCAGGCGATGAAGCGCAGTTCCTCTGCCATGGCGCCAAGGCCCGTGGTGCAGCCTGCCAGCAGCGCGACGACACGCCATGCATTCGTCCGAGGCATCACAGCGACTCCATCAGGTGCACGAGGTCCTGCTTTTCCTGCTCGGTGTAGCCGATGGAGTAGCGCCGGTCGTAGTAGTCGACCACCGCGCGCAGGTCCTTGGCGGCGCCATTGCTGAAATACGGCGCGCGGGCGGACAGCCCGCGGAGCGACTGAAGCGTGATCTTGCCAACGTCGGCACAGCGCCCGGTGGTCAGCGCGAACCCAGGGTCGTGCGTCTGAATCACCCGGCCGTAGTGCGGATGTCCGTCGCCCGTGCAGGTGATGCGAAACAGCGGCAACCACGGTTGGGCGTCCGCGAAGGGCTGGGTGGTCGTGCCGAGGTCCACCTGTCCCGGCGCCACGTCGTTACCCATCTGGGACATGTTGTGACAGAAGACGCAGCTGTTGCGCACGGGATTGCCGAAACCCATCGGAGAGTTGATCCCGGCGCTGTCGGTGACAAGGAAGTGCTTGTCGCGGAACACGCGCGCGCCACGAGCGACGGACTCGCGGAATGCACGCTGTTCGGGGGTGGGGATCTTGGGCTCCGGGATGGGTTTCTCCCACGCGGCGAATTCGCTGAAGACCGGTCTTCCATTGTCGGAACCCAGCATGCCGGGCCGGGAGTCCGCAAGCAGTTTCGGACCGCCTTCGGCGCCGGCTGCGTCGAGTGCGCCGCCTGCGTGGCTGGACTGCTGGGCCGTGTGCAGGCGCGTTTCGAATTCGACGATGCGCGCCAGTTGCTGCGGCGAAAGGGCCTTCGTGAACTGGAGATGGGTGAGGGCAGCGTCCCGCGCCTGCATCTCCAGCGTCAGTGCCCTGTTGTCGGCCATCAGGTTGCCCGACAGCATGCGGCCGGACTCCGGATCGCGCGGCAGCGCCATGCCTTGCTTGGGGTCGTATTCAAAGCCGACGGCCGTCAGGTATTTCAGGTTGGCGACAGGTCGTGGGCGTCGATATACCGAAACATTGGGATCTTTCGCCCGAAGTCCGAATTCTGTGCCAATGCCGTTGCAGCCCGTGGGGTCGCGCAGCACTTCGATCGTGAAGTCAGGTTTGATCGGCTTGCCGGAGAGATCACGCGGTGGCCAGGGGCGTTGTACGCGGATCAGTCCTCGCTCCAGCAGGAGGGAGTGCGACGACTTGGCGGCCTGCGGCAGGTTCGGGCAGTTCGATCCATCGATGGCCGCGAACAAAGGGTCCTTTCCGTTGGTGGCGTCCCAGCGTTCGCGCGCCGTCTGCGCCGAAAGGCTCATCGCATCCGCCGGCTGGTGGCAGGTCACGCAGGCGCGGCCGTTGCTGCCTAGGGGCTCGAAGAAGGGGTGTCCCCTGGTTTTCTCCGCGCCACCGGACAGCAGCACGCGCAGCGAACCGGCGCTGTTGCCGTAGTCGAGTTCGACGGGGAAGAGTCGGTCATCGCCGGGTGACCACCAGCGATCGAGCGCGGGTGCCGCCTGTGCGGCCGACAGGCCGGCGAATGCCAGCAGGACGAGTGATCTCGTGAGACGAGGCATGAGGTTCTCGGCAGGTTGGGCGGAGGCGCCCGGATGCAAGCGATTTCAGCGAGGGCTGATTCTGGCGTCAAGCCGGCTGCAGCAGCACACCGACGTCCTCGCAGCCCGCCACGTCGAGCCAGGCGCGCGCGTGGGCGTCCGCAGCCTCGGCGGCCCGCGGACGCGCGGCCCGTTGGAAGCAATCGGTCGCCTTCTGCAGCAGGCGGCTGTCATCCAGCGGGCGGGTCGGTGCACCCAAGGGCTCCATGAATGACGCGACGAGCAGGCGATCCTGTGGCCGGTGCAATCGCAGGGCGCCGGCAACGGCGTTGTCGGCATGCTCCCAGACCTTGTACTGGCAGCGTGCGGCCAGCGCGAGCACGCGTGGATCCTTCATTGCCTCGGGCGAGAAATGCTCGAGTCCGACGCTGCCATGGACGAGCGCTGTTGCCACGGTGAAAGGCAGGCTG
>JBDLPS010000270.1:0-7091 GCA_039800965.1 Pseudomonadota bacterium | reverse complement strand
TCGAATTCGAACCCGGCACGGCAGGATTCGTCATCAGCGTGTCGGATACGCTGCTGCGCGAACTGGCCACCCGCGATCCCCAGCTCGCCCTGCTCTTCGCCGCACCGGCCACGATGGAAATGCCACGCGACGCCGCGACGACCACGGCGCTGCTGCAGGCGACACGGGCGCTGGCCCAGGAACACCAGCGGGCGGGCGCAGGCCGCGCACTCGCACTGGACGGCCTTGCCGCACTGTTGCTGGTGCAGATCCTGCGCGTCACGCACTCGCTGGCGCCGCTTCAGGGCGCCCCGCTGTCGCGACAGCGGCAACTGATGGCGCGTTTTCGCGCGCTGGTGGAAACCGAATTCCGGTCAGCGCTCCCGATACCCGGTTACGCGAAGCGATTGCGGGCAACCGAGGCCCAGCTGCGCAACGCCTGCCTGGCGACCACCGGGCAGCCACCGGTACAGGTCGTGCATGCGCGCCTGTTGCTGGAAGCCAAACGCCAGCTGTTCTACACGGCCAAGCCCGTGGCGGAAATCGCGTGGTCGCTGGGATTCGCCGACGCCGCCTATTTCACGCGTTTCTTCACGCGACGAGCCGGCGTCTCGCCGCGGAAGTACCGGCAGGAACGGCCGGACGCCGAAGTCCGCGACTGAACGTCAGTCGCGCGGCCCGTTGCCGATGCGACTGCCACCGGTGCCCGGAGCCGCCTCCACCCGCTGGGCGGGATGCTTCGACATCCAGTCCATGCCGGCGGTATTGAGCTTCGCGATCTCTGCCGCCTTGCCACCACCCCACTCCAGCTTCACTTCGTTGCTGGCGCTCCAGGCGGGCCAGTCCACGTCTTTTGTCGAAGGATTGCCGGTGGCTGCAAAAGCGATCAGTGCGTCCATCATCTTCTGCGACAGATCCCGGTCGGCCGGCGTCCAGGCTCGCGTCGTACGCAGGCTGTTGAAGGTATCCAGCGTTCCGAACCAGAACGGGATGTCGGCCGTGTGATAGGCGCCGACGGTCGCGACGTCCTGGTCGGCGATGCGCACGCCCGGCGCATAGGAATGGCGCCGGGAGAACATGTCGATCCATGCCTTGGACGTATTGTGCTTCGCCTGCAGCTGGGCACAGGTCCGGGCGTTGGTCTCGAGCCCGCCTTCGCGCGCGACCTTTGCGCCGGTCGCACGAATGTCGGACACGCTGCTTACGGGGTAAAGGGCCAGGAAGGCATCAGCGTCAGCGCCATACATGCGGCGCGCGATGCCGCGGTACTCGTCCACGCTCTGCGCGTTCATCAAGGCGCTTACCGCCTCGTCCTTGTTGAAGCTCGCGATGACCGGCACGTCGTTCATCGCCTTCGCCTCGAGGATCTCCTTCTGCCCGCGCGGCATGAAGTAACCATCGACAATCGCGCCCGCCCGGATGCCTGCCACCACGTTCACGCCGACCTGGTTCTCGCTCTGCGCGGCGATGATGCGATCGGCCGGCAGGTTGCGCAGTTCTGCAAGGTTCGCGACACCCAGGCGCCTCTGGATATCCATGCCGTTGCGCTCCCCGTCAGCCAACGAAGGGGCGCTGGCGCCCCAGTTGCAGCCAGAGGACATGACCGCACCGCTGAAGAGACCCTTGGACAACGGGCTGAAGAGCTGCTGCACCACGGAGCCGGCGCCCGCCGACTGACCCATGATCACCACGCGGGCCGGATCGCCGCCGAACCTCGCGATGTTGTCGTGGACCCAGCGGAGCCCCGCGTTCTGGTCCAGGAAGGCGTAGTTGCCGGAGTGGCCGCCCTGCTCCTTCGACAGTTCCGGGTGCGAGAGGAAGCCAAGCACGCCGACGCGATAGTTCAGGTTGACGAACACCGCGCCATTGCGGGCGACCGACTCGCCGCCATAGCTGGCCATGCCCGACGATCCGATCGTGTAGCCACCGCCGTACAGGAAGACGACGACCGGAAGCTTCGACGCGGCGGTCGCCTTGGCCGGAGCCCAGATGTTCAGGTAAAGGCAATCCTCGGAGGTCGCCTCCTCGCCGAAGTAGTGATTGATGTCGTGGGGACGCAGGACCTGCATGCACTCGGGCATCTTGCGATCCGCGTTCCAGACACCCTTCCAGGAGAGCGGCTGCGGGGGCTGCCAGCGCAGCACGCCCACCGGCGGCTGCGCGAAAGGCACGCCGAACCAGGCTTTCACGCCGGACGGGAGCGTGAGCCCGGCAACGGTGCCGCTGGAGGTCTGTACGGGCGGGACGGGCTTCTCGACGGGCAGAGCCTGTACGGCAGTGGCGGAGACGACAGACAGCGCGGCGGCCGTCAGCAGGCGGACAGCGATATTCATGGTGGACCCCCGGTTGGTGTCCGGATACTAACCGTTCCGTACACCGGCGCAACGACGCGGGCAGGCCCGGCCGGGGCCCTGAACGGGTACTCCCAAATATGACAAGCCGCACAGTTCGGGCGATGTCTTTTCAATACAGTGCAAGTCACTGCCAGCACTGGATTTTGCACAGCACCCATGAAGAGCGGGATCGCCACCCTCATCGATCCGCAGGCGCTCATGTCGGCCCTGCACGCCTTCGCCATCATCATGGCGGGAGGCCTGCTGCTGCTTTTCATTGCCCTGGTGCTGCAGAAGACGGTGCTCGAGCGACGCCGGCGGGACGAGGAATACGCCTTCGAACGCCTGCGCGCGCACCTGGTGTCCGACGACGATTCGCCGCCGGAACTCGAGCCCGGGCATGCGGCGCACCGCCGGGCGCTGTCACGCGCGATGGCTCACCTGGACCGCCGCGGCAGCACGGTTCCAGCACCTGCCCCGACCGCCGTCCGCGAGGCACTTGTCCTGCACCTGCAGGACGACGCCCGGCACGCGCACTGGGGACGCCGAACGGCAGCGCTCGAAGCGCTGGGCCGCCTGCGTCGTGATTCGCTCTGGCCTTTCTTCATCGACTTCGCCGACCGGGAACCGGACAAGCGCGTATTCGGCGCTGCGATCACCGCAGCCGCGAAGCTTTGTCGCTCGGCCGACCATCTGCGCGAACTTGCCGTGCTGCTGGTCGCCAAGCCCGCGCTCTCCCGCAGTTTCAACGAAAGCGTGCTGCACCGGGCCATCGACACGCTGCTGCACCGCATGCCGGATGAGGCGGGCCACGATGCGGTCGCAGGCTTCGTCGCCGCACTGCCCAAGGGACATCCACTGCTGGCCGATGCAATCTCGGCGGCATCTCGATGCAAGTCACGCGGCGTGCTCGCGCCCGCGCAGCGGCTGTGCAGCGATCCGCGCACCACGCTGCCCGTGAGGCTCACGGCGCTGCGGGCCATCGGACGCCTGCAACCGGACCACCCCCTGCTCGAATCGGCGCTGCGCGACCTCGCCTGGGAAGTCCGTGCCGTGGCGGCCGGCCACCTGCGCAGCCCGCGCGCCGGCGCCATGGAAGGCCTGCGCAACGCGCTGCGGGACCGGAATTTCCATGTGCGGCGCAATGCAGCCGCGGCCCTTGCAGACCTGGGCGACGGAGGTCGGACCGTGCTGCGGGAGATGATGGGCTGTGACGACCGTTTTGCACGCGACGCCAGTCGCGCTGCGCTGGGCACCGAGGAAGCGGTCCGTGGCTGACGCGATCGGCAACTTCATCGTCGCCTTCCAGCTCTTCGTACTGGGCTATTTCGCGCTCATCAATCTCGCCTACGTGGCGGTGATGCTGTACGCCTTCAGGACGGTCAACAGCGGCACGGCGGCGAGCGTCGATGCCGACCAGCTCGGCACCCGCCTCGCCGAAGCGAACCTGCGGCCGGTGAGCGTACTGATCCCCGCCTACAACGAACACCATACGATCCTGCACACCACGGAATCGGTGCTGGCCGCGGAATACCCGGAATTCGAAGTCCTCGTCATCGACGATGGATCCAGCGACGACACCCTGCAGCGACTGGTCGCGCACTTCGAGGCCGAACCGGTCGTCACCAACGTCCGCCGCTGCCTGCAGCACGAGGAGGTGCTCGGGACCTGGCGCTCGGCGCGCCACCCGAACCTGCTGCTCGTCAGCAAGCGCAACGGTGGCAAGGCGGACGCGCTGAACACGGGCATCGAATACGCCCGTTTCCCACTCGTCTGCACGATAGACGCCGACTCACTGCTCGAATCCGACGCGCTGCTGCGCCTCGGACAGCAGTTCTCCTACGACAACAAGCTGGTCGCCGTCGGCGGGACGGTGCGGGTACTCAACGGCTGCCGCGTGGAAGGCAGCCGCATCACCGAGGTCCGCGCCCCGCGCGGCATCGTCGAGTGCGTACAGGCCGCCGAATACACCCGCAGCTTTCTGGCCGGCCGCGTAGCCTGGCATACCTTCCGCAGCCTGCTGATCATTTCCGGCACCTTCGGCCTGTTCCGCAAGGACATGCTGCTCGCGGTCGGCGGCTACCGGAAGACCGTCGGCGAAGACATGGAACTGGTCGTCCGGCTGCACCGGCACTGCATCGACAACCGCATCCCCTACGAGGTGGGGTTCGTGCCCGAGCCTGTTTGCTGGACACAGGTGCCCCGCGACCTGCGCTCGCTCCTGCACCAACGCAACCGGTGGCAGCGCGGGCTTTTCGACAGTCTCTGGTCGAACCGCATCATGTTCCTCAACCCGAAGTACGGCGTGATCGGCATGCTCGGCTTCCCCTACTTCGTCTTCATCGAGCTGCTCGGCCCCATCGTCGAGTTCGTCGGCTACGCAGGCTTCCTGTTCCTGGCGCTGATGGGATGGGTCAGCGGCCCGATCGCGGCGCTGTTCTTCGCCGTCGCCGTACTGTTCGGGATGGGACTGAACGCCGCGGCGGTGCTGATCGACAACCTGATCCTGCATCGTTACCCGCGGATCGGCGATGCGTTGCGCATCGCGCTGTCGGGCTCGCTCGAGTTCCTCGGGCTGCGCCAGCTCATCACCGTGGAGCGGCTGATCGGCACTTTCCAAGTGACGGCCTCGCACTGGGGCAAGATCCGGCGCCACGCCATCCGGGACTGACGGGTGCCTTCGCTTTCCCTGGGGACCGCGGTCCGCGGCCTGTTCCTGCTGGTCTTCCTTGCCGTGCCGGTATACGTCGGGCTGGCGCACTTCGCCGCCATCGAGCCCTACCTATTTCCGCTGCACATGGCGCAGTCGGACATCCGGCACGTGGGCGCACAGGTACATGGCCCGTATCCCGATCGCAAGCTGCTCGCAACGCTCAAGTCCAACGGCTACAGGGCAGTGATATCACTGCTGGATGGACGCATTCCTTACGAACGCAGCCTGATCGAGGCAGAGCGCGAGGCAGCGCGATCGATGGGCCTGGCGTTCGTTGAACTGCGTCGCAGGAAAGACGGAACGCTGGAACCTGCGGACGACATGGAGCTCCACGGGCGGATCTATATCCACAGCTATTTCGGTCGACACGACACCCTCGGCGTCCTCGCGGAACCGGATCCGAATCGCTAGGATGCGCCCGTCACCTGACCTTGAGGATCCCATGCCGATGCTGACGCGCCGTACACTGCTGGTTTCCGCTGGCGGCCTGGCTGCCGGTCACTCCCTGCGCCCTGCCGACGCAGCCGACGCGGGGCCACGTCCCCTGCTTGCGGCGACCGAACCGGCGGCCGTGGCGATCGGTTACGTGGAATCAGCCGCCAAGGTGGACGCGCGTGCGAATCCCTCATGGCGCCGTGGCCAGAGTTGCGCGACCTGCGCATTGATCGAATTCGGTACGGGCCGCGCACGGGGTTGCTCGGCAGTGCCGGGCAGGCTGGTGCTCGCCACAGGCTGGTGCAAGGCATGGCGGTTGCGGGGCGCCTGACGCCCCGCCCCGCCGCGGCCAATCAAAGACCGAGGAACAACAGCAGCGTGTCGTTGTACATCAGCAGCCGGCCGAACACGATCGTGAAGGCCCACGCGAACAGGGACAACACCGCGATGGCCTTGGCCGCCGCCGGCGCATCGCCGCCCGCCGGGACGCCGTAAACAGCCTTTTCCAGCCCCGTGACCTGGAAGATCACGAGGTTGACGAAGGCGAGCAGCAACATCACGACCTTGAGCTGGAACGACAGGTTCTCGACGTAGAACTCGGCGCCCGTCGCATTGCCGGTGACGAAGACGATGCCGCTGACGAGGTTGCCGATGAACCCGACGATGGCCAGCGGCACGAAGGGCTTGAGCGAGCCGATCGGCAGGATCTTGAACATGCCGAGGATGCGCAGGTCCAGCGTCCCGATCAGGCCGACGATCAGCGACATGCCCAGGTAATGGAACATCTCGCAGACCGGCCAGACCCAGGCGTGGTCGTTGACGAAACCCTGCACCGCCGGAAGCGTGAGGGCCGCGGAAATGGCTTGCGTATTCATGGTTGACCCCAGTGTCCTTGCCGCGCCTCAGATCCCGAACCAGGCGGTCACCAGTTCCGGATATCCGGTCAGGCGGCCGATGACAAGGGCAAAAGCCCAGCAGACCAGGGAGATCTTCGCCAGCGTTCGCATGGGCGGGGTAACGACGCCTGACGCCAACGCGGATTCATCGTCGAGATGGCCTCTCTTGAGCTTCACCGCGACGAACATGCCGACCGCGACGAAGACCAGCTTGCCCCAGAAGGCAGGCATGACCGCCATCGACCTCGCTTCCGCGATGAACAGCAGCACGCCGGAAACCGCATTGACCAGAAAGCCCGCCCAGATGGTCTTGTAGAGTCGGCGGAGCGCGCCCAACGGCATGCCCTGCGCGAACCCCAGCAGGCGCAGCGCGATGAGCGTGTTGGTGCCCACCACCATGGCCAGCCCTATCGCATGCAGGCTCAGCACGAGCGTATAGGCAAAGATGGACGGCGATTCCCTGACCCAGACGGCCAAGGCTGAGTTTTCCAGCATTTCCAGCACGGCATAGCCCCCTGCGGTTCTTCGCTTCGACCGCGTTCGCCGAAGATCGTACACGCTGTGCCGCGCGGCGGCATACGCATTTCGCGAAGTGGGAGATGCGGATACAGGTACTGCCGCTATCAGCCTCGTGCGATTGCCTGGGCGTCTTCCCGGACCTGCTGCTGCAACTCGCGCACAAGCAGAGCAGCATCGCGCGCGCCACCCAGTGCGGCATGCACCATCGCATGACTG
>JBDLPS010000269.1:0-5423 GCA_039800965.1 Pseudomonadota bacterium | reverse complement strand
AGTGTGGGATAAGGGTCTTCTCGATGCTTGCGGCGGGCGGCGGGCCACGGCATCAAGCCGGCCATGGCGATTCTTTCCGACAAGTGGATACGGCAGCAGGCGCTCGACAACGGCATGATCGAGCCCTTCGAGCCGGGCCAGGTCCGGCAGACCGATGGCCGCAAGATCGTCTCGTATGGCACCTCGAGCTATGGCTACGACGTCCGCTGTGCCCGCGAGTTCAAGATCTTCACGAACATCAACAGCACGATCGTCGATCCCAAGGCTTTCGATCCGCAGAGCTTCGTCGACGTGCAGTCCGACGTCTGCATCATCCCGCCCAATTCCTTCGCGCTGGCCCGGACCGTGGAGTTCTTCCGCATCCCGCGCAACGTGCTCGTGGTCTGCCTCGGCAAGTCCACGTACGCGCGCTGCGGCATCATCGTGAACGTGACGCCGCTCGAGCCGGAATGGGAAGGTCACGTGACGCTGGAGTTCTCGAACACGACGCCGCTGCCGGCAAAGATCTATGCGAACGAGGGTGTCGCGCAGATGCTGTTCTTCGAGTCCGACGAGGTCTGCGCCACGTCCTACCGCGATCGCGGTGGCAAGTACCAGGGCCAGACGGGCGTCACGCTGCCCAAGGCCTGATGTTCCTGCGGGCCTGGGTCATTCGCGCCGCACGGCGCGGATGGCGAGCGCCCAATCGATCCTGTCGGCGCCGTCGTGGCGTTCGACTTTCACGGGCAGATAACCGAGGGACGCTGCGCACCAGAAAACAGTGCTGCTCCGTGCGCCCGACTTTCGGCTGCGGAAAATGACTGTTTCGAGCTTGCCCAGCGCGGTGTCGAGTTGCGTGCGACCTTCCGACGTGTACTGGTATTCCTTCACCAGGTTCCTGTCGATGAGCTTGAAGCCGCTTGGCAGGCGCTCGTGGATCAGCGCGTTCAGCAGCGCGATCTGGATCGACAGGTCGTCCTGGATGCCCGGCTCGATGGGCATGTCCACCGGCACGTCCTCGTAGACGCCAGTCACGCGGCGCGCACGCCAGTCGAAGGTTACATTCGCATCGCGCTTGGTGGCGGAGGTGCCATCGTCGCCGCGGTAGTGGTCCGGCAGGACCTCGCCGTTCTCCACGCGGAAGATGCTGACCTGCGTGATCTCACCGGGGGCGGCCAGCTTGAACAGGCCTCGCGCGCTGCTGCGCGAGGCATAGCTCCAGCGGCCGTCTTCCCGGCGTGCGAGCGTGAGCGTGCTCTGTCCGGCGTTGACGCCTTTCACCGCCCAGTTGTAGTCGGCGCTGAAGGGCGAGAGTTCCGCGGCCGTCGCCCCCAGAGGCAACAGCAGTGCCGCGATCAGCCCGCAGGCAGCTCCGGCAACAGCCGTGGCGTGGTCAGTGCAATGCCGTCGAATTGCGGTGAGCCATCGTTCCATCTCAGTCGGCCCCGGGCGATCCAGTCGATCACCGTTGGGAAGAGGATGTGTTCCTGGCGCTGAACGCGCGCTGACAGCGTCGGGGCGTCGTCGCCCGGCAGTACCGGGACGCGGGCCTGGCCCAACAGCGGCCCGCCATCGAGTTCGGCGGTCACGTAGTGCACGGTCACGCCGTGCCAGGTTTCGCGGGCTTCGAGCGCGCGCTCGTGCGTGTGCAGGCCCTTGTAGGCCGGCAGCAGCGAGGGGTGGATGTTCAGCAGGCGACCGGCGTAACGCGCGGTGAACGCGGGCGATAGCACCCGCATGAAGCCCGCCAGGACGACGAGGTCCGGCTGGCTCGCATCGATCGCTGCCGCCAGCGCGGCCTCGAAGGCGGGCTTGTCCAGCCGCCCGTCGCGGCGATGCTGCGAGGCGTCCACGCAGGCGGTGGGCAGACCCATCGCCTCGGCAGCCGACAGGCCGGAGACGCCCGGGACGTCGGAGATCACGGTGGCGATGCTCGCCGGGATGCGGCCTTCGGCGCAGGCGCGTGCGATCGCAAGCATGTTGCTGCCGCGACCGGAGATCAGTACCGCGAGCCGCAGCGGCTTCACGGCGGCCGGCGCCATCACTCGATGACGCAGCCGCGGTCGCCCTTGCGGATCTCGCCGACCACGCTGGCTTCCTCGCCGCGGCCCCGCAGCAGTGCGAGCGCCGCATCGGCCTTGTCGGCGGCGACGACCGCAACCATGCCGATGCCGCAGTTGAAGGTGCGGTACATCTCGTGGGTGTCGATGTTGCCGGCAGTGGCCAGCCAGTCGAAGAGCGGGTTCGGTGCCCAGGCCTTGCGCTGGAGGACGGCTTCGACGCCGTCCGGCAGCACGCGCGGGACGTTGTCCGTGATGCCGCCGCCGGTGATGTGAGCGAAGCCGTGCACGGGCATCGCTTCGGCGAGGGCCAGCATCGATTTCACGTAGATGCGGGTCGGTTCGAGCAGGCGATCGAAGAGAGGCCGGCCTTCGAGTTGCGTGTTCGCATCCGCGCCGGCGACCTGCACCAGCTTCCGGATGAGCGAGTATCCGTTCGAGTGGGCGCCGGAGGAGGCGAGGCCGATGACGGCGTCACCCGGGGCGACCTTGCGGCCATCGATGATCCCGCTGCGTTCGACGACACCGACGCAGAAGCCGGCGAGGTCGTAATCCCCACCGTGGTACATGCCCGGCATCTCGGCCGTCTCGCCGCCGACGAGCGCGCAACCGGCCTGGTGGCAGCCCTCGGCGATGCCGCCGACCACCGACTGCGCGACATCCACGTCGAGCTTGCCGGTCGCGTAGTAGTCCAGGAAGAAGAGGGGCTCTGCACCCTGCACGGCCACATCGTTCACGCACATGGCGACGAGGTCGATGCCGATGCGGTCGTGGCGACCCGTGTCGATCGCGAGGCGGAGCTTCGTGCCGACGCCATCGGTGCCGGAGACCAGAACCGGCTCTCGGTAGCGGGCTGGCAGGCCCACGAGGGCGCCGAAGCCGCCGATGCCGGCCAGAACCTCGGGGCGCTGGGTGCGTTTCACCAGCGGCTTGATGCGTTCGACGAGCTCGTCGCCCGCGTCGATGTCGACGCCGGCGTCACGGTAGGTCAGGCCCTGCGGCTTTTGCATGGGAGGAGGGATTCCACGGTGTCGGGCGGCCGGAAGGCCGAGCCGTTATAGTACCGCAGGGAGCACCGACGCGGCATGCGCCACATACCGAACCTCATCTGCCTGCTGCGCATCGCGCTGATCCTGCCGCTGGTCCTGGCCATGCGGGAAGGTCAGCAGGAACGCATCATCCTGCTGTTCTCGATCGCCGCGGTTTCCGATGGCCTCGATGGCTACCTCGCCAAGCGTTTCGGCTGGACTTCGGACCTCGGGCGGGTGCTCGATCCGGTCGCGGACAAGCTGCTGCTGGTGTCGGTTTTCGTGACTGCGTCCTGGCTCGATATCGCCCCCTGGTGGCTCACGGCGGTGGCTGTCATGCGTGACCTCGTGATCGGGTTCGGTGCGATCATCTACCGTCTCTGGCTTGGTCCGCTCAATGGCCGGCCGACCCTCATCAGCAAGATCAACACTGCGCTGCAACTGGCGTACCTGCTGGCGGTCGTGGTGGCCAGCGCGACCGGCTTTCCGCCCCGGGAGATGCTGGATGCGCTGGCGGTTGTACTCCTGGTCACCATCGTCGCCAGCGGCACGGACTACGTGCTGCGGTACCTGCGCCGGGCGCTGGCGCTGGCCATCCCGCCCGCGACCGGCGGAGGGTCGGGCTGATGCGTCAGCTGCCGCTGGGCGTGCGGCTCCGGGACCGCGCCGATTTCGAGAATTTCCATGCCGGCCGCAGCCAGTCGCTGGTCGATGCGGTGTTGGGCCTCCTGGCGCCCGACGGGTCGGGGTGCGCGTTGCTGGCGGGCCCCGCGGGAAGCGGCAAGTCGCATCTGCTCCAGGCTGCCTGCGCGCGCCTTCCGGGGGGCGCGTATTTTCCGCTCGGGGAGCTCGGCGCGCTGGGGCCGGGCGTGCTGGAGGGGGCCGAGGGCCTGCCTGTCGCCTGCATCGACGATGTGCAGCAGGTGGCCGGCGATCCGGCCTGGGAGGCCGCGCTGTTCCGGCTCCACGTCGAGTCCGACGCGCGGCGCGGGAGACTCCTGCTCGCCGCCGACCGTCCGCCCGGCCAGTTGCCTTTCCGCCTGCCGGACCTGGCCTCGCGTTTGTCGGCTGCGTTCCGTGGCACGCTGCAGTTACTGGACGAAGCGGAGCAGCGTGAGGCCCTGCGGCGGCGTGCGGCCCTGCGGGGCCTGGAGTTGCCGGATGACTGTGCCAGCTACCTGCAGCGGCATTTCCCGCGTGACATGGGGACACTGCAGGGCATCCTGGACCAGCTGGACCAGGCATCGCTGTCGGCGCAGCGCCGACTTACGGTGCCGTTCCTGCGCGAAACGCTCAGCGGCCGCCTTCCGCCAGGCGAGTAGCCAGCCGCGCCACGCGCCGGCCGAGTGCCTGCGCCAGTTCCGCCTCGGCGGCGGAGGGGCGCCCGTCGGTGGCCACGCCCGCCACGTGCGAGGCGCCATAAGGCGTGCCGCCCTCCCGCGTTGTCGACAGCGCCGCTTCCGTGAAAGGCAGGCCGACCACGTACATGCCGTGGTGGAGCAGCGGCAGCAGCATGGTGAGCAGCGTGCTCTCCTGTCCGCCGTGCATCGATTGGGACGAAGTGAATACCGCCGCGGGCTTGTCGGCGAGACTGCCGTCCAGCCACAGGCTCGAGGTCTGGTCGATGAAATGCTTCATCGGTGCAGCCATGTTCCCGAAGCGCGTCGGGCTGCCGACGATGAGACCGTCCACGGCACGCAGGTCGGCCAGCGTGGCGTAGGGTGCGCCTTCGGGCGGTACGGTGATCACCGGACGTTCGGCCTCGCTGCTGACAGGCGGAACGCTGCGCAGCCTTGCCTTGGCGCCAGGAACGCTTTCGATGCCGCGGCAGACCTGCCGCGCCAGTTCGGCGGTGCTGCCGTTGCGGGAGTAGTACAGGACGAGGATTTCGCTCACGCCTTCATCCGCGAGCGAAGGAAGTCGAGCACGCCGTCCGCCGCGATCTCTTCGTTCGTGCCGCTGCGGCGATGGCGGTATTCCAGCTTGCCGCCGGCCAGTCCGCGTTCGCCCACGACGATGCAGTGGGGAATGCCGAGGAGTTCGGCATCCGTGAATTTCACGCCCGGGCGGGCGTCGCGGTCGTCGTACAACACGTCGATGCCGGCGGCGGCCAGTTCCGAATAGAGCGTGTCGGCCACATCGCGCACTGCCTCGGACTTGGCCGGATTCATGGTGACAAGCAGCACGCGCCAGGGGGCGAGTGGTTCAGGCCAGACAATGCCCTTCTCGTCGTGGTTCTGCTCGATGGCCGCGGCGACGACGCGCGTGGCGCCGATGCCGTAACAGCCCATCAGCATGGTCAGTGGCTTGCCTGCGGCGTCGAGCACCTCGGCCTTCAGCGCTTCGCTGTACTTGC
>JBDLPS010000268.1:0-2500 GCA_039800965.1 Pseudomonadota bacterium | reverse complement strand
GCCGACACGCTCAGTGTGTGAACCCAGCGGAACTTGCCGTTCACATAATGGAAGGTGTGCGAATCCGGCATGCCACCCGCGCCGAAGCGGCAGAAGATGTTCACCGTGCCCTGCTCTTCATCGACTACGTAATCGCGGTTGACGATGTAGAGCACGCCCGCGGGGATGCCGACCTTGCAGCTGGTCGCCGGGTCGTTCAGGTCACCCTTCGAATTGGTGTAGGCGCCGCCTTCCAGGCGCGCGCAGGGCTGCCCCCACGGCGCTTCGCGGTACTTGTCGGCGAAGAGATCGAGGTAGGCATTGCCACCGTTGATCATGTCCTCCGGCCTGGTGCGCTGCGCGGGCGTGATGGCCCAGTCCTCGGCCTTCGAGAACTTCAGGTAGTTCTTCGCGTTGAACAGCCAGTCGCCCTTCTGCGTCGTGATGCTGTCAATGCGCGTGATGCGGCCGTCATCCACATAGAGCCGCGTGCCGATCACGTACTGCAGGTCGCCTTCCGACACGATG
Organism: Pseudomonadota bacterium; assembly: GCA_039800965.1. Taxonomy (GTDB): domain Bacteria; phylum Pseudomonadota; class Gammaproteobacteria; order Steroidobacterales; family Steroidobacteraceae; genus ZC4RG30. Next base: position 1,993 of record JBDLPS010000268.1, on the reverse strand, counting down.
ACCTCGCTGAAGGTCTTGCAGCGCTTGCTGTCATAGAAACTGCGCGAGAACGCGATGGGCAGCTTCCTGTTCCACAGCCCCTTGTCCGGTGCGACGGTCTCCATGTTCTCGAGCACCTTCGCGTTGCCGGTGAAGGTCATCTTCGAACCGTCGCCGGCCTGCTGCGCGGCGAGGTAACTCGCCACCGCGGCCTTCAGCGAATCGCGCGTGCAGACCGGGATCTTGTCCGGCGGTGGCGGCGTGAAGCTGCCCCCGGTGATGCCCGACATGCTGCCGCCGGAGGACTGGCCCGCGGGCTGCGCGGCCCGGACGGTAACCAGCGTACCTGCGGCGAGCGTGGCGACGAGGACAAGCGAACGCTTCTTCATGGTCGGACCTTCCGGGCTTACCAGCCCGATTCCATCTGGTAGGGAACGCCCGTCAGCACGGCTTCGATCTGGCGGATCCGGCCGTCGACGACCTTGAACACTTCGGCGATATAGAACGAGAACGGCTGACGGAACATCGGGTCCACGTCGACCAGCTGGTGGTCCAGCGTGCGCGAGAACTTCGGCACCGTGCCGTTGTGGTCGAAATAACCCCAGCCGAAGGCCAGGCCGGTCACCGTATCCACCACCTCGAAGCGGCGCTCGCGGATGTCGGTGACGATCACCGAGAAACCGGTATCGAACTGGTCCTTGCAGCCCATCGCCTGCATCGAAGCTTTCGGCGCATCCGGATCGTTTGCCATGATGCGGCCGTTCTCGCGGCGCTGGCAGGCGGGGTCGAAGGGCACGCCCACCCCGCTCTCGGCGGTGTCGAGTCCGGTGAAGTAGGCATCACCGGCGGCGGCCAGCTGCTCGCGGGGCGCGCGATTCACGACCGGCTGCATCATCAGCGGATGCGCCTCCGTGAAGGGCTGCGGCGAGTTTCCGCTCGGTGCGGGTGCGGGCGAAAGGCTGCGGTTCACCAGCACCTCGATCTGCGAGACCTTGCGGTCCGGCTCCACCTTGAGGCGCACGCCGTACCAGTTGTTGTTGCCACCCTCGACGAGGCGTCCGATCAGGCCCACGCTCTGCGCCTGCTCGTCGATCACGTCCACTCGGTAGGTGGGCATCGCCGAGGCCGTCTGCCACAGGCCGTCGCCCACGTTCAGCCGCACGCCGTTTTCCGTGTACTTCACGTTGCGCGTCATGGGCAGCGATGCAGGGTCATGCTTCACGACGGCCTTCAGGTAGGCGTTCATCACGCCTGCCAGGCACTCGCGGTTGCAGGCAGCGTCGGCTGCCGGTGCCGCCGTGGCGGACATGGAGAGGACAGCGGCCGCAATCGTGCCGCGCAGCAGGTGCTTCACATGACCCCCGTTCTTCTGGCGATTCGATGGTATGAAAATTTCATACTCCTTCACACCGCCGCGGTGAAATCAGCCGCGCAGCGGCAGGCGCACTTCGAAGCAGGCGCCAGGTTCGTCGAGCAGGCGCAGGTCACCGCCATGGGCACGCGCCACCTGACGGGCGAGGTATAGGCCCAGCCCCGTGCCACCGGTTTCACGCGCGCGGGAACTGTCGGACCGGTAGAACGGTTCGCCGAGGTGCTCGCGCTGGTCCGCCGTGAGGCCGGGGCCGTTGTCGCGCACGGTCATGACCAGCGCATCCGCTTCGGCCATCACGGTGACCCGCACCGGGCCGGACTCTGGCGGCGCGTAGCGCAGCGCGTTGCCGACGAGGTTCTTCAGCAGCAGCTGGATGCGCGCGGCATCGAGTCGCGCGACGACGCCCTGAGGCACCTGGACGTCGAGGCGCTTTTCCCCGGCGAAGTAACGGGCGACGAGGTCGGCCACCAGTTCATCCACCGTCACGTCCGACAGGTTCAGCGCCGAGTGCGCCGAGCCCAGGCGTTCGGCCTCGAGCAGGGTGTCGACGATGCTGCGCATCTCCTCCACGTCCTGCCGGAGTCCCTGCACGACAGGCGATTCGTCCTGCAGCGCCAGCGCCAGCTTCATGCGCGACAGCGG
>JBDLPS010000267.1:0-3572 GCA_039800965.1 Pseudomonadota bacterium | reverse complement strand
CGCGTCGACGATGGCGCCTACCAGGCTGCCGGGCCGGGCATTGCCGAGCGGTTGCAGGACGATGATGCAGGCCCGCGTCTCGTCATCCAGCGTGGGCATGCCGAAGCGCTCCCGCAGGCCGACGACCGGCACCACCGTGCCGCGGAGGTTGATCACGCCGCGGATGTGTGCGGGCATGCGCGGCACTTCCGTCACCGGGCACATGACGATGATTTCCCGCACCTGTGACACGGGGATGCCATATCGCGACCCGCCCAGGCGCAACCCGAGGTAGCGACCGGGCCGCGGTGAAGGCGCGGCGGAAGGGATGGGTTGGGTCATTGCAGTCTCACCAGCGTATCGACATCGAGGATGAGTCCGACGGTACCGTCGCCAAGGACCGCACCGCCGGCCATCAGGGTCTGGCCTTCCAGCGCATGGCCCAGGCTCTTGATCACGAGTTCCTGCTTGCCGACGAGGTCGTCGACCAGCAGTGCCCTGGCGCCGTCACCCGATTCCACGACGACGAGGATGCCATCCTCCGGCCTCTGGCAGCGACTCTCGAGGCCGAGGAAGTCCGCCAGGCGCAACACAGGCGTCTGCCTTCCCCGGACGGCGACGAGTTCGCCGCGGCCGTGGACGTGGCTGACGCTCCCCGGCAAGGGGCGGAACGATTGCCGGACCGCCAGCGTCGGGATGATGTAGCGCTTCGCGCCTACCGCAACGATCAGCCCGTCGATGATCGCCAGGGTCAACGGCAGTAGGATGCTGAATCGGGTGCCTTCGCCGGCCGTGGAATCGACCTCCACGCGACCACGCAGTGCTTCGATGTTGCCGCGCACGATATCCATGCCCACGCCGCGGCCGGAAATCTCGGTGACCTGCTCTGCGGTGGAGAAACCGGGGTGGAAGATCAGGGCATGGATCGCCGCATTGTCAGGCTCCGCATCGATCGGCACCAGACCGCGCGCGATGCCGCGTTCGAGGATGCGCCGGGTGTCGAGGCCGCGCCCGTCATCCTGCAGGTGGATGAACACGCCTCCGCCGCGATGCCCTGCCGAGAGGCGCAAGGTCGCCGTCGCGGGTTTGCCGCGGGACACGCGTTCATCCGGCGCTTCGACACCGTGGTCGATGGCGTTGCGGATCATGTGGACGAGGGGGTCGGCGAGTTTCTCGACGATGTTCCGGTCGAGTTCGGTGTCTTCGCCCTCGAGCTTCAGGTGGACCGTCTTGCCGAGTTGCTGCGAGAGGTCGCGAACCAGGCGCGTCATGCGGCGGAACAGGCCGCGGACCGGCACCATGCGCAGGCGTGTCGCGCCGACCTGCAGTGCCTTGCTCACTCGTTGAAGTTGTCGGAGGTTGCGGGCCAGCGTCAGGTCGTCGGACTGGCGCACGGCCGGGCTTTCGACCACCAGTGACTGCGCGATGGCGAGTTCGCCCACGAGGTTGATCAGGTCGTCGAGCTTGGCGATGTCCACCTTGACGTAACCCTGCTCCGCGTCGACCGATGGTTTGGATGGGGCGTCAGTGGGGGTTGGCGCCTGGGTCGCAGGGGCAGGGTCGTCTTCCTTGCCGGCGAGCGCGTGGCGCAGTCGCTGCACCAGTTCCCGCGTGGGCACCACGATAGGCTGCCCCGCGGCCGCCGAGCCGAGCTGTGCCGCGATTTCCTGCACGTAGCGGCCGAGCGTGTCGGCCCCGGCGAGTATGAGGCCGACGATGCGTGGCGTCATGGCGCGCTCACCCCGTCGAACGGTGTCGAGCAGCGATTCAAGTTCGTGGGAAAGGTCGCGCAGCGCGCCGAGCTGCAGGAAGCCTGCGCTGCCCTTGAAGGTGTGGAAGGCGCGGAAGATCGTGTTGATGGTCGTCTGGTCGTCCGGCCGTTCCTCGAGCACGAGGACGCCTTGTTCGATGCCGTTGAGCAGTTCCACTGATTCAGCGTGGAATTCGCGCAGCATGTCGGCGTCGGCAGGGAGGTTTGGAACGATGGCGGGCTCGTCTGTCGATACGGCCACCGGCACCGGCGTGATGGCAGGCGTGCTGCGCGGCGGTGGCGCGGTCCATCCGGCAGGAGGAGGGTCGTGTGGCAGCCCCGCACGCAGCGACAGCAGGGCAGCGCTCATCCATTCCTGCCAGGCGCCAAGGGCCGAGAGGCTGCCCTCGTCGAAGGAACCCTTGCCGCGGGCGTCCTCCAGCACCCGGCGCGCGCGCGGCAAGGCTGCTGCCAGCGAAGCAGGAATGTCGGACGGGCCCGCCTGCTCCAGGTCCCTGACGACGGCATCCAGTGCGGCGTGTCCCGCACTGGAGCCCGCGCTGCTGAATGCCAGTTCTTCAGCGAATTGGCCGAGCAGCACCTCGAGGCCATCAAGGATGGCCCCTGGGACGATGCCTGGGGTGGCGTCAGGGGGCGACAGGCGTGCCCCCGTTCGTTCGCAACGTGAAGCGTTGCTGCGGTCGTCCGTCCACCGGTTGCGATTCGATCGTCGAGCAGAGGTTCCGGACCAGCACCACGGCAAGGTCGAATTCGTCTGCGTCCGCGATCGGATCGACCCCGGCGGCAGACGTCGCCAGCAGCTGCAGTTGGCCCGTCTTTTCTCCGTACTCGATGGTGAGTTCCAGCGGGAGCCCGCCGGGCAGCGGCAGATACAACTGGACCACTTCCTCGACGAGCGCCAGGAGGTCCTGGCGGCGCGCGTGCGGGATCAATTGCTTCTCGCAGAAATTCTCGACCTCGCCCTGCATGGCGTAGTAGTCGAAATCCGGTGTTTCAATGAGTCCCTGCCAGCTGCGGATGCGATGGATGAAGGCGCGGGTACGCGGCTTGAGCGGGTTGCCGAAGATCTGGGAAGGGGGGCCTTCTTCGTAGATGACGCCCTCATCCATGTAGAAGACGCGGTTGGACACGTCGCGCGCGAAATCCATCTCGTGCGTCACGATGGCCATCGTCATGCCTTCCTTGGCCAGACGACGGATCACGGCGAGCACTTCGCTGACCATCGTCGGATCGAGCGCGGAGGTGGGCTCGTCGAAGAGGATGATCTCGGGCTCCATGGCGAGGCAGCGGGCGATGGCAACGCGCTGTTTCTGTCCGCCGGAGAGTTCCTCGGGGTAGTGATGTGCCTTCTCGGCGAGACCGACCAGTCGCAGCAGCTCCATTGCCTTGGCCTCGGCTTCGGCCTGGGAAAGCCCCCTCAGTTTCAGCGGGCCCAGCGTGAGGTTGCCGAGCACCGTGAGGTGGGCGAACAGGTTGAAGGACTGGAATACCATGTTCATGCGACGACGCAGGGCAGGGACGTCGGCGCCGGGCGCGAGCAGATCCTGGCCGTCGACCGAGATCTGGCCGCCGCTCGGCCGGTCCAGCAGGTTCAGGCAGCGCAGGAAGGTGCTCTTGCCGGTGCCGGATGGCCCGATGATCGACACGACCTCGCCCTTGCGGATCTCGGCGTTGACGTCCCGCAGCACCGTCACGCTTCCGTAGACCTTGGAAAGATGCTCTACCTTGATCATCGCTGGGCTCCTTCGCGGCGGCGCGACCGCGGATCCATCCTGCGTTCCAGTATCTCGAGCAGCTGCACCAGCAGCCAGGCGATGAGGAA
>JBDLPS010000266.1:0-4044 GCA_039800965.1 Pseudomonadota bacterium | reverse complement strand
ACGGGCGGAACCGCCGGCGCTGCTGGTGAGCCCCGCAGGCTTCCGAAGCCCAACAGGATGACACCCGCCAAGGTGATCAGGCCGCCCAGCATGAGCTGGTTGCGGCGGTCGTCCATCAGACCCACGTTAACGACCCTGCTGGTCGGCACGTGGAACTTCCCGAAGGTCTGGCCACCGGCCGTCACCGTGACTTTCATGTTGGCGGCGAGCAGCAACCAAATCAGGCCGATGACGATGAGCACCGCGCCCGAAACCTGCATGCCCGAATATTTCCGCGCCATGGGCCTTCCCCCGATCGCTGCTTTTGACGTCCAAGCGCCGCATCCGGCGCCCCGGGTATGATCAACTGCCGGAAAGAAATTCGCCAATCACCCCGGAGGCGTCGATGAATGCACAGCATACCTTCCGCACGATCGGCATCGCCATGCTGGCGCTCGCCGGCGCCGGACAGGCACGCGCCGAAAGCTGGCAAGGCAGCGGCGACATGCCCCTGGATTACCGGGCCTATGTCAGGGACTTCAACACCGGAGACGACAGGGGGCTGGTCGAGAAGTATTTCTCGACCGACACCCGGATGATCAGCGGCAGCGGCGTACGCGAAGGCCACAAGGGAATGAACGAGTTCCTGGCCTGGGCCCATGACGGCGTGCGCGAGATCATCCGCCCGCAGGTGGTGATGTGGGACAAGGACCACATCTTCGCGGAAGTCGACATGGACTTCGTCGCATCCAGGGCGCGGCCCGATTTCACCTTCGGGGCAATGCAGCCCGGCGACATCCTCACCGTGAAATTCTTCGCCGAATACACGGTGAAAAATGGAAAGATCACGACGCTCAAGACCATGACGTGGAAGCCGGAAAGCTTCGTGACCAAGGCGCCAAAACTCGGAAACGAGGCCGGGCAGCGTGCTGCATTCATCGCCTACACTCGCGCCTTCTCCAGCGGACTGCCGGAGAAGTACTCCGCGTTCTACACCGACGACGTGACGCTGGAACTGAGCTCCGTAGGCACCCTGAGAGGAAAAAAGGCCATCGTCGATTTCTACACGACGATGTTCCGGACCGTGCGCGAGAATCTCGTGGTCAATCAGATCGCCTTCGATGGAAATGCCATCGTGGGCGACTTCATCAGCGTATTCACAGCTGTCGACGACGCGCCGGATTTCGTCGTTGCACCGCTCAAGAAAGGCGAATCCATCGAAGTACCCGTATTCGTTTACTACACGCTGCGGGACGGACTGATTTCAAAGATCCGCGTGGCGCGTTCCGGCGCGCCATCTCGATAAATAGCGATCCTTATCGGGGGATGACCAGCATGAAATCCAGGCTGCTGCGCACGGTCGCGCTGTACCTCCTTTCCACGCTCTGCCAGGCACAGCTTCCGCCCGGCATCACGCAGGAGATGATCGCCACCACGCTGCCGGAGGAAGGCGCGCCGCGCGCCGTACCCGGGCGGTACGCGGTCATGAGCGAAGCGACATTCGGCAGGGATGGGCTCAAGCTCTTCCGCCCGGCAAAACTCGATGCCTTCCCGACGCACGACAGACTACCGGTCGTGGTATGGGGCAATGGGGGCTGCGCGATCGACAACGCGCGCTACACCGGATTCCTGGAGACGATCGCCTCGCACGGCTTCCTGGTGGTCACCACCACGGCGACGTCGACACCGGCGGCAACAGCGCCATCCGGCGGCCCGACCGCAACGCCGCGGCGCCAGGCGACGGCTGCGGACCTGTCCGCCGCCATTGACTGGGCACTGCGCGAAAACAATCGTGCGGACTCTCCCCTCTTCCTGAAGGTCGATACGATGCACGTCGCCGTGATGGGCCAGTCCTGCGGCGGCCGCCTGTCGCTGGAACTGGGCGCGGATCCACGCGTGGGCACCATCGGCGTGTTCAACATGGGCTTGCAGCCGGCGCAGTTCGGAGATCTGGCCAAGCTGCACGGCCCCGTGTTGCTCATCAACGGCCATGACCGCGACTTCATGGCTGGCCCATCGAGGGCCACCTTCGAGGCGCTGGACAGGCTGCCGGTCTTTTACGGCTCGCGCCACGGCGCGGGTCACACGGCTACGGCCTACCACGCCGGCGGTGGGGAATTCGCCAACGTCGCGGCCAACTGGGTGCGCTGGCAGTTCAAGAAGGATCGCAAGTCCTCGCGGATGTTCCTCGGCGAACACTGCGGCCTGTGCACGAACGGCAATTGGGATGTCGCGACCAAGCGCCTCGATTTTGCCGCTTCCGCCACCGCCGTGACGATGCCGCTGCCCAGCTGCGACCGCGAGTGCCTGCGCAGCCACGTGACACAGGTGCTCTGGGCCTTCGTGAAGCACGACGTCAGCAAGCTTCCCGTGGCCTACAGCCTGCGAGTTACCGAAGATGCGATCGAAAAGCCGCTGAAGGACGTCTCGCTCATCCGCAGCGTCACCGGGCTGCACGGCTACCGGCAGGACTTCATCGACGTGCTCACCGGCATGGCCGGCGCGAGCGTGGTGGTCGAGGAGAGCGGCGCCCCGATCCTGCTGGTCTTGCGCCTGAAAGTATTGGGCAACCAGATCACCGAGCTCGAGCTCGTGCCCACGCGCAGCCGCAGCGAGGGGCTGATCTTCAACCTTGACGGACTCAAGGCGGCCAGCGCCATGATGAACTACGCCCCGCGCCCCGAACAGCGGAACACGCGCGAGGAGGTACTGCAGATCGCGCTGAAGTACCCGGAAGGTTTCACACGCGCCGAGACGTTCGAGGCCGTAAATCTGCCCTTCGCGGCGGATGCCTACCGCCATGAGAACGGCCAGGTCATGGCCGGCCCCGACTGCCGCTTCGCCAAGGGCTGCGAGAACATCGCCACGCAACCGCTCACGATCTTCAAGCGACTGGGCCCACCGATCACCCGCGTCGTGCTGGTGGACGAACGCATGGGCATCGCTTGGCTCCGCCTGGCATGGGGCGTCCAGCAGGAAGGCGGCGACCAGCTTACGGCCTTCGAGGCATTCAAGGTCTTCGATGGCAAGATGCATGCGGTTGAGGCTTTCATCCGCATCCTGCCGATCGAAAAGCGCAAGGGTGGCTGGGACTGAGCCATCCTGCCGAATCAGCCTTGGCTGAAAGGAGTTCGGACCCGCATGCCGTCCAAGCCGGCGTCAACGCGCACCTGACAGGACAAGCGCGAGTTCGGGCAACGCTGGGCCACGCGGCCCAAAAGAGCAGCCTCCCTGCCACCGGGACGGGGGAGCCGACCAAGGAAGGGCTCGTCGATGTAGACGTGGCACGTCGCGCAGGCGCAGAAGCCGCCACACATCGCGAGGATGCCAGGCACATGAGCAAGGCGCGCCGCCTCCATCAGGGAACGGCCCTCCTCCGCATCCACGGTGCGGGCCCTGCCTTCGGCATCGACGAACGTGATCAAGGGCATGGCTGGCGATTCCATATTCGTATTGGGGTAATACCGTGGCACTCAGCGCGACGATCCACACCTTCGAGATCGACCTCAGCGACGTTGACCGCGGCGTCTACCAATCGCTGAAACTTCGCGTCGCGCAGCATCCGAGCGAATCCGCCGATTACCTGGTGGCGCGAGTACTCGCCTACTGCCTTGAATTCGCCGAAGGCATCGAATTCTCGAAGGGCCTGTCGGACCCCGATGAACCCGCGATCCTCATGCGGGACCTTACCGGACAGCTTCAGGCATGGATCGAAATCGGCCTGCCCGCCGCAGAACGCCTGCATCGGGCCAGCAAGACCGCACCCCGCGTCGTGGTGTATGCACACAAGGATGCCGCGCAGTGGGCACGCGGCATGGCGGAAGCGCGGATACATCGCGGGGACCAGCTGGAGGTCCATGGTATCGATCGCGACTGGATCGCCAGGATCGTGGCGCGACTCGAACGAAGGATGCACTGGTCTCTGGCGCGCTCGGAGTCGGAGATCTACCTGACCATCGGGGAAGTGACGCTGCAGACCACCCTGCAGCGTCCGCTGGCAACGCCCTGAACGTCAGACTGCCAGCAACTCCACCTCGAACACCAGCGTCGCATTGGGAGGAATCA
>JBDLPS010000265.1:0-2866 GCA_039800965.1 Pseudomonadota bacterium | reverse complement strand
GATTCAGCCGACGATTTGCGATTTTTCATTAAAGTCGCCACACCTCCAAGGGGTCCTGACAACCATTTCTGGACGTCACGAGCGGCACCACACCTCGCAACGCGGGGCGAAAGTTAAGACCAATGGCCCCCCGATGCAATAGTCCGGGGACAAAAAAATCCGGGCTTTCCGCAGGGGGCTCCCGGGGGGTGTTTGCGCCGGAAATTGACCCACCGCCCGTTGCCGGTATCATTCATTGTGAGGACGGGTGCGGCAGGCGTGCCGCGCTGCCCGGTGAAACTGGTTAAGCACCCTCCACGCGGCGCCACCAAGCGCGCGGTTCCTCAGCTGCAAGTTATTGATTCAAAAGTCGTTATAGGCGGGGGCCTGTAGCGGAGGACCTGTGTGCCTCCGCGATCGGCGCCCTCGGTGAAAGGTGAGACGATGAGTTCGGAAGCGTCGCGTGGCCTGTACCGGGAGTCCTACGAGAAGGACAGCTGCGGTTTCGGGTTGATCGCCAGCCTGGATGACCAGCCGAGCAATTGGCTGGTCAAAACGGCCATCTCTTCCCTCAACCGCCTGACGCACCGTGGGGCCATTGCCGCGGATGGCAAGACCGGCGACGGTTGCGGGCTCCTGCTCAAGAAGCCGGACAAATTCCTGCGTGCGATCGCCAATGATGCCGGCATCAAGCTCGGCCGCCTTTTCGCCGTGGGCAACCTTTTCCTTAACAACGACCCGGCACTGGCCGACAGCGCGCGCGCCGAACTGGACGCGCAGCTGATCCGTGAAGGCCTGATCGTGTCCGGCTGGCGCGTGATGCCGACGGATCCGGACGCCTGCGGCGCGGAGGCGCTCAAGACGCTGCCGCGCATGGAGCAGGTCTATGTCAGCGCCCCCGGTGAGGACATGGACGAGGATGAGTTCAACCGCAAGCTCTTCCTGGCCCGTCGCCGCACCGAACGCCGCCTCGAGGCGAGCGATCCGGTGTTCTACATGCCCAGCCTGTCCTCGAGCACGATCGTGTTCAAGGGCATGGTCATGCCGCAGCACCTGACGGACTTCTTCAAGGACCTGCAGGATCCGCGCGTCGAAGCGTCGGTTGCGATCTTCCACCAGCGCTTCTCGACGAACACGCTGCCGCAGTGGAAACTCGCGCACCCCTTCCGCATGCTCGCCCACAACGGCGAAATCAATACGATCGAAGCGAACCGCAGTTGGGCCGTCGCCCGCGGTCCCGTGTTCCGCTCGCCGCTGTTGCCGGACCTGCACGACATCCTGCCGCTCGTGAACCTGCACGGTTCCGACTCGCAGAGCCTCGACAACATGCTGGAGGTGCTCGTGATGGGCGGCCTCGACGTCATGCATGCGATGCGCCTGCTGATGCCGCCGGCCTGGCAGTCGGTCGACACGATCGATCCGGACCTGCGCGCCTTCTATGAGTTCTATGCCGCGCACATGGAGCCCTGGGATGGCCCGGCCGGCGTGGTGCTCACGGACGGCCGCTACGTCGCCTGTGCGCTGGACCGCAATGGCCTGCGCCCGGCGCGCTACGTCATCACGAAGGATCGCCACCTGACGATCGCGTCGGAAATCGGCGTCTGGGACTACAAGCCGGAAGACGTGGTCCGCAAGGGCCGCATGGGCCCGGGCCAGATGCTGGCGCTGGATCTGCAGACGGGGTCGCTGCTCGAGAACACCGAGATCGACAACCTGCTCAAGGCGCGTCATCCATACTCGTCCTGGCTGAAGAAGGGCGCGAAGTACCTCGAGACGGATCTCATCGACCTCTCGCTGGCCGCCGAGCCCTTCGACCGCGAGACGCTGAATGTCTACCGCAAGATGTTCAACATCACCGCGGAAGAGCGCGACGAGGTCATCCGCGTGCTGGCCCGCGACGAGAGCGAGGCCGTCGGTTCGATGGGCGACGACACGCCGCTGTCGGTGCTGTCGCACCAACAGCGCAATCTTTACGACTACTTCCGCCAGCAGTTCGCGCAGGTGACAAACCCGCCGATCGACCCGCTGCGCGAATCGATCGTCATGTCGCTGCAGACCGAGATCGGGCCGGAGATGAACATCTTCCACCCGGGGCCGTCGCACGCCAAGCAGATCGTGCTGAACTCGCCGGTGCTCTCGCAGCGCAAGCTGCGCCAGATCATCTCGATGACGGACGAGGGCGTGACGAACGCCTTCATCGACCTGCAGTACGACCCGGCCGAGGGCCTGGAAACCGCGCTGCGCCGCCTGTGCCGCGAGGCCGAGGCCGCGGTGCGCGACGGCACGCTGGTACTGCTGCTGTCCGACCGATACCTCGTGCGCGGCAAGATCCCCGTGCATGCGCTGCTCGCGACCGGCGCCATCCACCACCACCTGGTGCGCCTGGGCCTGCGCTGCAAGTGCAACATCATCGTAGAGACCGGCACGGCGCGTGACCCGCACCACTTCGCCTGCCTCATCGGTTACGGCGCGACCTGCGTCTACCCGTACATGGCGTACCAGACGCTCTTCGACATGATGCGCAAGGGCGAGGTGAAGCCCGACGCGAGCCAGCGCGCGGAACTCGGCCGCAGCTACCGCAAGGCCATCCGCAAGGGCCTCTACAAGATCATGTCGAAGATGGGCATCTCGACGATCGCCAGCTACCGCAGTGGCCAGCTGTTCGAGATCGTCGGCCTGTCGTCGAGCGTGGTGTCGCTGTGCTTCCATGGCACGACCAGCCGCATCGAGGGCGCGAACTTCGCCGACCTCCAGGAGGACCAGGACTACCTGGCCAAGCGCGCCTGGAACGCGATGCAGTCCGTGGAGCACGGCGGCATCCTGAAGTTCGTCCACGGCGGCGAATACCACATGTATAACCCGGACGTGGTCGCGACGCTGCAGGCGG
>JBDLPS010000264.1:0-3610 GCA_039800965.1 Pseudomonadota bacterium | reverse complement strand
GATGCCGGAAAGCTGCAACAACTGCGGCGAACCGTAGGCGCCCGCGCTGAGGATCACTTCGCGGCGCGCCCCGATCGTCCTGCGCGCGCCCTCGATCTGGACCTCGATACCCGTCGCCCGCCCGTCCTCGAGCAGCACGCGCCTCACCGTATGGTCGGTGAAGACCTTCAGGTTCTGGCGATGGCGCACCGGATCGAGATACGCAGTGACGCCGGACTCGCGCCGGCCATTGCGGATCGCACCCTGTCGCGGACCGAAGCCTTCCGGATCCGGGCCATTGAAGTCAGCACAACGCGGATAGCCGAGGAATTCCGCTGCATCGACGAAACGCTTCACGAGCGGATTCGGCTTCGGGATGTCGACGACGTTGACCGGACCGCCCTTCGCACGGAACGGCGTCGTGGCCGCATCGTAGTTTTCCAGCTTCAGGAAATACGGCAGCAGGTCCTCGTACCGCCAGCCCGGCTGGTTCCAGGCGTCGTATTCCGCCGGATGGCCGCGGAAATAGACCATGCCGTTGATCGACGAGCAGCCACCGAGGACGCGGCCCCGTGGCACGGGCAACTGGCGGTCGTCCGCATGCGCCTGCGGCGTGGACAGGTAACCCCAGCCATTGCGCGGATTGCCGATGGCCTTGCCGACCATCGCCGGCACCTTGATGGCCGGATCGCTGTCCGGTGGCCCGGCTTCCACCAGGGCCACCGTCACGGCAGGGTCGGCGGACAGGCGGTTGGCGAGCACGCAACCCGCCGTTCCGCCGCCGACGATCACGTAATCGAAGACCTCGGCCATCCGCCCCCCCGAAAGTACAGGTCAGCCCGCACCGAACAGCGTCGCGACGTAGTGGCTGTCCATGTATTCGCGGATGCGGTAGACAAGGCCGTCCTTCAGTTCGATCGCCCAGGCGTAGCGGTTGCTGTAAGTGCGACCATCCTGGAGCTTGCCCTCGCCGCGCGACTCGCACATCACGAGGTCGCCCGAAGAGGCGATGGTATCGACCGTCGTCTTCGGATCGCCCGGGGCGAACATGCCGCGCACCGGCGCGAGGAACTGGTCGACGATGACATCGCGCGGACCGTGCACGCCGGCGCCCGGGATGTTCTCGACCATGGGACGCCACTCGGCGTCCGCATGCAGCGTCTTGCGGATAGCCTCGAGTTCACCCGAGCTCAGGATGCGGAAGAAATCGAGGACGATCTGTTCCTGCGGGGTCTTGGCTGCGGCGCTCATGGGGTCAACCCTTCTTCGCCGCGTTCGCGGCATCGACTTCGGCGAAGGCCTCGCGCGCGATGCGCGTGGAATCGATGCCGGCCGGCACGCCGCAGTACACGGCGACCTGCAGGATGATCTCGCGGATCTGCTCGCGCGTGAGTCCGTTGCCGAGCGCGGCCTTCACGTGCAGCTTGAGTTCATGCGGGCGGTTCAGCGCGCTGATCATCGCGATGTTGATGATGCTGCGCTCGCGCAGCTCCAGGCCCGGGCGGTTCCACACGTAACCCCAGCAGTACTCGGTCGAAAGTTCCTGCATCGGGCGGCTGAAATCATCCGCGGCGGCCATCGACTTCTCGACGTAATCCGCGCCCAGCACCTGCTTGCGCAGCTTCATTCCCTTGTCGAACGTATCCTGTCCCATCTCACTTCTCCTCGGCGCGGCCGATCTGGCAGCCGGCCCATTCTTCGACGACCTTCACGAGCTCGGTGCAATCCGCATCCGGCCCGCAACTCTGGTGGGTGATCGACAACATCTGGCGTACCGCGGCACCGACCACCATGGGCACGCCTAGCGCCTCGGCCTCGTCGAGGCAGAGGCGAACGTCCTTGAACGACAGCGCGTTGGCGAAACCGAAATCGAACTTCCGGTTCAGTACGTGCTTCGGGATCTTGTCCTGCGTCGCGCTGTTGCGTCCCGACGAGGCATTGATGATGTCCAGCATGATCGCCGGATCCACGCCCGCCTTGGCGCCCATGGCCATGGCTTCGGCGGCAATCGCGAGCGACGCCGCGGACATGAGGTTGTTCGCGAGCTTCACGGTCTGGCCCAGGCCGGCACGCTCGCCGACGACGAAGACCTTGCCCATCTCGGCAAGCAGGGGGCGCACCCCCTCCACGGCCGCAGCGGGGCCGGACACCATGATCGCGAGCTTGCCGTTGGCGGCGCCCGTGACGCCGCCGGACACCGGGGCATCGACCGAGGCCACGCCCTTCGCGGCGAGCAGGGTGTCGATGGCCTGCGCAGCGGCAGGGCCCGAGGTGGACAGGTCGACGAAGACCCGGAGGCCGGGCGCGGCGGCAATGGCCGCGGCCGTGGCCTTGGCCACCGCCGGCGTCGGCACGCTGGCCATGACGATGGGAGCGGCGGCGGCGACGTCCGCGGCCGAAGCGGCGGCGGCGGCACCCTTGGCTACGATGGCGGCAACCGCCTTGGGGTCCGGGTCATGGACAACTACCTGATGGCCGGCCGCCAGCAGGCGGGACACCATGCCCGAACCCATTCGGCCAACGCCGATGAAACCGATTATTTCCGCCACGCCAGCCCCCCGCATTCCAGTGCGACCCGCACGATAGCGAGGCGGCCCGGGGTTGTCACGGCGCGCCTCGTGGCGCGTCAACCGATGGGCGGCAGGTCCACGCGGACAATGTCCGCCACGCCCGGCAGCGAGGCCGGGTAGAGGGCCAGGACGCGCGGATCGTGCCCCGGGATGATGTGCTCCGGCGAGGCCGCCAGCCGCTCGATGGTCAGGAACGCGTCGAGATAGGCGGACACGCTATCCACGATGGGGAAAGGCCTGCGCTCCTGCCAGTTGGCGTAGAAATGCGCGGCGTCCGAGGCCAGGACGACCCAGCCCCGCCGGGTCTGCACCCGCACGACCTGCAGCCCGCGGGTATGCCCCCCGACCTTGTGCAGGGTAATGCCGGGAGCGAGCTCGGACTCGCCATCGTGGAACACCAGCCGACCCGCGAACAACTTGCCCACCATCGCCTGCACGTCGGCAGCCTCGAAGGGGGCGCGCATCAGGCCATGGCACATGGCTCGCCCGGTGCAGAACGCCATCTCGTCGTCCTGCACGTGGTAGCGCGCGTTGGGGAACAGGTCGTGGTTGCCCACATGGTCGTAATGCATGTGACTGACGATCACGTCGCGCACAGACCCCGGCTCGACGCCCAAGGCCCGGAGCCCCTCGCCGACCGGGCGGACGAGCTCGCG
Source organism: Pseudomonadota bacterium (assembly GCA_039800965.1). Lineage (GTDB taxonomy): Bacteria > Pseudomonadota > Gammaproteobacteria > Steroidobacterales > Steroidobacteraceae > ZC4RG30. The sequence continues at coordinate 405 of JBDLPS010000264.1, read as the reverse complement.
TCCGCGGGCGGACCCCGTCGCGAGGTCATAGCCCGTATCGAGCAGGAACGTACCGGCCTCGCCCCGGATCAGCCAGACGAAATAGTCGAGCGGCATCGGCCCGTCGTGAGGGTCGCCGCCGATGAACTTGTGAGTCGCCGTACGGTCCAGGTGGCCGTAGCGGATCGCGTGGATCTCGTACACACTCGGCATTCAACACCAACTGCAACGACACGCCAAGATGAGCAACGCCGACATCATCGCCGTGGGGTCCGGCCACAACGGCCTCGTGGCCGCCGCCTACCTCGCCGCCGCCGGAAAGAAGGTCCTGGTCCTGGAGCGCAACCCCTGGTTCGGGGGTGGTGTCGTCACCCGCGAACTGACGCTGCCGGGCTTCCGCCACGACCAGCACTCGATGAGCCACAT
>JBDLPS010000263.1:0-5188 GCA_039800965.1 Pseudomonadota bacterium | reverse complement strand
GGCTGGTAGCCGGCTTCGACCAGCGTCTCGAAACCCGCGAGGACCAGCGACGTGGTGCCGCCGCAGAGCACCGCCTGCTCGCCGAAAAGATCCGTCTCGGTTTCTTCGCCGAAGGTCGTCTCGAGCACGCCACCGCGCGTGCCGCCGATGCCGTGGGCATAGGCCAGCGCCGCATCGAAGGCCGTGCCGGTCGCGTCCTGGTGGACGGCGATCAGGGCCGGAACGCCGCGGCCCTGCTGGAACTGGCGACGCACGAGTCCGCCCGGGCCCTTCGGCGCGATGAGGACGACGTCGAGGTCCTTGCGCGGCTTGATCTGCTTGAAGTGGATGTTGAAGCCGTGCGCGAACAGCAGCACGGCATTCTTCGCGAGGTTCTTCTCGACGGCCTCGTAAAGCGCCTTCTGCGGGATGTCCGGGACGAGCATGGCGACGAGCCGGGCGCCGACGACGGCGTCGATCGGCTCTGCGACGGTCAGGCCGTCCTTCTTCGCCTGCTTCCAGCTCGGGCCGTTCTTGCGAACGCCGACAACGACGTCGTAGCCGCTGTCCTTCAGGTTGAGAGCGTGGGCGCGCCCCTGGCTGCCATAACCGAGGATGGCGATCTTCGCCTTGCGGAGCGCCTTCTTGTTGACATCTTTAGGTCCGTATAAACGCATCACGTCTCTCCAGTGCGACAAAACGAAAAACCCCGCGACAGCTGCCTGCTGCAGCCCGTGCGGGGTTTTGGGGATTCTTGCTAGCGCTGCAGCGTCTTCAAGACCCCTAATGTCACCATATCCATCAAGCACTTGTCAACGCGCCGGGCCTGCGCGGATGCCTTAAGCTAGGGGCCTTGGACACCATGCTTCCCCCATCCCTCGCCGCGCACGGCACGCCCTCGTTGCCGCTCGCCCTCGTCACCGAATCCGGCTATGGCCGCTGGCTGCAGGAGCAGCCGCCGGCCGTAGCCGCCTGGCTGCGAGCGCAGGCTTTCCGTCCCGAACGGCAGCAGGTGCTGGGTTGGCCGGGGCAGAACGGTGGTTGCGGCGGCGCGGTCGCCGGGCTCGGTGGCGCCGATGCGCCGGATATGTGGCTCGCTGCTGCGCTGGCAGCCCGTGTGCCGGCCGGTTGCTACCGGCTTGCCGAGGCGCTTCCGCCTCCGGTCGCCACCCAGTTCCTGCTTGGCTGGTTGCTCGGTGGGTACCGCTTCGGTCGCTACCGTTCCGCCGCTTCCAGCCCGATTGGCCCGCAGCTGCTGGTGCCGGTGGGGGCCGATGTTCGTTATGCCTGCGAAGCGGCATCGGCGCTTTCTCTGGCCCGGGACCTCATCAACACCCCTGCAAACGATCTCGGGCCTGCCGAGCTCGAACGGGTGGCGCGGGACCTCGCGGGGCGGGCAGGTGGCGAGCTTATCGTGGTTGCCGGCGATGCCCTGCGCGAGGGGTTTCCGCTCATCGAGGCCGTCGGTCGCGGCAGCCCGAGGGCTCCGCGCCTGCTCGATCTTCGTTTCCGCCGGCCCGGCGCGCCCCGCGTGACCTTGGTGGGAAAGGGGGTCTGCTTCGATACCGGTGGCCTCGATATCAAGCCGGCCAGCGGCATGCTCCTGATGAAAAAGGACATGGGCGGAGCGGCTTGTGCGCTGGGCCTTGCGCAGTTGCTTCGGTCGCTGGATGCCTCGGTCGACCTGCGGGTGCTCGTTCCCGCTGTCGAGAACAGCGTGGATGGAGCGTCCTTCAGGCCTGGCGATGTTCTCCGTTCGCGCAAGGGGCTGTCCGTCGAAATCAGCAATACCGACGCGGAAGGCCGGCTGGTGCTGGCCGACGCCCTGACTTTGGCCGGCGAGGAGTCGCCGGACCTGCTGGTCGACCTGGCGACACTGACGGGTGCCGCGCGCGTCGCACTCGGTCCTGACCTGCCGCCGGTCTTCTCGGGCGACGTGGCCCTTCAGGCGGCGCTGGTCGCGCAGGGTGATGCGCTGGACGACCCACTCTGGCCCCTGCCGCTCTGGGCGGCTTACGAGGACGAGCTGTCGAGCCGCGTTGCCGACATCGGCAACGCCGGCAGCAGTGGTTTCGCCGGCGCCATCACCGCCGCGCTGTTCCTCAGGCGATTCGTGGCGGATCCCTCGCGCTGGATCCACGTCGATCTTTACGGCTGGAATCCCAAGGACCGGCCGGGTCGGCCGCTGGGCGCCGAGGCGCACGCCATTCGTGCGGTCCACGGGCTGATCCGGCACCGCTACGGATGAGCGCGGAGCGCCCGAGCCCGCTCGTCGAGGCCTTGTACCGTCGCGAAGCGCTCTCCTGGGGCCTGGTCGGATTCACGCTCGGCCTGGTGGAGGGAGCCACGGCGGCCGTGCTGGTGAAGAAGGGCTTCGCAGGCGCTGCGTCCGCGTCTGCCGTCAACCTCGCGGTGGCTTTCGTCAGCGGGGCCCCCGCGCTCTCGAACGTTGTCAGCTTCCTGTGGGCAAACCTCGCCCACGGGCGCACCCGCGTCCAGCTCATGGCCTGGCTCATGGCTGCATTCGCGATGCTGGTTGGCTTGATCGGCCTCGCCCCGAATGCCGCGACCGGACTGACGGTCATGGTGTTGTCCGTGATAGCCGCCCGCGTCGTGTGGGCCGGCATCCTGACCGTGCGCGCATCGGTCTGGACCGCGAATTACCCGCGCAAGGTGCTCGCCAGGGTCACCGGGCGGATCGTCGTGGTGTCCTCGTTCGGCGTTGCGGCAGCTTCGGCGCTCGCCGGGCTCGTCATCGAATCGCGGCTGGCATGGTCCCGCTGGCTCTACGCGCTTGCTGCGGCCAGCGGGCTGGCGGCGGCGTGGCTCTATCGGCAGACGCGCGTCCGGCGGGAGTTCCAGTTGTTGCTGGCCGAGTCCGAAGCGGTCGGTCGGACGCAGGTGTTCAGCCTGTCGGTGCTGCGCGGGATCCTGCGCGAGGATCCCGTCTACCGGCGCTACATGTTCTGGCTCGGGATATACGGCGCCGGCAACCTGATGGTGAACGCGCAGTTCGTCATTGTCTTTTCGGACTTCATGCGTCTTTCGGGTGCCATGCAGATCGGCGTGTTGTCCATCGTGCCGTTGCTGTCCATCCCGCTGTTCACGCCCCTCTGGGCGCGGATGTTCGACGGCGGGCATGTGATTGCTTACCGGGCGCGCCAGTGCTGGTCGCTGGTGCTGGCCATCGCCGTGATGATCCTGGCGGTGTTCGTGCAGCAGGCCTGGCTGCTGTGGCCCGGCGCGCTGCTGCTGGGTGCCGCGACGGCAGGCGCCAACCTCGGCTGGAACCTGGGCCACAGTGATTTCGCGTCGCTTGGGAAGATGCAGCAGTACATGGGCGTCAACGTGACGCTGACCGGCATGCGGGGTCTGGTGGCGCCGCCGGCCGGCGTGCTGTTCTACGAGTGGCTGGAGCGTTCGGCCGCCGGGGCAGGGCGGTGGTCGCTGCTGCTGCCCCTCGCCATGACACTGGCTGGAGCGTTCGGCTTCAACAGGATGCACCGGCAGGGTGTCCGCTGATACTGCCGGGATTGCCGGGGCAAGCAGGGCTGCGGCGGGTTGTTGTTTTTTTGTTGTCAGCCCCCGGCGGCACGCGCTAGAGTCCTTCGGGACACCATCAAGAGCGCTCCGGAACGTATCGATTCGCCGGCACCCGGCGGGGCTGGTCCGAGTCACGGGGACTCCGGGGTGGTACCGGTATCGGGGGGAAGACAAGCGGGCCGCGTCAAGTGGCCTTTTTTCCGCACGAAACCTATTCAAAAGGCGTGATGTTCAGCGGGGGTTCAGAAGACACTTGCGCATCGTGGAAAACGTCGTTAATTTCCGGCGTCGACTTCCTGCGGTGCAAGCCGATCGAATGATTTCCTGCTGAGGCCGCGGCCAAGGCACAACACATCAAGACGGACCTATGGGCGTATACGTACACGACAGAAACTGGGGCTCGCGCCGTAGCATCGCGTTTGTCGCGATCATCATCTTCCACGTCATTCTGATCTACGGGCTGAAGAGCGGATTCGCCCAGAAGGTCATGGAGTCGATCGCGCCGCCGATCGTCACCGAGATCCTCAAGGAAGAGCAGCAGGACGATACGCCGCCGCCGCCGCCGCCGCCGAAGGTGGAGCTGCCGCCGGTCGAGGTGCCGCCTCCTGTCGTGGACATCCAGGTCCCGGTGGCCGCCAACACCACTGCGCTGTCCAATGTGACTGACAAGCCGCTGCCGCCGCCGCCGCCACCGAAGCCGGTGGAGCGTGCCGTCGCCAAGGTTCCGCCGAAGCTGAACCCTCGCGCCACGCAGCCTGACTCGGAGGAATACTACCCGCCGTCGTCCAAGCGACTGGGCGAGCAGGGCAACGTGGTCGTCAAGTCCTGCGTCGACGAGAAGGGCAAGCTGGCCGAGGCCACCGTGCAGGAAACGTCGAACGTGGCGCGTCTTGACGAGGCGGCCCTCAAGTACGCGAAGGCGCTGCGCTACGTGGCGGGCACCGAAGACAACAAGGCCGTTACGTCGTGCTTCGCGTTCCGTGTGAAGTTCCAGCTGAAAGACTGATCTTCACCCGACAGGACCGACATTCACTTTTCATTTGGGATAACGCTCCGCCAACCGCGGACGACTTTTGTAGAAACTGAGGATTAAAATGGAAAACCAAGCCGCCGCCGTTGCCGATGCCGCCGCTGCCGCCCCTGGCAGCAACCCGTATGGTTTCGGAGCCCTGATCGATCATGGCACCGGCATCTCGTACACCGTGCTGGGCATCCTTGCCCTCATGTCCCTGATCTCGTGGTACATCATCTTCACGAAGTTCTGGGACCAGTACCGCATGGGCAAGTCGGCGAAGATCGTCGAGAAGCAGTTCTGGGCCGCTGCCACGCCGAAGGAAGGAGCGGAGCGTCTCGAGAAGGACGATGACTTCCGCTTCGTGGCCGAGAGCGCCCTGCGCGCTGCCGCCCACCACGAGGGCCGACTGAACGACCGCATCAGCCTGAACGATTGGCTGGCCATGGCGCTGCAGCGCTCGGTGGACAACGTGAACAGCAAGCTGTCGAACGGCCTGTCGTTCCTCGCCACCGTCGGTTCGACCTCGCCGTTCGTCGGCCTGTTCGGCACGGTTTACGGCATCCTCAACGCCCTCGTGCAGATCGGTCTCTCCGGCCAGCCGTCGATCGACAAGGTCGCGGGTCCCGTCGGTGAAGCGCTGATCATGACCGC
>JBDLPS010000262.1:0-22950 GCA_039800965.1 Pseudomonadota bacterium | reverse complement strand
GCCACTGTCGCCGACCTTTCGCGACAGGTCGCGATGGATGCGCTGATGACCGAACCTGCGCGGCACGTCGCGAGACTGTTCCAGGCCCAGGGTCGCAAGGTCTGGCTCTACCGCTTTTCCTACGTGGCCGACTCGATGGCGAAGGAATGGCTGACCGGTGCACCACATGCCACCGACATCCCGTATTTCTTCAACACGGTTGCGGCGAAGTACGGCGACGCGCTGACCCCCAGGGACGCCCAGGCCAGCAAGGCTGCCTTCCGCGCGCTCGTCGCCTATGCCAAGGACGGCAACCCTGGCACGGACTGGCCAGCCTACGAGGCGTCGAAGGACGGATTGATGGATTTCGCGGCGGATGGCAGCGCCGGCTGGATCGCCGATCCGCGCAAGACGAAGCTCGACATCACCGCTGCCCGGGCCGAAAAGCTGCCGATGAATTGAAACGTCGCCAGCAGACTATTTGACGACCTTGAGTGCCGGCCTTTTTTTAGGCGGATCCGGCGGCTTCGGTGCAGGTGGTGGCGCTTCGGGATCTCCGTCCGGAACGCTCCCCTCTCCCTCGGGAGCCTCGTCGGAAAACACCATGCCTTCACCCGACTCGCGCGCATAGATGCCAAGCACGGCGTTGACGGGCACTCGCACGAAATGGCTCACGCCTCCGAAACGTGCGCTGAATTCCATTGTCTCGGGCCCGATGAGCAGGCCCTGCGTTGCCGTGGCCGAGATGTTAAGGACGATGCGTCCATCCTTGACGAAGGCGCCGGGCACCTGCACGTCGGGAAGCGTTGCATCGACGATCGCATGCGGCGTGGTGCCGCTGTCGATCATCCACTCGTACATCGCGCGGAGCAGGTAAGGACGACGGGACAGTTCAGGCACGCCGCATCTCCCGCTCTTCGGGTGTCAGGCTGTAACGGAAGCCAGGCCGCGCGAAGACGCGGTTGGCATATTTGACCAGGGGAGCCGCGTCAGGCGGAAGGTCGATGCCATAGTGCTTCAGGCGCCACAGGATCGGCGCGATCGAGGCATCGACCAGCGAGAACTCGTCGCCAAGGAAGAACGGTTTCACGGTAAAAAACGCCGAGGTCTGCAGGACCAGGTCGCGCAACTGGCCTCTCAGGGCCGGACCCGACTTGCCGGCGCCCTCGGACTCGATGCGAGCAGCGAGTCCGTACCAGTCCCGCTCGATGCGCTGGAGCGCCAGGCGGAACTGGGCGCGAGTCACAGGATCGACGGGCATCAGCGGAGGATGAGGGAAACGCTCATCCAGGTACTCGATGATCACCCGCGAGTCGTAAAGGACGAGGTCGCGGTCTGCCAGAGTAGGCAACGACGGATCGGGATTGATGTCCAGCAGGTCTTCCGGAAGCGGGCCCGGCTTGACGCTGACGATATCGAGCTCAACGCCCTTCTCGCACAGCACGATGCGCGTGCGGTGGCTCGCAGGGTCCGTCGGGGAGGAAAACAGGGTCATCATGGCGCGGCGACTCGATACGCGCGACCGGGGCGATGGACGGGGGCCGGCCGGAAGCCGGCCCCGCAGGAGCCCGGGTCAGTGGACGTCCTTCCAGTATTCCTTCTTGAGCATCCAGGCGAAGCCGGTGAATACCATCAGGAACAGAATGGCCCAGATACCGATGCTGACGCGATCGACCTGGGAAGGCTCACCCACGTACTGCAGGAAATTGACGGTATCGCGCACGAAGCCGTCGTACTGGGCCGGCGTCAGGGCACCCGCCTGCACTTCCTCGAAACGCTCGACGTTCTTGCCGCCGTGCGCCGATTCGCCATGGCCGAAGACCACGCGCTTGACGCCTTCGAGGTCCGAGAGGACGGCCGGCATCGCCGCGCCCGGAAGGGCGAGGTTGTCGGTCTTCGTCGACTTGGATTCGTCGACGTAGAAACCCTTCAGGAACTGGAACACGTAGTCGCTGCCCTTGGATCGGGTGATCAGCGACAGATCCGGCGGCTGCCGACCGAACCAGGCTTCTGCCTCGGCCTTCGGGAAGGACGCCAGGATGTAATCCGTCGTCTTCGCAGCGGCCGGCAGCAGGTTCTTGCGCAACTGCTCTTCACTGATCTTCAGGTCCTTCGCCATGCGCTCATAGCGCATGTACTTCAGCGAGTGGCAGCCGAAGCAGTAGTTCATGAAGTTCGAAGCGCCACGCTGCAGCGAGCCGGTGTCGTTGATCTGGTTGCCGGCCTTCCAGCCCTGCCAGTCCACGCCATGCGACTCATGGCCTTCAGCGGCCTTTTCCTCGGCGGCGTATGCCGACGGTGCAAGGACAAAGGCCAGTCCGGCCAGCAGGCCGGCTGCGATGCGGGCAACGCGCCCGGAGAGATTACGGTGCATCACGGTCTCAATGCTTCTCATGGGTCACTCGCTCGGGCACCGGCTTCACGGGATCGATCTTCGTGTACCAGGGCATCAGCACGAAGAACGCGAAATAGACGACCGAGAAAACCCGGCCCATCAGCGTGAACAGCGGCGACGGGGCCTTGAGGCCGATGTAGCCCAGGCCGATGAAGGCGACGACGAACAACGCCAGCGCCGTCTTCCAGATCCAGCCGCGGTAGCGCGTCGACTTGACCGGCGAGCGGTCGAGCCAGGGCACCAGCACGAGGCAGACCAGCGACAGCGCCATGGCGAGAGCGCCCAGTTGCTGGTCCGGAATCGCGCGGAGGATCGCGTAGAACGGCGTGAAGTACCACACCGGCGCGATGTGCTCGGGCGTCGACATCGGATTGGCAAGCTCGAAGTTCGCGTGCTCGAGGAAGATGCCGCCGAAAGTCGGCACGAAGAACACGACCACGCAGAACAGCATCAGGAACACGCCGACGCCGACGATGTCCTTCAGGGTGTAGTACGGGTGGAACGGGATGCCGTCGAGCGGCTTGCCGTCCGCGCCCTTCTTCCCCTTGATCTCGACGCCGTCCGGATTGTTGGAACCGACTTCGTGGAGGGCCACGAGGTGCAGCGTCACCAGGAGCAGCAGCACGAGCGGCACGGCCACGACATGCAGCGAGAAGAAGCGGTTCAGCGTCGCGTCGGCGATGCCGTAGTCGCCGCGGATCCATTCGACGAGACCCGGGCCGATCACGGGGATCGTGCCGAACAGGTTGACGATGACCTGCGCGCCCCAGAACGACATGTTGCCCCAGGGCAGCACGTAGCCCATGAAGGCCTCGGCCATCAGCGCCAGGTAGATCACCATGCCGAACAGCCAGAGCAGTTCGCGCGGCTGCTTGTACGACCCGTACAGGAAGGCGCGGAACATGTGCAGGTAGACGACGATGAAGAACGCCGACGCACCGGTCGAATGCAGGTAGCGCAGGAGCCAGCCGTAGGGCACCTCGCGCATGATGTATTCGACGGAGTCGAAGGCCGTCAGTTCGCCGACCTTGTAGTGCATCGTCAGGAAGATGCCGGTCAGCAACTGCATCACCAGCACGAGCAGTGCCAGGGAGCCGAAGAAGTACCAGAAATTGAAGTTCTTCGGGGCGTAGTACTCGGTCAGGTGGCCCTTGAGGAAGGCATCGACCGGCAGGCGCTTGTTGAGCCAGCCCCTGAAACCCGGACGTGCGGGCGTATTGTCATTGCCGGCCATCACGCGGCTCCTTGGGCCGAATCATCCTTGCCGATGACCAGCGTGCTGTCGTTCGAGAACGAGTAAGGCGGGATGCGCAGGTTCACCGAAGCCGGCGAACCGTTGAACACGCGGCCGGCCATGTCGAAACGGGAACCGTGGCAGGGGCAGAAGAATCCGCCCGGCCAGTCAGCGCCGAGCTCCGGATTGCCCTGCTCGAAACGCGTCTTCGGCAGGCAGCCCAGATGGGTGCAGTTGCCGATGACGACCAGGAACTGGTCCTTCGCGGCACGCGCGGCGTTCTTGGCATAGGCCGGCTGCTCGGAGTTCGCCGAACCCGGGTCCTTGAGCTCGCCGTCGTGGCCGGCGAGCTTGGCGACCATTTCCGGCGTGCGGTGCACGACGTAGATGGCCTGCTTGCGCCAGGTCAGCGTGACCATCTGGCCCGGCTCGATCTTCGTCACGTCGACCTCGACCGGGGCACCCAGGGCGCGAGCGCGCTCCGAGGGGCTCCAGGAGGCGATGAACGGGACCGCGCCGAACGCGGCGCCGATGACGCCGGTGGCAGTGGTCGCGAAGGTGAGGAAGCCGCGGCGGCTTTCGTCGACCGCTTCGTTCGTCTCGGGGCTGCCTTGGAGTGCGGCGCCGCTGTTTTCGCTCATGGATCTTGGGCTCGTTGCGGGAAACTGTCGCATTATAGCGGACATGACCGGGCGCGACATCAGGCGGGGGATCCTTTTCATCGGCACCTCGGTGGCCGGCGGCCTGCTGCTCGCGCTGCTTGCAGCACGTGTCTGGCCGTCGCTCGTGCTCCAGATCGAAAAGCAGCGGGTCGACGTCCCCCCGCAGGTCAGTTCCGCCCTGCACCAGGAAGCCAAATCCCGCCGGGCCACGGGGACAGATGCCCCCGCGAACGACGACTCCTCCTCGGCGCCGTTCGGGCCACCCGAGCAATCCAGCGCCCCGGTCGTCGCCAGCTACGCGTCGGCGGTCCGCGCCAGCGCGCCTGCGGTGGTCTACATCTTTGCCGAACGCAAGGTCACCGAGCAGGTGCCGGCCGCCGGGATGGATCCGTTCTTCCCCGGCCGCGTGCTGCCGCGGTACCGCCAGCGCGTGCAGCAGAGCCTGGGTTCGGGCGTCATCGTCGACGGCGCCGGTCACATCGTCACCAATCACCACGTGATCGCCGGCGCCGAGAAGATCCAGGTCCAGCTCGCGGACGGCCGTCATGTGGTGGCGGAAGTCGCCGGCCGCGACCCGGACACGGACCTGGCCGTGCTGCGCGTTCAGCTGGACCGGCTGCCGGTCATGCAACTGGGGCGTTCGGACCACGTACAGGTCGGCGACGTGGTGCTGGCCATCGGCAGCCCGCTGGGCCTCGCGCAGACCGTCACGCACGGCATCGTCAGCGCGACCGGGCGCGCCCAACTGGGGGTCGCCACCTTCGAGAACTTCATCCAGACGGACGCGGCAATCAACGAAGGCAATTCGGGCGGCGCGCTGGTCAACGTCCGCGGCGAACTCATCGGCATCAACACTGCGGTGCTCGGCAAGAACCGCGGCGCGGAGGGCATCGGCGTGGCAATCCCAGTGGACCTGGTGCGCGGCGTGATGCGCGAGATCCTCGCCAAGGGCCGGGTCGTCCGCGGGTGGGTCGGGCTGATCGCCGGAGACGCGGAAGCCGAGCGCGCCGCGCAACTGGGCTATCCAGCCAACAGCGTCGTCATCGACGACCTGTACCTGGAGTCGCCCGCCATCCGGGCGGGACTCGCCATCAACGACAGGATCGCCAGCGTCGACGGCCGCGCCGTGCGCAGTGCCCAGGAAGTGCTGGCGCTGGTGGCCACGCACAAGCCGGGAAGCAACGTGAAACTGGCGGGCCAGCGCGGGCCGCGGCCATTCACCGTCGAGCTGCCGGTAATCGAGAGACCACGGGAAAGATAGCGTCCTGAGCGGCGCGCACAGGGGGCAGCATGGAAAATCGGAAGACGATCCTGACCGGTATCGGGGCGGCGGTGTTGCTGGCTTGCCAGCCAGCCGCAGGGGCGCAATCTGGCAGGGACGCGATCAAGCCCGCCATCGCCTGCGAAGCGCTGCAGGGACAAAGCTTCGTCAACGTCGACGTCACCGGGGCGACCCGGGTCGCAGCGCGGGGCAAGGTACCAGGCTACTGCCGCGTCACGGGCACGGAACGCGGCACCGGTCACGATCTGGAGGTCCGGCTCCCTGACGCCTGGCGCGAACGCTACGTGCAACGCGGCGGCGGCGGATTCGACGGCATCATCGTGCCGGTAGGGCCGACGAATCCCGCGCTGGCCGCCGGCGCCGCGCAAGGCGCCAACAACGGCGGCCACCGCGACGGCACGGGCGCGGATCTGCGCAACAACCCCCGCGGACTGGAACGCTATGCCCACGGCGCGATACTGATCGCGACACGTTTCGGCAAGGCCGTGACCCAGACGTACTACGGGCGACCGGCGAAACATGCGTATTACGACGGCTGCTCGAACGGCGGACGCGGGGCACTCAACGCAGCAGCCAAATACGGCACGGAATTCGACGGCGTGGTCGCCGTCGCGCCGACCACGAACCTCACCGGCCAGGTCGCCGCCTGGACGCGCGCCGCCGGCCTGCAACTGCCAAGTGCCACGCAGTTCCAGCAGATCCATGCCGCCGCACTCGGCAAATGCGACGCGCTGGACGGCGCCAAGGACGGCGTGATCAGCGCCTGGCACCGTTGCGACTTCGACGTCGCGCGCGATGTACCTGCCAGCGTCGGACTCACGCCCGCGCAGGTGGTTGCTGCCAGAACCGTGATGGAGGACCTCAAGTCGCCGGACGGCAAAGTGGTCTATTCCGGCTATGGACTGGGCGACCTGTCACCCGGCGCGCCTGCTTTCGCGGCCTTCGGAACCGGCCATTTCCGCTACGTGATCGACAACGACCCGGCCTGGACGCCGGCGGGTTTCGATCCCATCGCCGCACTGCCCCGCATCCGGGAGGTGCTGGAAGGGCAATACCAGTTCAGCGCGACCGTGCCGGACCTGGTGCAGTACCTCCGGCGTGGCGGCCGGATCATGGTCTGGCACGGCTCGGACGATGCACTGCTTTCGCACCGGGACACGATCCGGACCTGGGCGGACCTCACGGGAGCTGCCGGTCCGGCGCTCGCGGAGCGCGGGACCCGCCTGTACATCGCGCCGGGCGTCGGTCACTGCAGCGGAGGGCCCGGCGCGGACGACATCGACCTGCTTACGCCGCTGATGGACTGGGTGGAAACCGGCAAGGCGCCCGGTGCGCTGACCGCCGCCAAGCGGGATGTTCCCGGCGGTCCGGCCCGCTTCACGAGGCCGCTGTGCCGGCATCCCGGCTACCCGCGGTACAACGGAACAGGCGACGTGAACGACGCCGCCAGTTTCGCCTGCGTGTCGGACTAGCGGCCCGGTACGCGGCGGATCTGGGCACCGAGTCCCGAGAGCTTCTCCTCGATGGACTCGTAGCCCCGATCGATGTGGTAGATGCGCTCGATGGTCGTCTGCCCTTCGGCGACGAGTCCCGCGAGCACGAGGCTCGCGGAAGCGCGCAGGTCGGTGGCCATCACGGGGGCAGCCATGAGCTTCGGCACGCCCTTGATGATTGCCGTATTGCCCTCGAGGCGGATTTCCGCGCCCATGCGCCGCATCTCGAGCATGTGCATGAAGCGGTTCTCGAACACCGTCTCGATGATCGTCCCCACGCCGTCCGCCACCGCATCGAGCGCGGCGAACTGTGCCTGCATGTCTGTCGGGAAGGCGGGGTACGGCGCCGTGCGGACATCGATGGCCGTCGGTCGCCGGCCGCGCATGTCGAGCTCGATCCAGTTGTCGCCCTGCGCAAGCTTCGCCCCGGCCTCCTGCAACTTGAGCAACACGGCATCGAGATGCTCGGGACAGGTGTTCTTCACGCGCACCTGACCGGCAGTGATCGCGGCGGCGACAAGGAAGGTGCCGGTCTCGATGCGATCCGGCATGACCTCGTGGTGGCAACCGTGCAGGCGTTCCACGCCCTCAACGACGATGCGGTCCGTACCGGCGCCGCGGATCTTCGCGCCCATGGCGACCAGGAAATTGGCCAGATCGACCACTTCGGGCTCGCGGGCGGCGTTCTCGATGACGGTCTCGCCGTCCGCCAGCACGGCGGCCATCATCAGGTTCTCGGTGCCCGTCACGGTGACGGTGTCGAGCACCAATCGGGCTCCCTTGAGTCGGTCGGCGCGCGCCTTGATGTAGCCGTTCTCGATGTGGATGTCGGCGCCCATCGCCTGGAGCCCGGCGACATGGATGTTCACGGGCCGAGCGCCTATCGCGCAACCGCCCGGCAACGACACATCGGCGTTGCCGTAACGGGCAACCAGCGGGCCGAGGACGAGAATGGACGCGCGCATCGTCTTGACGAGTTCATAGGGCGCGAACTGCTCGCGGATCGTCGTCGGGTCGACCTCGATGCGCAGCTTTTCGTCGATCGTTACGGACACGCCCATGCGGCCCAGCAGCTCGATCATCGTGGTGACGTCCTGCAGGTGCGGGACGTTGGAAATGGTGACCGGGCCGTCCGCCAGCAGCGTCGCCGCCAGGATCGGCAGCGCGGCGTTCTTGGCGCCGGAAATGCGGACCTCGCCCTCCAGCGGACGCCCGCCGGTGATCTGCAACTTGTCCATGTCAGGCGCCCCGGGCAGCCACGTCGTCGGGCGTGAGCGCCTCGATCGACAGGGCGTGGATCTCGCCACCCATCAGGCTGCCCAGGGCCGCGTAGACCAGCTGGTGGCGCTGGAGGGGACGCTTGCCTGCAAAGGCAGGGCTCACAACGCGGGCCTCGAAATGCACGTTGTCACCGGACCGGACGGCGACTTCCGCGTCGGGCATGGACTGGCGGATCAGGTCTGCGACCTGCTGGGGGGTCATGGGCGGCTCTCGCAGAGGGCAGGAATGGCTGCATCTTAAGCTATGATGACCGTGACCACATGAACACCGCCGCCTCCAGCGCCAGCGATACCGCAGCCCTCGTGGCCGCCGGGCAACGCACGATCGACATCGAGGCCCGCGCCGTGGCGGGGCTCTCGCGCCGCATCGGCGCAGACTTCGCGCGCGCCTGCCAACTGTGCCTCGCGGCCACGGGACGCGTCGTGGTGATGGGCCTGGGCAAGTCCGGCCACGTCGGCAGCAAGATCGCGGCGACGCTCGCCAGCACCGGAACCCCTGCCTTCTTCCTGCATGCCGCGGAAGCAAGCCATGGCGACCTGGGCATGATCTCGCGTGGCGACGTCGTCGTCGCCATCTCGAACTCCGGCGAGACCGCCGAGGTGCTGGCACTGCTGCCGCACCTCAAGCGGCTTGGTACGCCGGTCATCGCCATCACCGGCGGCACCGAATCCACCCTTGCGCGCGATGCGGCCGTGAACCTCGACGTGTCCGTGACCGAAGAAGCCTGTCCGCACAATCTCGCACCAACGGCCAGCACGACGGCCACGCTGGCGATGGGCGACGCGCTGGCGATCGCGCTGCTCGAAGCGCGCGGATTCACGCCCGAAGATTTCGCCCGCTCCCATCCAGGGGGCAGCCTGGGCCGCCGGCTGCTGCTGCACGTATCCGACGTGATGCGCCGGGGCGACCAACTGCCGCGTGTCGGTGCCGACACGGCCCTTGGCGCGGGCCTGCTCGAGATGAGCCGCAAGGGGCTGGGCCTCGCGGTCATCGTCGAGGCCGATGACCGCGTGCTCGGCGTATTCACCGATGGCGACCTGCGGCGCGTGCTCGACAGGCAGCTCGACCTGCGCATCACGACGATGCGCGACGTGATGACCGGCAACCCGCGCACCATCGAACCACAGTCGCTGGCGGCCGAAGCCGTCAACCTCATGGAACAGCACCGCATCACCGCACTCCTCGTGGTGGATGCGCAAGGCCGCCTCGTCGGAGCGCTCAACATCCACGACCTGCTCCGGGCCGGGGTCGTGTGATGGCGAAACGCCGCCGCCCCGCCCTGCCTTCGCCGTCACTCGCCGCAAGACTGAAACTGCTGGTGCTGGACGTCGACGGCACGCTCACCGACGGTGCCCTGTATTTCGGCGCGCGCGGCGAACAACTCAAGGTGTTCCACGTCCGCGACGGCCATGGGGTAAAGCTCGCACAGGCGGCCGGCATCACGGTCGCGGTGATATCCGGGCGCAGGCACCCGGCGGTGCTCAAGCGCTGCCGGGACCTCGGCATCCGCCACGTGATCCAGGGAGCTGCCGACAAATCGCGGGCGCTCGACACGCTGCTCGCGAAACTCAAGCTCACCACGTCCCAGGTCGCCTGCATCGGCGACGATACCCCCGACATACCGCTTTTCTCGCGGGTCGCGTTCGCCGTGGCGGTGGCCGACGCCCATCCGCTTGCAGCCGCTGCCGCACACAGGGTGACCGAACTTCCGGGCGGCCGGGGTGCCGTACGGGAGGCTTGCGACTGGCTGCTGGATGCGCGGAGCCGCGCGTGACCGCCAGGGTCCTGGCCGCACTGGGCGTCTTGATGATCCTGGCGCTGGCCTTTTTCATGGGGCACGAAGGCAAGACCCCGGGGTCACGCGGGGAACAGGCGGCCAATGGCGGTGATTTCGGCTTTTTCGCGCAAGATGTACGACTGACGCAAACCGACGACGACGGACAAGCGTTGTACCGCCTCGACGCCGACCGGGTCGAACAGGACCCCGGCAGCGGCACGGTGACCGCTCGCCACCTGACGCTGCGTTACGCGGCGCACGACGCACAGGCCTGGACGGTCACTGCACGCAGCGCCCGACTGCCCGGCGGCAGCTCCCTGCTGCATCTGCAGGACGACGTGCGGATCACCGGCCTGCCGGGCGGATCTTCGGTTCCCGCCCGCATCGAAACACAAGGGCTGGACTACGACACGCGCAGCCAGGACCTGCGTACGCGCGACGATATCCACGTCGAATGGGGCCGGCAGCGCATCGACGCGCGCGGGCTTTCCGCCAACCTGAAGCAAGGGCAGCTCACCCTGGAATCAAAGGTCCATGCGCGGCTCGTACCCTGATTTTCGCGCGCTGCTGCTGGCAATGCTGGGCTGCGCGGCACCCACGAGCTGGGCGGCATCGCCCCGGCAAGGCACGCGGGACGCCACGCCACAGCCGATCGAAGTGGTCGCCAACGCCTCGCGCATCGACAGCCGCGCGAACCG
This sequence comes from Pseudomonadota bacterium, assembly GCA_039800965.1. Classification (GTDB taxonomy): domain Bacteria; phylum Pseudomonadota; class Gammaproteobacteria; order Steroidobacterales; family Steroidobacteraceae; genus ZC4RG30. Next base: position 12,149 of record JBDLPS010000262.1, on the reverse strand, counting down.
CCTCAGCTTCGAGGACGTGACGATCACGCAGGGCGGGCTCAGCATCCGCGCCGACCGAGCGACGGCCGACGGCACAGGCGTTTCCTTCAACGACAGCCGCTGGGAATTCACCGGCGCGGTACGCATCCGGTTCGTCGGCGGCGCCATTCAAGCCCAGGCCGCTTCGGTGCGCTTTGCCGGCAACCGCATGTCGCGGGCCCTGGCGACCGGTGCGCCAGCGGAATTCGAACAGCAAGTGGATGGCATCGCCCGGCCGGTGCGCGGCAGGGCCGGCACCATCGATTACGATTTCGCGGCCCAGTCCGTTCGGCTGTCAGGCGACGCCTGGCTGTTCGATGGCCGCAACGAGATGACCAGCCCGGCAATCCTCTACGCCGTGCGCGAACAGGTCATGCGCAACGAATCGGCGCCCGGTGGACGCGTGCACATCACGATCCGTCCGGATGCCGCGGAAGCGCCGGCACCCCGCACGGAGCCCCGTCCATGAGCACACTTTCAGCCAACGGCCTGCGCAAGGCCTACAAGGGGCGTCGGGTGGTGCAGGACCTGTCGCTTGAAGTGCACGCCGGCGAAATCGTCGGGCTTCTCGGCCCCAACGGCGCGGGCAAGACGACGGCGTTCTACATGATTTCCGGCCTCGTCGAATGCGACAACGGCAGCATCAGGCTCGACGAACGCGACATCACCACGCTGCCGATGCACCAGCGGGCCAAGGCGGGCATTGGTTACCTTCCCCAGGAAGCATCGGTATTCCGGCGGCTGTCGGTCGAGGACAATATCCTCGCCATCCTTGAGATGCGCAGCGACCTCGATGCGGCAGGACGCGCCGCGCGGCTGGAAGAACTGCTCGCCGAACTGCGCATCGGCCATGTCCGCCAGAGCGCCGGGCAGGCGCTTTCGGGTGGCGAGCGACGACGCGTGGAAATCGCGCGGGCACTGGCTGCAGCGCCGCGCTTCATCTTGCTGGACGAACCTTTCGCCGGCGTGGACCCCATTTCCGTGCTCGATATCCAGCGCATCATCGGCGAGCTCGCGTCGCAAGGCATCGGCGTCCTCATCACCGACCACAACGTGCGGGAGACGCTCGGCGTCTGCGGGCGCGCCTACATCGTCGACCGGGGTACCGTCATCGCCGCCGGGACGGCGGATGAAATCCTTGCCAATGCCCAGGTCCGCGAGGTGTACTTGGGCGAGAACTTCAGGATGTAACGTTCGTGCTCAAGACCTCGCTGCAGCTCAGGATGAGCCAGCAGCTGACAATGACGCCGCAGCTGCAGCAGGCCATCCGGTTGCTGCAGATGCCTGCACTCGAACTGCAGGCCCATATCCGCGAACTGCTCGAATCCAACGTCATGCTCGAGGCCGAGGAAGACCCCGAGGCCACACAATCCTTCGATGACCTGGGCGCAACCCCCGACGAGCTCGCCTCAGCCGAAGCCTCCTCGGCGGAACAGGAGCCCCGGGTAGAAGTCATCGACGACGGATGGGAGAACCTCAGCGCAGCGCCGGCGGACTCCAGCTGGAACGGCGAGGAAGACGATCGGGCACAGGAATTCACCGACGATCGCGGACAGACCCTACAGGAACATCTGGGCTGGCAGCTCGGGCTCGCGCATCTGGACGACCGCGGGACAGCCATCGGCCGGGCGATCATCGATGCGACCAACGACGACGGCTACCTCACCGACAGCCTGGACGCGATCGCGGCGACGCTGCGGCCGGAAATCAACGCCTCCCCGGGAGAAATAGAACAGGTCCTTGCCGTCGTACAGGCCTTCGACCCGCCGGGCGTTGCGGCCCGCGACCTTGGCGAATGCCTGGCTTTGCAGTTGCGCAGCCTCGACGCCGGCACGCCGGGACTCCATTGCGCGCTGCGCATCGCGGAGTCCGGCCTCGAGGCGCTCGCGGAACGCGACCTGCCCGCGCTGCAGCGGCAACTGGCCTGCCCGGAGGAAGAAATCGAACAGGGCATCGCGCTGGTACGCGCCTGCCACCCGCGGCCGGGCGCCCAGATCAGTGCCGCGAAAGCCGAATACGTCGTGCCCGATGTACTCGTCCGCCGCAGCCCCGGGGGTTGGACGGTCGAGATGAATGCGTCGACGCTGCCACGGGTGCGCGTGAACGACGCCTACGCCGCCATCATCGGCCGCGCGGCAGGCCACGCGACGCTGCGCGCCCAGCTCCAGGAAGCGAAGTGGCTGCTCAAGAGCCTGGAGATACGGCACGATACCCTCATGAAGGTTGCCCGGACGATCGTCGAGCGGCAGACGGAATTCCTCGAACATGGGGAGGAAGCCATGAAACCCATGATCCTGCGCGACGTCGCCGAAGCCATCGGCATGCACGAGTCGACCATTTCGCGCGTGACTTCGGGCAAGTACATGCATACGCCGCGCGGCGTCTTCGAATTGCGCTATTTCTTCTCGAGTCACGTCGGCGACGGCGCGGGCAACGAGACCTCGTCCACTGCCATCCGCGCCAAGATCCGCAAACTCATCCGCGACGAGCCGGCGGGCGCCCCGTTGAGCGACAACCGTCTCGCCGAACTGCTTTCGAAGGAAGGGATCCCCGTGGCCCGGCGGACCGTCGCCAAATACAGGGAAGCGATGGGTATCGTCCCGTCGAACGAACGAAAGCGCGCGGGCGCGCGCGCTTAAACCAGGAGAAGCTCATGCAACTCAAGCTCAGCGGACACCATGTCGAAGTCACCCCCGCGCTCCGCAGCGCCGTCGAGAAGAAACTCGAGCGGATCGTGCGGCACTTCGACCACGTCATCGATGTCCATGTCACGCTTACCGTCGAAAAACTGGAACAGAAGGCCGAGGCGACGCTGCACGTCAGCGGCGCAGATATCCACGCTGTCGCGGTCGATGCCAACATGTACGCAGCGATCGACTCGCTCGCGGACAAGCTCGACCGGGCGGTAAAGAAGCACAAGGAAAAGAGCCAGGACCACCACGCCTCCGAGGGGCGCCTGGCCAAGGGCCAGTAGGACAGGCGGGGCAGCGCATGCGGCTGGTATTCGTCAGCGGGTTGTCAGGATCCGGCAAGAGCGTGGCCTTGCACATGCTCGAGGACCTCGACTTCTATTGCGTCGACAATATCCCCGCTGCGCTGCTCAAGCCGTTCATCACCCACACGCTCCACAGCAGCGACCCGGTCTATCGCCGCACCGCCGTGGGCATCGATGCCCGCAACACCGCGGCGGAGATCGCGACCATCCCGCGTCTGATAGACGAACTCCAGCGGTCCGGAATCCAGTGCGAACTGATCTATCTGGTCGCCAACGACGACGAACTGTTGCGTCGCTTCGCGGAAACGCGGCGGCGCCACCCGTTGAGTCGGCGCGGCGAAGGGCTCCGCGAGGCGATCGCCGCGGAGCGCAACCTGCTGGAGCCGATCGCCAACGCGGCCGACCTCACCGTCGACACGACACGCCTGGGCGTCCACGACCTGCGCGAACTCATGCGCCGCCGGGTCGAACCCAGGCGCGAATCACGGATGTCCATCCAGTTCGCCTCCTTCGGATTCAAGCACGGCATCCCGGGCGACGCGGATTTCGTGTTCGACGCCCGGACGCTGCCCAATCCCTACTGGGAATCAACCCTTCGCGGCCTGACGGGCCGTGACCCGGACGTGGCCCGATTCCTCGAACAGCACCCGGCCGTGGAAGTGCTGTTGCGTGACATCGAGGCCTTCATCGAGGGACGCATACCGGAGTACCACGCCAGCAACCGCCGGTATCTCACGGTCGCCGTGGGTTGCACGGGGGGCAGGCATCGCTCCGTATACATCGCCGACCGGTTGGCGACACGGTTCAACGCCAAATACGGCGACGTCTCCGTACGTCATTCCAACCTCCCGGGCGCGGATGCCGCGGCCGCAGCACCGACACCCCCGGACACGTGAGCGCCGGCGAGCGGCTCATGGCCGCCTACGACCGGACGGTCCTCGAACGGAGGCTGTCCGATGACGAGGGCCAACGCGCCGTGGTCCGGCATCTGGCCGTCCTCGCAGACGCACTCGAGCGCGAATCCCGCGCGCCGTGGTTGCCGGGCATGCTGTCCCGTGTGCTGCCGGAACGCTTCAGGCGCCCCTCGCCACGCGGCATCTACCTCTGGGGCAAGGTTGGGCGCGGCAAGACCTGGCTGCTCGACCTCTTCCTGGCGCAACTGCCGACCGTGCGGCGCGAGCGCAGCCATTTCCACCATTTCATGCGCGACGTCCATCGCGAACTGGCGGCTTTGGGCCATATCGAGCGACCCCTCGACCGGGTCGCGGAAGGCATCGCAAGCCGGGTCTCGGTGCTCTGCCTGGACGAGTTGTACGTGGCCGACATCGGTGACGCCATGATCCTTCACGGCCTGTTCGCAGCGCTGCTGCGCGAAGGCGTGGTGCTGACGATGTCGTCCAACTGGCCCCCGGGCGGGCTGTACACCGGCGGCCTGCAACGAGAACGCTTCATGCCAGCCATCGCCCTGCTGCAGGAACGCCTGGACGTCATCGAACTCGCGGGCGGCATCGATTACCGGCTGCGGCACTTCGCCGAAGCGGACACTTACGTCGTCGACGGCGAACCGGATGCCGCCGCACGGCTTGCCGGACTGTTCGATTCCCTGGCGGAGGGAGAGGTCGCGGCAGGCGGCACGATGCAGGTGGAAGACAGGCCGGTTCCGGTGCTGCGTGCCGCAAGCGGCATGGCGTGGTTCGGCTTCGAAGCGCTATGCGAGGGCCCGCGCAGTGCCCTGGACTACATCGAGATCGCCCGCGAACTGCATACCGTCTTCGTGACGGGAGTTCCGGTAATGGACGATTCGCGCGACGACGCAGCGCGACGCTTCGTATCGATGGTCGACGAGTTCTACGACCGGGGAGTCAAGCTGGTGATAGGTGCGGCTGCAGCGCCCGAAGGCCTGTATCGCGGCGAACGATTGGCCCCCGCGTTCGAGCGAACGACCAGCAGGCTCATCGAGATGCGCAGCCGTGAATACCTTGCTCGCGAGCACCGCGCCACCTGCTGAAACGCACGGTCAGATCGCGGCGCTGCGCCAGTACCGACGGAGCGCGTCGGCCGAAAAAATCCCCAGCGCCAGCCAGATCAGGCCAAAGGCGATCCAGCGCTCGGCACCGAACGGCTCGTGGAACACGAATACGCCCAACAGCAAACCGACGGTCGGGGCGATGTACTGCAGGAACCCGAGCCAGGTGAGCGGGACATTCCGCGCGGCAACGGCAAACAGCACCAGTGGCACGGCAGTCACCGCGCCACCAACGACAAGCATCGCCTCAAGGAACCAGGACAATTGCAGGAATCCGCCATCCTGCGGGGTGGACCACAGCAACCAGACGACGGACGGGATGAACAGGAGGCTGCTCTCCAGCGCGAGCCCGTGGACCGCATCCACCGGCGTCAACTTGCGGACCAGGCCGTATCCCCCGAAGGACAGCGCCAGGAAGAGCGCGATGCCAGGTATCGAGCCGATCACCACGACAAGATAAAGGACTCCCGCGGCGGCGCAGGCTACTGCCAGCCATTGCAGCGCGTTGAGGCGCTCCCGCAATACCGCAACGCCGAAGAGGACATTGGCGAGTGGCGTGATGAAATAGCCGAGGCTGGTGTCGATGACGTGGCCGTTGTTGACCGCAGCGATGTAGACGGCCCAGTTCGCCGAAATCAGCACCGAACTCAGCGCCAGGCGCAGGATCGTGGCCCGGGGGATCCTGCGCCACCAGTCCCCTTCGCCCTTCACCAGCAGCCAGGCCCAAACGGCCACCGCGCACCAGACGATGCGGTGGGCCAGCAATCCAAAGGTCGGCAGGGTCCGGAAGAGGTTCCAGTAGAGGGGGAAGAGGCCCCAGATGAAATAGGCGGCCGTACCGGCCAGGAAGCCACGGCGCTGTGCAGACGAACTCATGCGCGGATCCTACGCTTATAATCGCTCCCATCCACGCCCGGCCGCCGAGCGCCGACAGGGAGTGCCGTTGAAGAACGTCGCCGAATTCACCATCCGCCTGGAGCAAGTGCTCGGTGCGGACGGCAAGCCCTCCGGGACGCTCCCCGACTTCGCCAGGGACGCCGCGGAAGTCGAGCGCATGTACCGCATGATGACGCTTTGCCGCCTGTTCGACGCCAAGGCAATCAACCTGCAGCGCACCGGTCGGCTCGGCACCTACGCACCCTGCACCGGCCACGAGGCAACCCATGTCGGCGTGGGCGCCGCGATGCGGCAGGACGATGTGCTTTGCCCGGTCTACCGCGAATACGGCACGCAGCTCTGGCGCGGCGTCACGCTGACCGAAATCCTCGTCTACTGGGGTGGAGACGAACGCGGCACCCACTTCGCGGGGCCCCGGCAGGACTTGCCCTGGTGCGTGCCGATCGCTTCACAGATGCCCATCGCCGCTGGCGTCGCCATGGCCTTCAAGGTCCGCAACGAGCCGCGCTGCGCCGTGGCATACATCGGCGACGGTGGAACTTCCGAGGGTGCCTTCTATGAGGCGATGAACGCCGCGGGGGCTCAGAAGCTGCCGGTGGTCTTCGTCGTGGTGAACAACGGCTGGGCGATTTCCGTGCCGGTGGCTGCGCAGACTGCCGCGCAGACGCTGGCGCAGAAGGCCATTGCGGCAGGCATACCCGGCGTGCAGGTCGATGGCAACGACGTCCTCGGCGTGCGCTCGGTCATGGAATCCGCGCTCGAAAGGGCGCGCAGCGGAGGCGGCCCGACCGTCGTCGAAGCGTTGACCTACCGCCTGAGCGACCACACCACGGCAGACGATGCGACCCGTTACCGGCCAGCCGACGAGCTGGAAGCCGCATGGCTGCGCGAACCGCTGCTCCGGACGCGCCGTTACCTCGAATCGATGGGCAACTGGGACGAAGCCCGGGAAAAATCGCTGCGCGAGGACTGCGCGGCGCAGATCGAATCCGCAGTGCGGGCATACCAGACAACGCCGAAAGACTCCACGGATGCCATGTTCGACCACCTCTTCGCGACGCTCCCGGAGGCGCTCGAGGAACAGAAGGACGCAGCGCGGCGCTGGTCATCGGTCAATGGCGGGGTGGGACACTGACCATGGCCAAGGTCACGCTCGTCGAGGCGGTGAACATGGCGCTCGCCAGGGCGCTGGAGCAGGACCAGGACGTGGTGCTGCTCGGCGAGGACATCGGCCGCAACGGCGGCGTGTTCCGTGCCACCGTGGGGCTGCAGGAACGCTTCGGCCCCCTGCGGGTCCAGGATTCCACGCTGGCGGAGGGCGTGATCGCCGGCATGGCCGTGGGCATGGCCTCCCAGGGCCTCAAGCCTGTCGCCGAAATCCAGTTCATGGGCTTCATCTACCCTGCGCTGGATCAGATCGCGAACCACATGGCCCGCATGCGCAACCGCACGAGAGGCAGGCTGACGATGCCGATCGTGGTTCGCATGCCCCACGGCGGCGGCATCCATGCCCCGGAACACCATTCGGAAAGCCTCGAGACGCTCCTGTGCCACCACGCAGGGCTGCGCGTGATCTGCCCCTCCTCGCCGGCACGGGCCTACGGCCTGCTGCTCGCTGCCATCCGGGATCCCGATCCGGTCATGTTCCTCGAGCCGACGCGCCTGTACCGCATGTCCAAGCAGGAAGTACTCGACGATGGACTGGCACTGCCTCTGGATCGCGCCTTCCGCCTGCGTGAGGGCGAGGACGTGACCGTGGTGACTTGGGGCGCGATGACCCACGACGTGCTGCGTGCCGCGGAACAGTTGTCGCTCGAGAAGATCGGCTGCGACGTGATCGATCTCGCGTCGCTGTCGCCCATCGACCACGACACGGTGCTCGACTCCGTGGCCCGTACGGGCCGACTGGTGATCGTGCACGAGGCGGCCCGCCACTGCGGCGTCGGAGCCGAAGTCGCCGCCACGGTCGCAGAGCGGGGACTGCACGACCTGCTCGCGCCCATCCGACGCATCACCGGCTACGATACGGTGATGCCCTACTTCAAGCTCGAGCACGACTACATCCCGAGTGTCGCCCGTATCGTGGACGGCGTCCGGGAAGCCGTCCGGACCTGACGCAGGGGAGCACACGCCAGATGTCGCGATTCAATCTCCCGGACCTGGGCGAAGGCCTGCATGAAGCCGAAATCGTCCGCTGGCACGTAGCCGTGGGGGACCGCGTCGACGTCGACCAGCCGATGGTCGCGATGGAAACCGCCAAGGCGGTGGTCGAGGTGCCCTCGCCTGTCGCAGGCGTCATCGCTGCCTTGCATGGCAAGCCGGGCGACACCGTTGCCACTGGCGGACCGCTTGTCGATTTCCGTGAGGACGGTACCGCCGCCACCGGCGCTCCTGTCACGGCGTCGGGCGGGGTGGTGGGGCACATGCCGACCAGCGACGAGGAATTCCAGGAGGTGGCACTGCCACGCGCCGCCGCCGGCGCACCCGGCACGCGCAGGCGGGCATTGCCCGCGGCGCGGGACCTGGCGCGTCGCCTCGGTCTCGATATCGAAGGAATCCGTGGCAGCGGTCGCGACGGACTGGTGACGGTGGATGACGTCAAGGCAATGGCCGGCCCCGCTGCGCAACCTCCTTCCCGCACTGCCTCCATCGAGTCTACGGGCGAGATCGAGGTGCTGCGCAGCCTGCGCAGGGCGATGGCGCAAAGCATGTCGCTGGCCCGCGACAATGTCATGGAATGCACCGTCTGCGACGACGCGGACATCGAACACTGGGAAACCGGCAACGACTACACCGCCCGCCTGTTGCGTGCGATCGCCGCGGGCTGCAGTGCGGAACCCGGCCTGAATGCCTGGTTCGACGCCACGTCTCAAGGACGTCGGCTGTTCCACAAGATCGACGTAGGCATCGCGGTCGATACGCCGGACGGGCTTCTCGTACCGGTGATCCGCGACGTGGGCAACCGATCGGCCGCGGAACTGCGCGAAGACATCAACCGACTCAAGATCGGTGCTCGCGACCGCACGCTGCCGGCTTCTGACCTGCGTGACTTCACGTTCATGCTCTCGAATTTCGGCGTGATGGCCGGTCGCTATGCAACTCCCGTCGTCGTGCCGCCCGCCGTCGCGATTCTTGGCGCCGGCAAGGTCTCGCGGGACGTGGTGGCCGTCGGCGACCGGATGGAAATCCACCGTCGCATGCCCCTTTCGCTGACTTTCGACCACCGCTGCGTGACCGGCGGCGAAGCGGTGAGACTGCTTGGCGCCGTCATCAGGGACCTCGAACTGCGGAACTGACCGCCACAAGGCACGGCGATGGACATGGCTTCGGAATTGCAGTCGTTGCGCGACCAGTTGCGCATGCAGGACGAGAGAATCCGGCAACTGTCACAAGCACTGGGTGTCCTGCAGGACAAGGACGAGATCCAGCGCCTGCAGTACGCCTACGGATTCTTCATCGACAACCGGATGTTCCGCGAAATGGCCGACCTCTTCGCGAACGAGGGCGCCTGGATGGAGATCGGGGGCCGCGGGCGCTACGAAGGCCGGGAACGCATCCACGCCTTCCTGCATGAAGTGCTGGGCAACGGCCGCTGGGGGCTGCTGAAGAACGAGGTCATCAACCACGTGCAACAGCAATTGATGATCACGGTATCCGATGATCGCCGGAAGGCATGGGCCCGTTCCCGCGCGGAGGTGCAGGGCAACTCCCCGCCTGACACCCCGACCTTCCTGCTGGCCGATGGCATCTACGAAAACACCTACATACGCGAGGACGGCCACTGGAAGATACAGGGGATCACGGTAACGATGACGTATTACGCTGCCCTGCACCGCGAAGCCGTGAGCTTCGCCACGGCCCCACCCAGCACGACCCTGCCACCGGACCGCCCGAGCCAAGCTGTCGTCGACGCACTGGGCCGCCAGTTCAACCCTTGGCATTTCCGCCACCCGATCGAGGACTACGAACTGCCGGTTCCGGCTTCCCCGCGCGAACCGTAGAATGGCGGGACACGCACAGCGCCCCGCAGGAGCCTCACAGTGACCGGCAAGCTCGTCCTCGTCCGCCACGGCCAGAGTGTCTGGAACGTCGCCAACCTCTTCACCGGCTGGACCGACGTCGACCTGTCGGACCAGGGCCGCGGCGAGGCGGCCCAGGCGGGGCGTGAACTGCTGAAGACCGGCATCCGGTTCGACTACTGCTACACGTCGGTACTGAAACGGGCGATCCGCACGCTGCACATCGCACTGGATGAAATGGACCGCCTCTGGCTCCCGGTGGAGAAGACCTGGCGCCTCAACGAACGCCATTACGGCGCACTGCAGGGACTGGACAAGGCGCAGACGGTGGAGCGCCATGGCGATGCACAGGTGAAGATCTGGCGTCGCAGCTACGACATCCCTCCGCCGGCACTCGAAACCAGCGACGAACGTCATCCCTGCCATGACCCGCGTTACGCGGGGCTTGATCCCGCGCTGCTGCCGGGCACGGAATCCCTGAAGGACACGCTGGCGCGCGTGCTGCCGCTTTGGAACGACAGCATTGCCCCACGGCTGAAGAGCGGACAGAACGTGCTGGTGGCCGCACACGGCAACAGCCTGCGCGCGATGGTGAAAATGCTCGACAACGTGTCCGAGAATGACATCACCGAACTGAACATCCCGACCGGCGTACCGCTGCTGTACGACCTGGATGAGGATCTCAAGCCGGTCTCCAGCCGCTACCTGGGCGATCCGGAAGCGATCCAGGCGGCGGCGGAAGCCGTACGCCGACAGACAGAAAGAAAATAAGCCGCGCCAGCGCGTTCCGGGATCAGATCTTCCGGATCGTGGTGCTCTTGGGACCACCACTGACGGCCCAGCCGTCGTAGCGTCCGTTCTTTTCCTCGACCATCGCGCGGAACCGCCTCGTCCGTTCGGACATCTGGTCGACGACGAGGCGCATCGTCGCGCTGGCGTGCAGGCTGTAACGATCGCCCTCGTCTTCCTTGCGGTAATCGACTGAATAGCCTTCCGGCTCCAGTTGCGCGGCGATCTCTTGGCAGGTCGCCTCGTCAGGCAGGTCGAAGAAGAAATCCACCGGATGCGGATCGAACGGCGAGACGCCCGCCTTTCGAAGCTGCGCGATGAAGCGCGCGTCCCAGTCATCCTCCCGCGGCTTCGAGACGCGACGGAACTGCGAAACAATGCGGAACAGCGACATCGCGGCAAGTCCGACGAGCACGACCATGATCCAGTTCATGCGACAGTCCTTTTCGAAAGCCAGGGCAACGCGCCGTCGCGTCCCTCAAGTTCCAGGATGAAATCAAAACGCCCCAGGTCGAGGCAGTGCGCGAAGTCCGCTTCCGGCGCCCAATCCGCCTCCGGATCGAAGAATTTCCCCGCAGACGGAGCCGCGCGCAGGCGGGCTTCTATGCCGCCGGTATCATACGGCCTGCCATCGATCAGCGCCGCGAGCCATTCGGCACAGACGTCGTCTTCCTCGGTGCGCAACCTGGCCTCGCTGCCCATGCGCACCAGCGTCACCACATGGGGCGCCAACTGCCGGACGTAGCGGGCCGTCGCGGGCGCATTCACCAGCGCGGCGGACAGCACGACGTCGGCGCCACGAGCGCCGGAAAGCCCCTGCGTACCGGCATGCGTTGTCTGGATGATCGTGCGGCCGGCAAGGTCCATGGCGGCGGTCTCGGACGGCGAATTGCCCATGTCGAAACCTGGCAACTTCTTCGCGAAGCGTTCGCCGAACAGCAGCCAGTCCGGATGCTCCGCCTTGAGCCGCCGCGCCAACTCCACCTCGGCCACGGGGATGATGCGATCGGCGCCGCGCGAAAAAGCATGGCACTGCAGCGAGGACGCCCGGAACACGTCGATGACCACCGCGACGCCACGGGCGGACACGGCGCCCGCAACATGGTCGGTGACGACGATTTCCACGGGACTCAGGCCTCTATCACGCGGCCATGGTCACCCGGCTCCTGGTTCACGGAGATGACGGTCGCCTTCGGGAAGAAATTGAACTCCGAGGCGCTCGCCCAGGTATAGGCGCCCATCGCACCGCCGACGACGAGGTCACCGACGTTGAGCTTGGGCAGGGGCACATCCTCGGCGATCACATCGATGCTGTCGCAGGTCGGGCCGGCCAGCACCGAAGCATGCAGCGGACCGTCCTTCAGGGCGCGCACCGGATACCGGGCGTGGTCGTAGATCTGGCCGC
>JBDLPS010000261.1:0-4431 GCA_039800965.1 Pseudomonadota bacterium | reverse complement strand
AATGGAAAACCAAGCCGCCGCCGTTGCCGATGCCGCCGCTGCCGCCCCTGGCAGCAACCCGTATGGTTTCGGAGCCCTGATCGATCATGGCACCGGCATCTCGTATACCGTGCTGGGCATCCTGGCCCTGATGTCCCTGATCTCCTGGTACATCATCTTCACGAAGTTCTGGGACCAGTACCGCATGGGCAAGTCGGCGAAGATCGTCGAGAAGCAGTTCTGGGCCGCCGCCACGCCGAAGGAAGGCGCCGAGCGTCTCGAGAAGGATGACGACTTCCGTTTCGTGGCCGAGAGCGCCCTGCGCGCTGCCGCGCACCACGAGGGCCGCCTGAACGACCGCATCAGCCTGAATGACTGGCTGGCCATGGCGCTGCAGCGCTCGGTCGACAACGTGAACAGCAAGCTGTCGAACGGCCTGTCGTTCCTCGCCACCGTCGGTTCGACCTCGCCGTTCGTCGGCCTGTTCGGCACGGTGTACGGCATCCTCAACGCCCTCGTGCAGATCGGTCTCTCCGGCCAGCCGTCGATCGACAAGGTCGCGGGTCCCGTCGGTGAAGCGCTGATCATGACCGCCCTCGGCCTTGCGGTCGCGGTGCCGGCGGTGTTCGGTTACAACATCCTCCTGAAGCGCAACAAGGCGATTCAGGATGTCCTGCGCGAGTTCACCGGTGACCTCGAGGCCTACCTGATCGGTGGCGTCCGCCCCGAGCTGGGCCACGGTGCTGCCCGTCCGGCTGCCCCGGCTGCCAAGAAGTAAGCTGAAGCGCACTGAGCGTCCACGAGGATTGATGCCATGTCGATGAGTGTTCCTGGCGGTGATGGTGACGATGGCGTGATGTCGGACATCAACACCACGCCCCTCGTGGACGTCATGTTGGTGATGCTGATCATCTTCCTGATCACCATTCCGGTCATCACGAAGACGGTCAAGGTCGAACTGCCTCAGCCGCGTAACATCCCGACGCAGACGAAGCCGGAGAACATCACTCTGGCCATCGACTCCGGCGGCACGATGTACTGGAACGGCGGTCTCGTGCAGGACCGTACGCAGCTGCTGAACCTGGTGGTCGCGGAAGCGCGCAAGAATCCTCAGCCGGAGATCCACATTCGTGGGGATCGCCGGGCGCGTTTCGAGGCCGTGGGTCGTGCACTGTTCGTGATCCAGCAGGGCGGCCTGGTCAAGGTCGGGTTCCTGACGGAGCCGCACAACGGCGGCTGATGCCGCCTTTGTGTTGCTTTGCCACAATTCAATCGGGGTAGTTGAACCATGGGTATGAGTGTCGGTACGGGCGGCGGCGATGCGCCGATGTGCGATGTCAACACGACGCCGCTGATCGACGTGATGCTCGTCATGCTCGTCATGCTGATCGTGACGCTGCCGATCATGACGCACGCCGTGAAGCTGGACATGCCGCAGCCGAACAACGCGCCGCCGCCGGAGACCCAGCCGCGCGTAATCGATCTTGAGATCGATTACGATGGCCTGATCCTCTGGAATGGCAGTGCCGTCAACGGCATCGGGACGCTGGACGGCTTCTTCAAGAAGGAGGCGGATCTCGAGCCGCAGGCCGAAATCCATCTGCGTCCTGACCGTCGTGCGAAGTACGACGTGGTGGCCAACGTGCTGGCTTCGGCCCAGCGTCACCACATGGTCAAGATCGGCTTCGTGAACATCACGCAGTTCCGCGAGTAGTCGACTGACCAGTTCGAGCGGACTCCTGCATCAGGGTCCAAGCTGAATGCCGCCGGCGCCTTGAGCGTTAAGGCGGCATTCATTTTTATGGCATACCTTGAATCACAATGCGCCCTTGGCGCGTGCACAGCGAGCGACTGATCCATGAAATCCATCGCGAAGAAAACCCTCTCCGCTACCGCCCTGGCCGTCGCGCTTGCGATCGGAGCCGGCGTGGCAGCCCCCGCCTCATTCGCCGCTGAACAGAAGCCCAGTGTCAGCAAGGCCGCGACCAAGCCGATCGCTGATGCCCAGAAGGCCATACAGGCGAAGAATTTCGAGGCGGCCATCGCCAAGCTCAACGAGGTCGATGCGATTCCGACCCGCACGCCGTACGACATCTATGCGGCCGCCCAGTTGCGTGCCTACGCGCTCGGACAACTCGGTCGCACGATGGACGCGCTGCCGTTCTACGTGGCAGAGCTTGAGTCGGGATTCATGACACCGGAAGACGCGTCGCGCATCTCGCGTGGCGTCACGCAGCTGTTCTATCAGAACAAGGATTACGCGAAGTCGGTGGAGTGGGGCCAGAAGACGCTGGCAGCTGGCTACGGCGATGCCGACACGTGGTTTTTCATCGCGCATTCGCTGCACTTCCAGAAGAAGTACGGCGAGGCCATTCAGGTCGTCAACGATTACCTCGCGGATGCGATGAAGAAGGGCGAGAAGCCCAAGGAAAACCACCTGCTGGTGATGTTGCAGGCCTCGGCGCAGTCCAAGGACAACGGCAACGTCATGAAGGGCCTGGAGACCCTGGTCCAGTACTATCCGAAGACCGAGTACTGGCGCGACCTGCTTGTCACCGTGCGCGACGCGGCGGGCCGTGGCACGGCGTCCGAGAATTACACGTTCAACATCTACCGCTTGATGCGGGAAACAGGCGCCCTCAAGGAGGCAAACGATTTCCTGGAGATGGCGCAGCTGGGCGTTTCGCAGGGATCTCCCGGCGAGGCGGGTGACGCGTTGCGTCGTGGCGCCGCCGGCAGCGCCTTCGGTACGGAGAGCGAGAAGTCTGCTGCGGCCAAGCTGCAGCAGACCTCCAAGGGACTGGAGGACGCAGACCGCGCCGGCCTGGCCAAGTTCGAAGTCGAGGCAAAGGCCGCCAAGGGCGGCGAGGGCGATGTGCGTCTGGGCCAGGCCTTCCTCAGTTACGACCAGTCGGAGAAGGCGGTCGAGGCCATCCAGCGCGGCATCGGCAAGGGCTCCCTGCGCAACGCGGACGAGGCCCAGATCCTCCTGGGGATTGCCTACCTGCGCCTCAACCGCAAGGCGGATGCGGCCATGGCTTTCGCCGCGGTCAAGGGCACCGATGCGCGGTTTGCCACCTTGTCGCGCCTCTGGGGCTATCTGGCGCGCGGCTGACCGCTTTAGTTGCCAGTACAAGTCAGGGCCTGCCGCTTTCGGGCGGCAGGCCACAATCCGGCGGTTTACGCGTAATATGCCGCCGGATATCGAGTCGAGAGTCTGGAAGAGAACTTTTCAGGGCACAAAAACCATGACCAAGAATTCCGTGCATGCCGTCATCCTTGCCGTGGCTGTCGCCGCGGGCGGAGCCTCCTTCACCTCGATCGCGCAGGCTGCCGCGCCCGCGATGAGTGCCGCCGTTGCGACGCCGCTCGACGCGGCCAACAAGGCCATCCGTGCCAACAAGCTGGACGAGGCGCTCGCCAAGCTTCGCGAGGCCGCTGCCGTCTCCGGCAAGACGCCGCATGAGACCTATGTCATGAACCAGCTGCTGAGCTTCGTGCTCCTCAAGCAGAACAAGTTCGCAGACGCGTTGCCGGTGCTCGAGCAGATGCTGGCCTCCGGCAACGCCTCTGCTGCCGAAAAGAGCACCATCAACAAGCAGCTGCTGGGCATCTATTCGGCGCAGAAGAACTACCCGAAGATGCTGGAGCTCGGGCAGGGCCTTATCACCGCAGGTGCCGCGGACAGTGCCACCTTCGGCGCCGTCGCGACGGCCTACGAGAAGACCGGCAAGCTTGGCGACGCCGTGAAGTTCGTGAAGTCGCGCATAGACAGCGCAACCTCGGCCGGCAGGAAGCCGCCGGAGAACGAGCTGCTGCTTCTGCTGGACTACCAACGTCGCCTGAAGGACGACAAGGGCGAGGCGGAGACCTTCGAGAAGCTTGTTTCGTACTACCAGAAGGCCGATTACTGGGACAACGTGCTGGCGCCGGTAATCAAGGCCCCGGGCAACACCGATGGCTTCACGCTCAACGTCTATCGCCTCATGCGCAGCACGGGGACCTTGAAGAAGGCCTCGGATTACACCGAGATGGCGCAGCTCTCCAAGGAAACCGGCAGCTCCGGCGAAGCGCTGGAAGTGCTGCAGAAGGGCATTTCCTCCAACGCCTTCACCGAAGCGCGTGACAAGGACCGCAACGCCCGTCTCCTGGAATCCATCAAGAAACAGGTCGCTGCAGACCAGGCCGGTGTCGCCAAGGCCGATGCCGATGCCAAGGCTGGCAAGGCCGGTGATGCGGATGTCGCGGTGGGTCGCACTTACTTCGGCCTCGGCCAGTACGACAAGGCCGCAGAAGCCTTCAAGCGCGGCATTGGCAAGGGTGGCCTGGCGTCGACCGAAGAGGCGCAGATGCTGCTGGGTATTTCCTTGCTGCGCCAGAAGAAAGGCGGCGAGGCGGTTGCGGCCTTCAAGGCCGTCAAGGGCGATCCGAAGTTCGCCCGCCTTGCTGCGC
>JBDLPS010000260.1:0-5183 GCA_039800965.1 Pseudomonadota bacterium | reverse complement strand
CTCGACGCGCGTCGTCACGACCTCGAGTCCGAGCGCGAGGAACGCCGCGCCGCGACGAACGAGGCACGGCAGCATGCACAGGCGGCCCAGGCCCGTGTCCGCGAGGTCCTGATCCAGCTGGAAGGCCGCCGCTCCACGGAGGCCTCCATGGGCGGCGCGCTGCAGCGCATGCACGAGCAGCAGGGCCAGATCGCCGAGCGCCAGACGCAGCTCGAGGAAGAACTGCGCGGCAGCGACGATCCGATCGCAGAGCTCGAGCAGCATCTCAACGAGGCTCTGGCGCGCCGTATCGAGATCGAATCCGAACTGTCCGCAGCACGCCGCGAGCTCGAATCGGCGGACGCTGAACTCCGCCTGCTGGACGAGCGCCGCCTGCAGGCAGAGCAGCGGGTCAACGCCGGCCGCGAGGCCATGGAGTCGGCGCGCATGGCGGCCCAGGAGTCCCGGGTCCGTCGTGAGTCGTTGGCGGAACAGTTCGCCGCCACGCGCTTCGACCTAGAGGAAGTCCTCGAAGCGCTTGCCGAGGAGGCCGACGTGCCGGGTTGGGAAGATCGCCTGTCCGCGGTGACGACGGATCTCCAGCGACTCGGGCAGGTCAACCTTGCGGCGATCGACGAGCTCAAGGAGCAGTCAGAGCGCAAGACCTACCTCGATGCCCAGTGGAAGGATCTCACCGATGCGCTGGAGACGCTCGAGGAGGCCATGCGCAAGATCGACAAGGAAACGCGCACGCGCTTCGAGGACACCTTCAACCGCATCAACAACGGGCTGAAGGAAAAGTTCCCGCGCCTGTTCGGTGGCGGGCATGCCTACCTCGAGATCGTGGGCGAGGACATCCTTACTGCGGGTGTCGCCGTCATGGCGCGCCCGCCGGGCAAGCGCAACAGCACGATCAACCAGTTGTCCGGCGGTGAGAAGGCGCTCACGGCCGTAGCGCTGGTGTTCTCGATCTTCGACCTCAATCCGGCGCCGTTCTGTCTGCTGGACGAAGTCGACGCTCCGCTGGACGAGCACAATGTCGGCCGCTTCTGCGACATCGTGCGGGAGATGTCCGAGCGGGTGCAGTTCATCTTCATCACCCACAACAAGACGACGATGGAACTGGCACAGCAGTTGGTCGGTGTCACCATGCATGAGCCCGGCGTGTCGCGGATGGTGTCCGTGGACGTGGACGAGGCCGTGCGGCTCGCGGCGGTCTGACGGCCATGGCCGCCGAACTTCGCTGGATCCTGCTGGGCCTCGGGGCGGTGTTCCTGGTGGGCCTTGCGCTGTGGGAGTTGAGGCGCCCGCGCCATGCAGCGCGCAAGTCGCCCCACCTGCCCCTGGAAGATGCTGCCTGGCATGACGGACCTGCGATGTCGGCGGAGGAAGGTCTTCCACTCGACGTGCCCGATATCCGCGCCAGTGACCTGAGGCGGGATCCGCCGATCGTCATGCTCGACGACATGACGCTGGTCGACGAGGCGGAGGAGGGCGTTCAGCTTGCCGCAGAGGTGGCGGTGGACCGCCCCTCGGCAGCACAGTGGGATGAGCCGTCACAGCCTTTCGTTACGCCGGAGCCGGAAGTCCAGCACCCCACGCCCGACGCGGTCCCGGTATCGATCCAGTGGCCCCCCGATCGCCAGGATCGCATTCTCTGGTTGCGGGTGGTACCCGGCGAGGGGCGCCGCTTCGGGGGGCGCTCGCTGCGCCAGGCCCTGAACGGATGCGGCCTCGTCCATGGGCCACAGGACATCTTCCACTGGGCGGATGACTCCGGTCGCGTCATCGCCAGCGCGGCGAACCTGCTGCGTCCGGGCAGCTTCGACCAGGCCTTGATGGACACCCAGGAGTTCACCGGGTTGCACCTTTTCTCCGTGCTGCCCGGCCCCCTGCCTCCCCTGCAGACCTATGACGAGCTGCTCGGGTTGGCGCGCGATCTTGCGACGCGACTGGAAGGCCAGGTGCGTGACGAGCGCGGGCGCGAGGTGGATTCGCAGGCCGTGGATGCGCAGCGACTTGCGTTGTCGGAGGTTCCCGCGGACGACGGGGCTGACGCGTGAGCGACGAGGCGCGGCGCCGGGCTGAGGCGCTGCGGGAACGGCTGGAGTACCACAACCATCGGTACTACGTGCTCGATGATCCCGAGATCGACGACTTTGCCTACGATGCGCTCTTGCGGGAGCTGCAGCAGCTGGAGGCATCGGATCCGGGGCTGCGCACGCCAGACTCCCCGACCCAGCGCGTTGGCGCGGCTCCCCTGGCGGCCTTCGGCACGGTGCGGCATCCGCAGCCGATGCTGTCCCTCGACAATGCCTTTTCCGACGAGGACGTCCTGGCATTCGATCGTCGTGTCCGCGATCGCCTTGGTTCCGCCGGAGAAGTTGATTACATCGCGGAACCCAAGCTCGATGGGCTGGCGATCAGCGTCATCTACCGCGACGGCGTGCTCGAACGCGCTGCAACGCGTGGCGATGGCGAGGCCGGCGAGGATGTGACCGCCAACATCCGCACCTTGCGCAGCGTTCCCCTGCGCCTCAGGGGGCAGCCACCGGTGTTTCTCGAGGCACGCGGCGAAGTCTTCATGCCGGTCGAGGGCTTCGAGCGTCTCAACCTCGAGCAGGCGAAGAAGGGGCTGAAGCCTTTCGTCAATCCGCGCAATGCTGCGGCGGGCAGTCTGCGCCAGCTGGACCCTGCGGTGACGGCCACGAGGCCTCTGGAGATGTACTTCTATGCCGTGGGTGCCCTTGAGGGTGCTCCTGCCTTTCGTCGGCACGGTGACGCGCTCGCCGGCCTGAGGGCGTGGGGGCTGCGGACTTCGCCTGAAGCCCGGCGCGTGCAGGGAGGCGCTGGCTGTCTGGCGTATTTCGCGGCGCTCGGGGCGCGACGTGGCAGCCTGCCTTACCAGATCGATGGCGTCGTCTACAAAGTGGACGATCTGGCTTCGCAGGAACAACTGGGTTTCGTGTCACGCGCCCCCCGTTGGGCGATCGCGCACAAGTTCCCCGCGGAGGAGGCGCGCACGGTGCTGCGCGCGGTCGATTTTCAGGTGGGTCGTACGGGTGCGCTGACGCCGGTTGCGCGGCTCGAGCCGGTGATGGTCGGTGGCGCCACGGTCGGCAATGCCACGCTCCACAATCTCGACGAGATCGCACGCAAGGACATCCGGATCGGCGACACCGTCATCGTCCGTCGCGCCGGGGATGTGATCCCGGAGGTTGTCCGCGTCGATCCGGAGCGCCGGCCTGCGGATGCCTCGGCGATCTGCCTGCCTGTGGTGTGTCCCGTCTGTGGTTCACCCGTCGAGCGTGTCGAAGGCCAGGCCGTCGCGCGGTGCACGGGCGCGTTGCGTTGCCGTGCCCAGCGGCAAGAGGCGTTGCGACATTTCGCGGCGCGCCGCGCGATGGATATCGATGGGCTGGGTGATGCGGTGATCGCACAACTGATCGAACGGGACTTGGTGCAGACCCCTGCGGATCTCTATCGACTTGGCTGGGAGACACTTGCCGGCCTTGAACGCATGGGCGAAAAGTCCGCGCGCAACCTTGTCGCTGCCATCGATGTCAGCAGGGCCACGACGCTGGCGCGGTTCCTGTTCGCGCTGGGTATTCCGGACGTCGGCGAATCGACTGCTGCTGCGCTCGCGCGCCAGTTCGGGTCGCTGGATGCCTTGCAGGCGGCCGATGCCGCGACGCTGGAGGACACGCCGGACGTCGGGCCGGTGATTGCGGGCCATGTCGCGGCTTTCTTCGCGGACCTCGAGAACCGGCGCATCGTTTCCGCCTTGCGCGCCGCCGGCGTTCACTGGTCGGAGGGATCGCCCGTCCGGAAGACGGATCTGCCTCTGGCAGGGCAGACCTGGGTGCTGACCGGGACGCTGCCCGGGCTCACACGCGACGAGGCCAAGGCGCTGCTTGAGGAGCGGGGTGCCAAGGTGGCTGGGAGCGTCTCGAAAAAGACGACTCGCGTGCTGGCGGGCGAGGATGCCGGTTCCAAACTTGGGAAGGCGAAGGAACTGGGCGTGCCGGTGATCGACGAGGCTGCCTTCCGGGAGCAGCTGGGGTTGGCGCCCGCGGGCTGATCAACGGCGCCGACGGCTGGTGTCGAGCTGGTAGGCGTTGAGCCGGTTGTAGAGCGTCTTGAGGCTGATGCCGAGCAAAACCGCGGTCCGGGTCTTGTTGCCTTGGCAGGCCGCCAGCGTCGCCAGGATGAGCTCGCGCTCGGCCTGGGCCAGCGAGCTGCCGATGACGATTTCGACGCTGAGCGGCACTGCGCGCTGCATGTCGCTGTTTGCCGCGCCAGCGCGCGGCGTTCCCGAATCCCGTTCCTGCATGCCCTGCCACCCGTATTTTTCTGCACCGGCTGATGCGTTGCAGGAGAGTGTGCTGTCCAGGCCGCGGCGCGTGTATCGGACGCCCGCGTTTCGAGGTGTAGGACGTTTCTGACGTGCTGATCGGCGTGCGGGGTGGCGTCGGCCACCACCCCGCGGGGAAGTTCCGTCAGAGCTTCTTCTCGATCTTGGCTGCCTTGGCGAGGTCGTCGGCATAGGCCTTGAACTTCTTGCCGTCGACGATCTGCACGAGGCGGTCCTTCACGCTGTCGAACGGCGGCGGCGCGACGTCACGCGTTTCCTCGAGGCGGATCACGTGCCAGCCGTACTGCGTCTGCACCGGGGCCTTGGTGTAGCTGCCCTTGGTCAGCGCTGCGACGGCCTGCGAGAAAGGCGGCACCATGCGGTCCGGCGAGAACCAGCCCAGATCGCCGCCATTGTCCTTCGAGGGATCCATCGACTCCTTGCGCGCCAGATCCTCGAACTTCGCTCCCTTGTCTAGCTGCTCGATGAGCTTCTTCGCAAAGGCCTCGGTCGCCACGAGGATGTGCCTGGCATGGAACTCGGTCTTCGGCATCGAGGCGATCTGCGCCTCGTATTCCTTCCTCAGGTCTTCGTCGGTCGCCTTGTGCTCCTTGAGGAACCCCTGCGAGGCCTGCTGCTGGAGAACGTTCAGCCGCGTCAGTTCGAGGATCGCGCGGGTTTCCGGCTGCCTGGCCACGCCGGTCTTCTCGGCATCGGCAGCGACGAGCTCGCCCCGGATCAGGTTTTCGAGCAACTGCGCCTTCTGGTCCGCGCTGGCCTCGGTGGCCGGCTTGCCGGTCACGCCCTGCACGTAGAAGTCGAAGGTGCTGCGGCTGATGGCCTTGCCGTT
>JBDLPS010000259.1:0-3152 GCA_039800965.1 Pseudomonadota bacterium | reverse complement strand
AGAACACGGCATCGGCCGTCCGTCGACCTACGCGTCCATCATCTCGACCTTGAAGGACCGCGAATACGTCGACATGGACCAGCGCCGCTTCATCGCGACGGACATCGGCAAGATCGTCAGCAAGTTCCTGTCGAAGTACTTCACGGAATACGTGGATTACGGCTACACGGCGCGCATGGAAGACGAGCTCGACGCGATCTCGCGCGGCGAGGAGCCCTGGACCGCGCCCCTGAAGGAATTCTGGAAGCCCTTCACCACGCGCGTCGACGATATCGAGAAGAACGTCAGCCGCGAGGAAGTCGCGATGGCGCGCGAGCTCGGCACCGACCCGGTGTCCGGCCGCCCGGTCTCCGTGCGCATGGGCCGCTACGGACCCTTCGTGCAGGCCGGCACCAAGGACGACGAAGAGAAGCCCAAATGGGCCGGCCTGCGCCCGGGCCAGAAGATGGACAGCATCACGCTGGCCGAAGCGCTCGAGCTGTTCCAGCTGCCGCGCACGCTGGGCAAGACTGCCGAGGGCGACACGGTCACCGTGGCGATCGGTCGCTTTGGTCCCTACGTGAAGTACGGCAGCAAGTACGTCTCGCTGAAAGAGCCGGACGACCCGTACAAGGTTTCACTCGAACGCGCGATCGAAGTCATCGAGGCGAAGAAGCTCGCCGATGCGAACCGCACGATCATCGACTTCGGCGTGGACGACATCCAGGTGCTGAACGGCCGCTATGGCCCGTACATCACCGACAAGGCGCGCAATGCCCGCATCCCGAAGGACCGCGACCCGAAGACGCTGACAGTGGAAGAATGCCGTGCGCTGCTCGAAGCCGCGCCGCCGCGTCCGCAGCGCGGCCGCTTCGGCCGTGGCGCGAAGGGCAAGACGGCCGTGAAGGCGAAGGCGGTCGCGACGCCGAAGGCCACGGCCGCGAAGAAGAAGGCCCCGGCCAAGAAGAAAAAGGCCGCTGCCAAAAAGAAGAAAGCGCCAGCGAAGAAGGCCACGGCCGCCTGATGCACGGGGCGCGGTAACGCGCCCCCGACCCGTCCATGCAATACCGCCACAGTTTCCACGCCGGCAATTTCGCGGACGTGCACAAGCACATCGGCCTGCTCGCGCTGCTGCGCGCGCTGCAGAAGAAGGAAAAAGGCTTCCTCTACCTCGACACGCATGCGGGCTCCGGCCTCTACGACCTGCGCAGCGAGGATGCCCGTCGCGGCGGCGAATCCGCCGCCGGCATCGCCCAGGTCCTGAAGGCCGCCGAACAGCGGGCGCCGCAGTCACCGGAAATCGTCGAATATCTCGGCACCGTGCGCCGCTTGCGCGCGCTCACCGGTGCATTGACCTATCCCGGTTCGCCGCTGATCGCCGCCAGCGTCCTGCGCGGCGTCGATCGCGCCTGCTGCATCGAAACCGTGCCGCAGGAATCGCGGCACCTGTCGCGCGTGCTCTCCGCCTTCGGCAGCGAAGGCAAGGGCAGCGTGCGCATCATGGCCGGCGACGGCTACGCGCAGCTCGCCGCGCAACTACCCCCGAAAGAACGCCGCGCGCTCGTGCTCATCGATCCACCCTTCGAGGATGCCGATGAGTTCCCGCGCCTTGCGGCGATGCTGCCCGAGGTCCTGCGTCGGTTCGACAGCGGCGTCTATGCCATCTGGTATCCGGTGAAACGCCAGCGCGACACCGACAACTGGCATGCCCGCATCGCACGCAGCATCACGCAGCCCACGCTCGCCGCCGAACTCTGGCTGCATCCGCGCGACACGACGGTAGGGCTCAATGGCTCAGGCCTGCTCATCGTGAATCCGCCCTGGCAGATGGATCTGCAACTCGCCACCTGGCAGGAAGAGCTGCGGGGGATGCTGGGTGCTGCGACCGGCGGCGGGAGCCACGTGAAATGGATCATCCATGAGCGCAGCTGACCGCTACGCCGTCATCGGCCATCCCGTTTCGCACAGCCGCTCGCCCTTTATCCACGAGCGCTTCGCGCAGCAGGTCGGCCACGACATCCAGTACACGCGCATCGACGCCCGGCCTGATGTCTTCGTCGACACCGTGCGCGATTTCTTCTCGGGCGGCGGCAAGGGGCTCAACGTCACCCTGCCCCACAAGCAGTCCGTGATGGAACTGGTCCAGGAACTCTCGCCGCGCGCCGCGCGCGCCGGCGCCGTCAATACGCTCGTGCTGCGAGCCGACGGCACGCTGTTCGGTGACAACACCGATGGCCTCGGCCTCGTACGTGATCTCCTCCACAACCACGGCCTCACGATCGCCGGACGTCGCGTGCTGATGCTCGGCGCCGGTGGCGCCGCCCGCGGCGTGATGATGCCCCTGCTCGGTCTGCAGCCGCGCGAACTGGTCATCGCCAACCGCACGCCAGCCCGCGCCGCCGATATCGTCGAAGCCTTCCGCGACACCGGCACGCCGCTGCGCGGTTGCGGCTTCGATGACTTGAGCGATGGCCCTTACGACATCGTGATCAACGCGACCGCCACGAGCATCGCCGGCAAGGCACTGCCCCTGCCGACGGGCCTCGTCGATACGCACAGCTTCTGTTACGACATGGGCTATGGCCGCGAAGACACGCCCTTCGTGCGGTGGGCGCGCGAACGCGGCTGCACGCGTACCGCCATGGGCCTTGGAATGCTCGTCGAGCAGGCCGCTGAATCGTTCCATCTCTGGCGGGGCGTGCGACCCGACACCGCACCGGTGCTTGCAGCGCTGAAGGTCGATCTCGCGGCGGAAGGCTGATCAGACCAGGCGGCGCACCCTGCTTGGAACGGCCTCCGCCGGATTGGCGGCCAGCGACAGGACTTCCGTCGATTCGACACCGTGTTCCCGCCCGTCCATCAGCGATCTGGCCTCATGACCTGCGGTCGGATTCTGTAGCCACTCCGTCGGTGCGCGTATGTGGATTACTCACATAATTTTTTGCGCCCGTTCCAGCGAGTTGTTAGAGCGCATGCAGCTTCTCCCAGCACACGAAGCGTGCGTTAGACGTTGAGTTCATTCCCCTGACCTCAAATCCCTCGAAGCGGCGCTTAAGCTCGAAAATAGCCGCCTCCTCCCCAGTAGCACCCAGCGGAAAAGAGCAGGTTTCTGTAGGGCCTTCGACAATCCACCATAAGTCGACTCCCCAAGGTCCACTGTCGTTAGTCTCCAC
>JBDLPS010000258.1:0-13167 GCA_039800965.1 Pseudomonadota bacterium | reverse complement strand
CGAACTCGCGCGGCGTGCCCCAGCGACGGATCTCGGCATTGGCGCCCTCATCCGCGCCATCCGGCACCGAATCCTGCAGCAGGTTCGGCAGCACCAGCTGGAAGGCATCCAGTTCGTCCTGCACCCCCTGCAACGACTTCTCGGCAGCGCCCAGCTGCGCCGCGAGCTGCTCACCCTCCGCGATCAGCGCCGCGACATCACCGCCCCTGGCCTTGGCCATGCCCACGGCCTTGGCCTTGGCATTGCGTTCGGCGCGGAGCCGGTCCGTCTCGATCTGCTGTTCCTTGCGTGCCGCCTCGAGCGACTGGAACCGCGCGGAATCGAAGCCGAAACCACGACGGGCAAGGTTCTTGACCACGGCATCGAGGTCGCTGCGGAGGAGTTTCGGGTCGATCACGGCTTCTTCCTGCTTTCGCTGTCCTGGGAACGGCGCCGTTCCATGGCCTCGCCAATCTGCTTCTCGAGGCCCCGGGGCGCGGGTGAATAATACCGCCGGTCGGGCATTCCATCCGGCAGGTAACGTTCGCCGGCCGCGTAGGCGTCCGGCTCGTCATGCGCATAGCGGTAACCCTCGCCGTGACCGAGCTCCTTCATGAGCTTCGTAGGCGCGTTACGGAACCTGGCGGGCACGTCCAGCGTGCCAAAAGCCTCGACGTCGGCCTTGGCCGCTCCCCACGCCGTGTAGACCGCGTTGCTCTTTGCGGCGACGGCAAGGAAGACCACGGCGTTGGCCAGCGCGAGTTCGCCTTCCGGGCTGCCCTGGCGCTCGTAGGCCTCCCAGGCATCCGTTGCCAGGCTGATGCCGCGGGGATCGGCGAGCCCGATGTCCTCGTAGGCCATGCGCAGGATGCGACGCGCGAGATAGCGAGGGTCGCAACCGCCATCGAGCATGCGTGCGAGCCAGTACAGTGCCGCATCCGGGTCGCTGCCGCGCACGGCCTTGTGGAGTACGGAGATCTGGTCATAGAACTGGTCTCCGCCCTTGTCGAAACGGCGGCGGCTGCCGCCGGCCACCTCGGCCACCTGCTCGATGCCGATGTGCAGCACCCCATCGCGCTCCACGGCGAGGTCGGAGAGGATCTCCAGCATGTTGAGGGCCCTGCGGCCATCGCCGTCGGCAGCCTGTGCAAGCAATTTCAACGCCTCGTCATCGATGCGGATGCCCAGCGACCCGAGCCCGCGCGCGCTGTCATCCAGCGCCTGCCGCAACAGGGCGACGAGATCCTGGGTAGCCAGGGACTTGAGCACGTAGACGCGCGCACGGGACAACAATGCGCTGACGACCTCGAACGAGGGATTCTCGGTAGTGGCGCCGATGAAGGTCAGCGTACCGTCCTCGACATACGGGAGGAACGTGTCCTGCTGAGCCTTGTTGAAGCGATGCACTTCGTCGAGGAAAAGCACCGTCGAACGCCCCTGCTGCCGGGCCAACCTGGCCTGCTCGACCGCCGCGCGGATGTCCTTGACCCCGGCCATCACCGCCGAGAGCGACAGGAATTGCGCATCGACGCTGCTGGCCACGAGGCGCGCCAACGTGGTCTTGCCGGTACCCGGAGGACCCCAGAGGATCATCGAGTGCAGCCGTCCCGCATCGATGGCCTGCCTCAGCGGCTTGCCCGGCGCAAGGACCTGTGACTGGCCGATGTACTCGCCCAGGACGCGCGGCCGCATGCGGTCTGCCAGCGGGCGCGGAGGGGAATTCACTGCGGGGACTTCGTGAACAGCGACTCGACGAGCATTGCCCAGCGCCCCACCGGCGTCAGCGCCAGCAGGATTCCGGCAAGGACACCGGCCGCGTCGGCCAGCAGGTCGCGGACATCCGCTTCGCGCCCCAGGCCCATAAGACCCTGCGCGATCTCGATGCCGCCCCCGAAGGCGACCAGCGCCAGCAGCAAGTACAAGAAATCGCGGCGCGACAACACGCCGGCGAACCAGACGGCGAGCACGAAGAACGCGAGCACATGCTCGAACTTGTCGGATACGCCAAGAGTCGGCAATTCGCGTGCCGGCACGAGGCAGGCAATGGTGATCGCCGCGGCGATGAGCACCCCCATGCCAAGCCAGGCACGGGGATAGCGGAGCGAGTTTTGCAGGGAGGACGTCACGAAGGACTCAACGGACCGGCGTGCCGATGACATCCACGCCGGCAGGCGGGGTGAAGGCGACGCTGCCTGCGTCAACCGAGCGGTTGCGGACCGCAGCGGAAAAAACCAGTGTGACCTTCTGGCCGAGTTTGTCCTCAAGCACCATGCGACGCAGGTCGTTGCCATCAAAACCGAAGCGGGCGACGCGGAAATCCGCGTCTTTCTGGCGAGGCGCGGCCTTTACCCAGTCGAGGCCCTCCGCACGCCCACCCGCCTCCACCTCGAAGGCGTCACGCACGGAAGCGGTACCGGAAAGCAGCATCGCCGGCGATTGCGACAAGGCGCGGTCCATCGGCTTGACGGTAACCTGATCCAGGTCGCGATCCAGGAACCATAGATTGCGCCCATCCGCCACGAGCAACTGGCCGGACTGGGCAGCGTCCCGCGGATCGATCTCCCAGCGGAATCTGCCCGGACGCACGAGTACCAGCCGTCCATCGGCACGGCTCACCAGCATGCCGCGGGGATCGACAACCGTCTGGCTGAAGGATGCCGACCAGGTGGAAAGGCCCGCCAGGAACCGGTCGAGGGCCGTATCAGCCGAGGCGGCCATGACAACCGCCGGCGCGCAGGCGCAAAGCAGCGCGACGCGCACCAGGTCGCGCCGCCGCATCAATCGCCCGCCGGGGCCGGCGCGAGGACCTCGCGCGATCCGTTTGACTGTAGCGGACCGACGAGGCCTGCAGCCTCCATCTGTTCGATCAGGCGGGCGGCGCGGTTGTAACCGATCTTCAACCGGCGCTGGACGTAGGAGATGGAAGGCTTGCGCTCCGTGATGACGATCTTCACGGCTTCGTCGTACAGCGAATCCTGCTCGGTGTCGCCACCCGCACCGCCACCTTCGTCGTCGTTGGGCAGACCCGGGATAGGCTGGGACGGGCCCGACAGCACTTCCTCGATGTAATCAGGCGGCGAGGTGCGCTTGAGGGCCTCGACCACACGATGGACCTCGTCATCCGACACGAACGCGCCGTGGATACGCGTCGGGATGGACGTGCCGGGCGGCAGGTACAGCATGTCGCCGTGGCCCAGCAACGATTCCGCGCCACCCTGGTCGAGGATCGTCCGCGAATCGACCTTGGCGGAAACCTGGAAGGCGATGCGCGTCGGGATATTTGCCTTGATGAGGCCGGTGATCACGTCGACGGACGGCCGCTGCGTGGCAAGCACGAGGTGTATGCCCGACGCACGGGCCTTCTGCGCAAGGCGGGCGATGAGCTCTTCGACCTTCTTGCCGACGATCATCATGAGATCGGCGAGTTCGTCGATGATGACGACGATGTAGGGCAGCGGCGCCAGATCCGGGATGGTGCGCTGGTCGAAGGACGGATCGTTCGCCGCGCGGGAGATCATCACCGGGTCCTTGATCGGCTTTCCGGCCTCCAGGGAGTCCTTCACCTTGCGATTGAATCCGGCGATGTTGCGCACGCCGAGCGCAGCCATGAGCTGGTAGCGGCGCTCCATCTCGGCGACGCACCAGCGCAGCGCGTTGGCCGCCTGCTTCATGTCGGTGACGACCGGCGCCAACAGATGCGGGATACCCTCGTAAACCGAGAGCTCGAGCATCTTCGGATCGATCATGATCAGGCGGACCTGCTCCGCGGTGCTCTTGTAGAGCAGCGACAGCACCATGGAATTGATGCCGACGGACTTGCCGGAACCGGTGGTGCCGGCGATCAGGAGGTGCGGCATGCGCGCGAGGTCCGCAACGACGGACTGTCCGCCGATGTCCTTGCCCAGCGCCAGCGCCAGCGGCGAATTGACCTCGTCGTACGCCTTGGAACGGATGATCTCGCCGAAGCCAACCATCTCCCGCCGCTCGTTCGGGATCTCAAGGCCCATGACCGGCTTGCCGGGAATGACCTCGACCACGCGCACCGCCTTGGCGGCGAGGGAACGGGCGAGGTCCTTCGCGAGGCTGCTGATCTGCGCCACCTTGACGCCCGGGGCGGGCTTCATCTCGAACCGGGTCACGACCGGACCCGGATGCACCGCGACGACTTCGACCTCGACGCCGAAATCCTTGAGCTTGATCTCGACGAGGCGCGACATGGCCTCGAGCGCCTCGGGCGAATACGTCTCGATGCGCTCTGGCGCCTCGTCGAGGAGGTTCAGGGCAGGCAGTGACTGCGGCCCACCACTCTCGAAGAGACCGGTCTGACGCTCTTTCTCGACGCGCTTGCTGGGTTCGATGACCGGCGGCGGCGCGGCGATTACCACGGGCGCGACGCGGGCCGCCTGCTTTTTCTGTTCGGCCTGACGGACTTCCTGTCGGGCCTTCTTGCGCTCCAGGCCTTCGTCGACGACGCGCCTAGCCGCAATGCGCGCCCTGGCCTGCGCCGCGCCGTTCCAGGCCCAGTAGCCCAGTTTGTCGATGACCGTGAGCCAGGAAACGTGGAAGGCGAGAGACAGGCCTGACATCCAGGCGGCAATCAGGAAGAGCGTGGCGCCGAGCACCTGCAGGCCCCCGGCGAGCTTGAAACCCACCAACTGCCCGACGACGCCACCCGCCGACTGACGGAGCAGGCCCGGGTCCCAGTGCAGGCTCGCAAGCCCGCAACTGGCAAACAGCGTGACCACGAAACCGCAGATGCGCACCACGGTATTGACCCGGGTGCTGCCGGGAAGCGCCTCGGCGCCCTGGCTGCGGGAGACCAGCCAGGCCGCGACGCCGAGCATGATCGGAAGCAGGAAAGCAGGCTTGCCGAAGAGGAAGAACAGGATATCGGAAACGAAGGCGCCGATCGGGCCGATGGCGTTGCCAACAGCCCCGGAGGATCCCGTGAAGGAGAATCCCGGGTCTTCCGGGTGGAAAGTGCCCAGCGCGACAAGGACGGCGACCGCAAGCACCGCCAGCAGCAGCGCCGCACTCTCACGCAGCGCGCGCAGCACCAATGCGGTGAACCTCGAACCGTCAGGAAGCGAAGACCCTTGCGCCAAACCTCGTAATCTCTCTAATTTAACTGCTACGGAACGTACCGAAGGAAGTATACATGACGGGTTCGCGACACAGCCGGCTGATCATCCTGGGTTCCGGCCCCGCCGGCTACAGCGCCGCGGTCTACGCCGCGCGCGCCAACCGCTCTCCCCTGCTGATCACCGGGGTCGAACAGGGCGGCCAGCTCATGACGACCACCGAAGTGGACAACTGGCCGGGTGACGCCGAAGGCGTCCAGGGCCCGGAACTGATGGATCGCATGCGGCGCCACGCGGAGCGTTTCCAGACCGAGATCGTCAACGACTACATCCATACGGTGGACCTGTCACAGCGTCCCTTCCGGCTCTCCGGCGATTCCACCACCTACACCTGCGATGCGCTGATCGTCGCCACCGGAGCCGCCGCGAAGTACCTCGGGCTGCCCTCGGAAGAGGCCATGAAAGGCAAGGGTGTTTCAGCCTGCGCGACCTGTGACGGCTTCTTCTTCCGCGGCCAGAAGGTAGCCGTGGTCGGGGGAGGCAACACCGCCGTCGAGGAGGCGCTCTACCTCTCGAAGATCGCCGGCCACGTGACGTTGGTGCACCGTCGCGACAAGCTGCGCAGCGAGAAGATCCTGCAGGATCACCTGCACGAGCGAGTGCGCGAGGGGAAAGTCCGCATTCTGTGGAACAACGAGGTACAGGAAGTCCTGGGCGACGACAGCGGCGTGAACGGCCTGCGCGTGAAATCCACCGCTGGCGATGGCGCCACGCAGGACATCGACGTAACCGGCGTGTTCATCGCGATCGGCCATTCCCCTAACACCGCGATCTTCAACGGCCAGCTCGCGATGAAGAACGGCTACCTGACGGTGAAGGGTGGCGGCAACGGCGACGGCAACGCCACGGCGACCAGCGTGCCGGGTGTCTTCGCGGCCGGAGACGTGGCGGACTCGGTCTACCGGCAGGCGATCACGTCCGCAGGCTCGGGATGCATGGCCGCGCTGGACGCGGACCGCTACCTCGAAACCCTGGACGCCGGGGGCTGACCCGGCTCCCGACGTGACGCACCGCGTCCGCCGAATCGAATCGATTGACGACGTCGAGCCGCGGGCGTGGAACGCGCTGGCGGGGACGGACAGCCCTTTCCTGCGCCATGAATTCCTGGCGGCGCTGGAGCACTCCGGCTGTGTGGGACGCCGGACAGGCTGGCAACCGGCGCACCTGCTGCTGGAGGACGACAAGGGGCTTGCGGCGGCGACGCCCGCCTACCTGAAACACGATTCCTGGGGAGAGTTCGTCTTCGACTTCGCCTGGGCAAGGGCCTACGAGGACGTCGGTCTCGCCTACTACCCGAAGCTCGTACTGACCGTGCCCTTCTCGCCCGCCACCGGCAGTCGGCTCCTGCTGCGACCCGGCGCCGATCCGGCGCTCCGCGCGGCACTGGCAAGGCAGGCGGAGGTGCTGGTCGGGGAGCGGTCGCTGTCTTCGGCACACGTGCTGTTCCCACATGCCGAGGACCTGCGGACCTTCGTCGACGCGGGGTGGCTTGCACGGCGCGACTGCCAGTTCCACTGGAACAACCCTGGCTATGCGGACTACGAGGACTATCTCTCGACCTTCACCGCCGAGAAACGCAAGAAGGCGCGCCGGGAACGCCGTCGCGTCGAAGAGGCCGGGATCCGCTTCGAGACACTGGCCGGCAAGGACCTGACATCCCCTTTGCTGGAGGTCGTCTACGCATTCCACGAAGCAACCTTCCTCCGGCACGGACATCATCCGTACCTCAACCGCGGATTCTTCGCCGAGATCGCCCGGACGATGGGTGACAACCTGATGGTCAAGCTCGCGCTGCAGGACGACAGGCCGGTCGCGGCATCGATCTTCCTGTGGTGCAGCGAGACGCTTTACGGCCGCTACTGGGGTGCGCTGGAGGATTTCCACAGCCTGCATTTCGATTGCTGCTACCACCAGGGCATCGAGTTCTGCATCGAGCGCGGCATCCGCCGCTTCGAACCCGGCACGCAGGGCGAACACAAGATCAGCCGTGGATTCGCGCCGGCGACCACCCACTCGGCCCACTTCATCGCCGACGGCCGCTTCCGGCAAGCCATCGCGGCCTTTCTGGCCCGCGAGGGCCCCGCAGTCGATGCCTACGCCGAGGAAGTGGCCCGGCACACGCCCTTCCGCAGGCTCTGATGGACCGCCTGCCCTGGATCGATCCCGGCGCTCCGCCCGATGCCTTCCCGCCCGTCGATCACGCACTGCACGAGCCGAACGGGCTGCTGGCCGCAGGGGGCGACCTGTCGCCTGCACGACTCGTTGCGGCTTACGAGCGGGGAATCTTCCCGTGGTACTCGGCCGGCGAACCGCTGCTGTGGTGGTCGCCGGACCCGCGGGAAGTACTCTTTCCCGCGGAAATGCACATCTCGCGCAGCCTGCGGCGGACGCTGCGGAGCGGCCGCTACCGGATCACCCAGGATCAGGCCTTCGCGGCCGTGGTCGACGCCTGCGCCGCGCCACGCGCCGCCAGCCCGGGAACGTGGATCACCCCGGAAATGCGCGCCGCCTACGTCGACCTGCACCGCCTGGGTTTCGCCCACAGCATCGAAACCTGGCGCGACGAGGAACTGGTGGGAGGCCTCTACGGGCTGCGGATCGGCGCCGTGTTCTGCGGTGAATCGATGTTCAGCCGGGCCGACGATGCGTCCAAGGCCGCCCTGGCCACCCTGGCGTCCGACACCCACCTGAAGGGGATCCGGCTGGTCGACTGCCAGATGCCCACGGCGCATCTCCGCAGCCTAGGCAGCCGCCCCCTGCCCCGCGCGGAATTCCTCCACCACCTGCCGATCGCCCGCTGAGCAGCGCCGGCACGGCGGCTTTCATTGCATTGGGTGGCGGTTTTATGCAAACTCCGCGGCTTTTCCGGCCCAAGTAGACACATGTCGAAAGACGATGCAATCCAGATGGAAGGCGAGGTCATCGAGACCCTGCCCAACACGACCTTCCGCGTGCAGCTGAAGAATGGCCACGTGGTCACTGCGCACATCTCCGGCAAGATGCGCAAGAACTACATCCGCATCCTCACGGGCGATGCCGTCACCGTCGAGATGACGCCCTACGATCTCTCGAAGGGCCGCATCGTCTACCGCGGTCGCTGAAGCGACCTCAGGCCGGGCCGGCCACCAGTGCCGGCTGCCGGTTCGGCTGGCAGTCCAAGGCCAGCGAGTCCCCGTCCACGGCGACGCGCACCAACACGCTGCCGCCGCCAGACAGCTTCCCGAAAAGCAATTCTTCCGCGAGCGGACGCTTGATCTGCTCCTGGATCAGCCGCGCCATCGGACGCGCGCCCATCTTCGGGTCATAGCCACGCACCGCAAGCCAGGCCCGCGCCGCGTCGTCCAGCGAGATCTGAACGCCCTTCTGCTCGAGTTGCGCCTCCACCTCCACCAGCAGCTTGTCGACAACGCGCTCGATGGTCTGCACGGACAGCGGCCCGAACTGGATGATGGCATCCAGGCGGTTGCGGAATTCCGGCGTAAAGAGGCGGCGGATCGCCTCCATGCCGTCGCTGGTGTTGTCCGTTTGCGTGAAGCCTATCGACGGACGACTCATCTCCTGTGCGCCCGCATTGGTCGTCATGACGATGATCGCGTGCCGGAAATCCGTCTTGCGGCCGTTGTTGTCCGTCAGCGTTCCGTGGTCCATGACCTGCAACAGCAGGTTGAATACGTCCGGGTGCGCCTTCTCGACTTCGTCGAGCAACAGCACGCAGTGCGGATGCTTCACCACGGCCTCGGTCAGCAGGCCGCCCTGGTCGAAGCCGACGTATCCCGGCGGCGCGCCGATCAGGCGCGAAACGGTGTGTCGCTCCATGTATTCGGACATGTCGAAGCGGATGAATTCGACGCCCAGTGTCAGCGCAAGCTGGCGCGTGACCTCGGTCTTGCCGACGCCCGTGGGTCCGGCGAACAGGAAACTGCCCACCGGCTTGCGCTGGTCGCCCAGACCTGAACGCGACAGCTTGATCGCCGCGGAAAGCGCGTCGATGGCCTTGTCCTGGCCGAAAATGACCAACTTGAGGTTGCGCTCGAGGTTGCGCAGGACCTCACGGTCGGATGTCGAAACGCTCTTGGCCGGGATGCGTGCGATGCGAGCGACCACGTCTTCGATCTGCGAGACGTCGATGCTGGCGGGACGCTGCGGAACGGGTTTGAGCCGTGCCCGAGCCCCGGCCTCGTCGACCACATCGATGGCCTTGTCCGGCATGTGACGGTCGTTGATGTGGCGCGCGGCAAGCTCCGCCGCCGCCGACAGCGCCTCGTCGTCGTAACGGATGCCGTGGTGCTCTTCGAACTTCGGCTTCAATCCGCGCAGGATCTCGATGGTTTCAGGTACGGTCGGCTCGACCACGTCGATCTTCTGGAAGCGGCGGGCAAGCGCGTGGTCCTTCTCGAAGATGCCGCGGTATTCCTGGTAGGTCGTCGAACCGATGCAACGCAACTCGCCGCTGGACAGCGCGGGCTTGATCAGGTTCGACGCATCCATGACGCCGCCCGAGGCAGCGCCTGCACCGATGACGGTATGGATCTCGTCAATGAAGAGCACGGCACCCGGCAACTGCCGCAGCTCGGCCAGAACTGCCTTGAGACGCTTCTCGAAGTCGCCGCGATACTTGGTGCCCGCGATGAGAGAACCGAGGTCCAGAGAAAAGATAGTGCAGTCGGCGATGGCTTCCGGCACCTGCTTTTCGACGATGAGGCGAGCCAGGCCTTCCGCGATGGCCGTCTTGCCGACGCCCGCCTCGCCGACATACAGCGGGTTGTTCTTGCGGCGCCGGCACAGGATCTCGATCGTGCGCTCCACCTCCAGCCGGCGACCGATCAACGGATCGATGCGACCTTCCGTCGCCGCCTTGTTGAGGTTGGTGGCGTACTTCTCGAGCGCGCTGCCCCCTTCGGCCTCGCGCTCGCCGTCCGCGGCAGGCTCATCCCTGGCGGCCTTCTCCTCGCTACCCTTGGGCATGCCATGGGAGATGAAATTGATGACGTCGAGTCGCGTCGCTCCATGGCGCTGCAACAGGAAGACGGCATGGCTCTGTTTTTCGCTGAACAGCGCGACCAGCACGTTGAGGACGCCGACTTCCTTCTTGCCGCTCGACTGCACGTGGAAGACCGCACGCTGCAGCACGCGCTGGAATCCGAGCGTCGGTTGCACCTCCCGCTCATCCGACTCCGGGACGAGCGGTGTGGTGCCCTCGACATGCTTGCGCAGGTCGGCACGCAAGGCCTCCGGATCGACGTCGCAGGCCTGCAGCGTCTCGCGCACGCGAGGAGCGTCATAGATCGCGAGCAACAGGTGCTCGACCGTCAGGAATTCGTGGCGCGACTCGCGCGCATGGGTGAACGCCTGGTTCAGGCAGTATTCGAGTTCGCTGGAAAGCACGTCTGTCCCTCGGTTTCAGGCCTCTTCCAGCGTGCACATCAGCGGATGCTGGTGGTCGCGTGAATAGGTGGTGACCTGGGCCACCTTCGTTTCGGCGATTTCGTAAGTGAAGATCCCGCAGACCCCCTTGCCGCGCGTATGGACCTCCAGCATGACCCGCGTCGCGCCGGAGCGGTCCATGCGGAAGAAACGCTCCAGGATGTCGACGACGAACTCCATGGGCGTGTAGTCGTCGTTGAGCAGCACCACGTTGTACAGCGGCGGCTGGCGGACGCGCGGCACGGCCTCCTCGACGAGAAGGCCCTGGTCGGCCGGCCCCTCGGCGGGACCCAACGGCTCCCCGGCGGCCTTCACGGTTCTGGAATCTGGAGTCATCGTTTTCACGGTCCGGGGTATATAAGGGCGCACCCGGTGCTGTACAAGTAGCGGGTGACGATCCTGTCATTTTCACGGCCGAACAGCCGCTTGTGAGCGTCGTTGCACGGCACGCATAATATGTCCACTGTGAGCGCGACGCTGCAATCCCTGCGGACGGCCGGCCTGGTGCCCGCGCTGATGGCCCGGGCGCCGGCGCTCCTGTCGCTGTTGCTGGTCGCACTGCTGGGAATCCGCGCGGCGCTCCTGATCGTAGACCTCACCGCACCTCCCCGGCGCAGTCTCGACGCAGCGGTGCAATTGCCACCCCTTCCTGCCCAGACGGACCTGCCGTCGCTCATCGGCGCCAACCTGTTCGGCGCCGCAGGTCCGTCGCAATCCGCGCTGCCCGGCAGCACCCTGCCGCTGGTGCTCGTGGGCGTGCTGGCGGCAACGGACCCCGGACGCGGAGTCGCCATACTCGGCCCGACGGCGGAGGCCGCCAAGGTCCACCTGGTGGGCAGCGTGCTGCCCGGCGGTGCACGGCTGGCTGCGGTGCATGTCGACCGCGTGGTCATCGAACGCGGCGGCAGCCTGGAGTCGCTGGCGCTCCCCCGGCAGTCGCCGGCCAGCGGCCAGGGACAGGTGGCGCCACAACCGGCTGCCGCGGAGCGTGCCCAGCAACTGGTGCAGCAGAATCCAGCCGCCATCACCAACGTGATGCGGCCGCAGGCGGTGCTGGTCGACGGCAAGCAGAAAGGTTATCGGGTATTCCCGGGGGCCAATCGGCAGGCCTTCGCGCGCCTCGGTCTGCAGGCAGGCGACCTCGTGACCGCGATCAACGGCACCCCACTGGATGACCCGGCTTCCGGCGCGAACGTCTTCGGGACACTGGCGACATCGCCCAATGCACGTGTTTCGATCGTGAGGGACGGACGCCCGCAGGACGTGCTCGTCAATGTCGCCCAGGCCATCACCGACGCGGAACGCACCACCCAGGCGCCACCCGCCGCCGAACCCGCATCGATCCCGCCGCCATGACGCGGCGACCCGAACCGAGAGAAGAAATACAGCCATGAATCCGGCATCGACCAGAACAGCACGGCGACTCCTGCCGGCCACCGCAGGCGCGGCCGTCATGGCGCTGGCGCTGACGGCCGGCCCGTCCGCGCAGGCGCAGGCACCGGCCGCGGGCAACGCCCCCCTGGCAGGGAACCAGCGGATCACGACGAATTTCAAGGACGCCGACATCACGCAGGTCGCGGAAGCCGTCAGCGCCGCGACCGGCCGCAATTTCATCATCGACCCTCGCGTCCGCGCCCAGGTCAACCTCGTCTCCGCTTCGCCGATGACGCCGACGGAGTTCTATCAGGCCTTTCTGTCGATCCTCCAGGTCCATGGCTTCGTGGCCGTCCCGGCAGGCAATCTGGTCAAGATCGTGCCGGACGCAAACGTGCGCACCATGCCGGCCAACGACCTGCCCGACCATGTCAGCGGCTCGTCCGACGAGATGGTGACGCAGGTCATCCAGACCCGGAACACCAGCGCCGCGCAGATGGTCCAGGTCTTGCGACCCCTCGTCGCGCAATACGGCCAACTGGTATCCCTCCCGGGCACCAACACGATCATCATTTCGGACCGGGCCAACAACGTCGCCCGCATCATGAAGATCATCGGCCGCGTCGACCAGGCCGGCGACGCGAACATCGAGATCATCCCGCTGCAGAATTCGACCGCGGCGGATGTGGTGAGGACCATAGCGGCGCTGACGGCCGGACAGGCAGCAGCCGAAGCCGGCGGGGTCCAGACGAAGGTGGTCGCCGACGAACGTTCGAACAGCGTACTGGTGAGCGGCGAGAAGGCGGCACGTCTACGGATTGCAGCACTCGTTGCCCACCTCGACACGCCGCTCGAGAACGGCGGCGACACCCAGGTCCGCTACCTGCGCTATGCGGATGCGGAAAAACTCGCGCCGCGGCTCAAGGAACAGGTTTCCGGCACCACGGCTGCGCCCGCCGCGGGTGGCGCTGGCGCCTCGCCCGCCGCTGCGGAGCGCAGCATCACGATCTGGCCCGACAAGCAGACCAACGCGCTGGTCATCACCGCACCACCGAAGATGATGCGCTCGCTCCTCTCCATCGTGGACAAGCTGGACATACGCAGGGCGCAGGTTCTCATCGAGGCGATCATCGTCGACGTCAAGACGGACAAGGCCGCGGACCTCGGCGTGAACTGGGCTGCGTGGTCGAACGAGAGCAGCACGAACATCCCGGTCGCCGGCTTCGTGTCGCCCGTGGGCGGGGCCAGC
>JBDLPS010000257.1:0-16993 GCA_039800965.1 Pseudomonadota bacterium | reverse complement strand
CTATTCGGACGGCGAGATCTCGGCCGCGGCGACGGACGTCGCGGGCAGGACGGAACTGGACGCACTGGTGGCCTACCTGCAGGGGCTCGGTACCGCCGCACGGAAGGGGAATTGAGATGGTCGCGGGCATCGTGACCGGCGCCCTGCTGGTGTTGTTCGTGGCGGGCTGGGCCTGGGCCTGGCATCCGGCCCGCAAGAAGGACTTTGACGCGGCAGCCCGACTACCGTTGAACGACGACGAGGAGACCCG
This sequence comes from Pseudomonadota bacterium, assembly GCA_039800965.1. Taxonomy (GTDB): domain Bacteria; phylum Pseudomonadota; class Gammaproteobacteria; order Steroidobacterales; family Steroidobacteraceae; genus ZC4RG30. The sequence goes on along the minus strand of JBDLPS010000257.1, from coordinate 16,743 downwards.
CACATGAGCGGCAGTTGGTCGGCATATGTGATCGCGCTGGTGGTGCTGCAGGTCATCGCCTGCGTCGTGCTGCTCTGGTACACCTCGCGTCGCCACGAGGGCGAAGCCGAGCCGGAAAAGACCGGCCATGTCTGGGACGGAGACATCACCGAATACAACAAGCCCCTGCCGAAGTGGTGGATCAACCTCTTCTACCTCACGATCATCTTCACGATCGGCTACCTCGTCTGGTACCCGGGTTTCGGCAACTTCGCCGGCACTTCGGGCTGGACCTCGGCCAAGGAACACAACGCGGCCAAGGCCGACGGCGACGCGAAGCTCGCGGCCGCCTTGAAGCCCTTCGAGGGCAAGGACCTGCCGGAACTCGCGGCGGATCCGAAGGCCCTCGCGCTCGGCAAGAACGTGTTCGCGAACACCTGCGCGGTCTGTCATGGCTCCAATGCGCAGGGCGCGGTCGGATACCCGAACCTGGCCGACAGCTCCTGGCAGTGGGGCGGTGAACCGGCCCAGATCCTCGAGACTGTGCTGAACGGCCGCCAGGCCGCGATGCCGTCGTGGGCCGCGTCGCTGACCGCGATGGGCGGCGCGACAGCCAAGGACGACGTGATCAGCTACGTGCGTTCGCTGTCGAACCTGGAACAGCCGGCTGCCGACGTTAAGGAACGCGGCCAGAAGCTCTTCGTCTCGATCTGCGCGGCCTGCCACGGCCCGGATGCCAAGGGCATGACCGTGCTTGGCGCGCCGAACCTGACGGACGACGCCTGGGTCTATGGCAGCAGCCGTGACGTGCTGCTGACCGGCATCGACCAGGGCCGCAACGGCCAGATGCCGGCCCACAAGCCGCTGATCGGCGAGACCCGCGCGCGCCTTGCGGCAGCCTACGTCTGGTCGCTCTCGCACAAGCCGGGGAACTGAGCCATGACCGAGGCACGTGAGGAAGTCCAGCCGCTCGCGCAGCGGCTGGGCGCCGTGCTCTGGCCCAGCTTTTTCGCCGCGGGCGTGGCGACGATGGTGTGCTTCGCCTTCGTCGATCCGCTCGAACTGCGCGACATGACCTTTCCCGAACTGCCGCTGACGCGCAAGCTCGGCTACTCGCTCGGGTTCTTCGTGTTCTGGATCGCGACCGCGTCGTCCAGTTTCTTCACGTCCGTGCTGCTGTGCCCCGGGAGCCGCTTCAACAAGCCGCTGTCCGGGGACTAGAGTCCCCGCCATGAGCCGCCTTCCCCAACCCGTCGTGGAATACACGGGCGCCGCCTACGTCAGCGAGCGCAAGGTTTATCCGCGCGACATCAGCGGCCCGCTGCAGCGCCTGCGCCTTGCGGCACTGATCTGGCTGCTCGGCATGTTCTACCTGTTTCCGTGGATCCGCTGGGACGGCCGCCAGGCCGTGCTCTTCGACCTGCCCGCCCGCAAGTTCCACGTCTTCGGCCTCACGTTCTGGCCACAGGATTTCCTGTTCCTCGCCCTGCTGCTGATCCTCGCGGCGCTGTCCTTGTTCTTCTTCACCGCCCTCGCCGGTCGCCTGTGGTGCGGCTACGCCTGCCCGCAGACGGTCTGGACCGAAGTGTTCCTGAAGATGGAGCGCTGGACCGAGGGCGACCGCCTGCAGCGCATGCGGCTCGATGCGGCACCCTGGACCCGCGAGAAGATCCTGCGCAAGGGCGCGAAACACTTCCTGTGGGCCGCTTTTGGGCTGTGGACCGGCTTCACCTTCGTCGGCTTCTTCACGCCGATCCAGGAACTCTGGCACCGCGCCGGCACGTCCGACTGGGGCCACTGGGAAACCTTCTGGGTGCTGTTCTACGGCTTCGCCACTTGGGGCAACGCAGGCTTCCTGCGCGTGCAGGTCTGCAAATACATGTGCCCGTATGCGCGCTTCCAGAGCGCGATGTTCGATCGCAATACGCTGATCATCGCCTACGACGCGATGCGCGGCGAACCGCGCGGCCCGCGCAAACGCGGCAGCGTGCCCAGCGTGCTGGAGCGCGCGCGCGGCCTGCTCGACAAAGCCACGGCCTACGACTACGTCTTCCGCACGAGCCAGCATCCGACCGCAGCGACGGCACAGGCCCAGGCGAGCGGCACGATCACCTTCGACTGGCGCCAGAAGGCCGAGCCGCTGCCCGAGTTCAAGACCGAACAGCTGGGCGACTGCGTCGACTGCACGCTCTGCGTGCAGGTCTGCCCGACCGGCATCGACATCCGCAACGGCCTGCAATATGAGTGCATTGCCTGCGGCGCCTGCATCGATGCCTGCGACACGGTCATGGAGAAGGTCGGTTACCCGAAGGGCCTGGTGCGCTACACCACCCAGCATGCGATCGACGGCAAGCCCACGCATGTCGTGCGCCCGCGCATCATCGTGTATGGCGCCCTCCTCGGCCTGATCTTCGCGGCCTGGGTGTGGGGCGTCATGCACCGCGCCAGCTTCATCAGCGAGGTCATCCGCGACCGCAACGCGCTTTACCGCGTGCTGCCGGATGGCCAGGTCGAGAACAGCTACCAGCTCAAGCTCGTGAACAAGACCGACAGCCCGCGCGACTTCCTGATCACCATCGAGGACGCCACCACGGGCGATGACGGCCGCGACGGGCTCGCGCTGCGCGACAGCCCGATCCGGGTCACCGCCCCGGCCGGCGAAGTCATCGCCGTGCCGCTCACCGTGACGGGTCCGGCGGCGCTCAAGGGGCGCCACGAGCTGCACTTCCTGACCGCCCCCGTTGACGGCAGCCGACCGCGCAAGACGGAGAGCAGTTTCTTCGGGCCCGTGCCATGAGCGAAACACGCCCCGCCTTGCGTGAGCCGATGCTCTGGCTGGTGCTCGGCCTGCCTGCCATGGCGATCGTCGCCAGCCTCGGCCTGGTCTACCAGGCCGTGCATGCAGGTCCGGATGACGGTGTCCTCGACGCAGTCCAGCGAACCGGCCAGATGCAGGTGGCTGACACCGGTCCGGAACAACGCGCCGCGCGGCTCGGCCTGTCTGTCACGCTGCTGTTCACCGACCAGGACACGCAGGTCGTTCCGGTCACCGGCGGTTTCGACCGGAGCGTGCCGCCGAAGCTCACCCTCGCGCATCCGACGGATGACGACCACGACCTGCATCCCGCCCTGCAGGCGACGGCGCAGGGCTGGGCGGCCCAGGCCGTGCGGGTGGATGGCAACGACTGGCTCGTGCGGCTCGAGGCCGCCGACGGCAGCTGGCGCCTGTCGGGTCGCCTGACCCGCGGCCAGCAGGCCCTGCTCCTGCGCGCTGCGGCGCCGTGACCGGCCGGAACGCGACCCGTCGGTGCCATCACTGCGCGGAGCCCGTCGGACCCGGCGGCCCGCGGCTCGAACTCGACGGCGCCCTGCGCGTGTTCTGCTGCGAAGGCTGCGCCGGTGCCGCCCGCTGGATCCGCGACGCCCGACTCGAGGATTACTACCGGCTCCGCAGCGATGCCAGCGCGCGCGTCGAAGCCGAAGCCAGAGACTATGCCAGCTGGGACCGCGATGACATCCAGGCCGGGCACGTGCGTGACGTACCGGGCGGGCGCGAAATCACGCTCGTCACGGATGGCATGCGCTGCGCCGCCTGCGCTTGGCTGATCGATCGCGCCCTGACGCGCGAGCCCGGCGTGCTCGATATCGGCGCGAACGCGATCACGGGGCGCATCCGCATCGCCTGGGATCCGGCGCGCACGCGACTCTCCGTCGCCTTGTCGCGGCTGGCCGCCCTGGGATTCCGGCCCGCGCTCGCCCGCGGACTGGAAATCGAAAGGGCGCGCGAAGCCTCGCGCCGCCGCTGGCTGCTGCGGCTCGGCGCGGCCGGACTCGGTGCGTTGCAGGCCATGATGTTCGCCGAGGCGCTGTACCTCGACACGCAGGGCCACATGCCGGTTCCGACGCGCGACTTCCTGCGCTGGATCACCTTCCTGGTGTCGACGCCGGTGATCTTCTGGTCCGGCTGGCCCTTCCTCGCAGGCGCCTGGCGTGAACTGCGCCACCGCAGGCCGGGCATGGACTCGCTCGTTGCCGCCGGCACCCTGCTTGCCTGGGGCGGCAGCGTGGTCGAGACACTGCGCGGCGGTCCGCAGGTCTGGTACGACACGGCCGTGATGTTCGTGTTCCTGCTGCTCGCCGCGCGTCTCCTCGAACAGCGCACGCGCGCCGTCGCCAGCGCGCAGGTCGATGCGCTCGCCCAGGCGCAGCCCGCCCTGGCCGTGCGCGAAAAATCGGCCGGCGGCGTCGAGACGGTCGCGACCGAGCAGCTGCTGTCCGGGGATGTCGTGCGCATCGCCGCGGGCGAGACGCTGCCGGCGGACGGAGTACTGCTCGACGCCCCTGCCGCGATTTCCGAAGCCTTGCTGACCGGTGAATCGCATCCCCTCGACCATGCCGTTGGCGACACGGTGCTCGCCGGCACCGTCAGCGTCGATCGCCCCCTGCGCATCCGCGTGACGGTCGCCGGCAGCGGCACGCGCCTGTCGGCGCTGACGCGACTCGTCGAACAGGCCCAGGCGCACCGCCCACGCCTCGCGCGCCTTGCCGATCGCGTGGCCGCGGGGTTCGTCATCGGCTTGTTGCTCGTCGCCACGATCGTCTACGTCTGGTGGCACCTCCACCAGCCCACGCGCGCCTTCGAGGTCCTGCTGTCGCTGCTCGTAATCAGCTGTCCCTGCGCGCTGTCGCTGTCCGTGCCCGCCGCCCTGGCTGCCGCACACGGTCGCCTGTCGAAGCTCGGCGTGCTCGCCACGCGTCCGGATGCGCTCGACACCCTCGTCCGTGCGAGCGACCTGGTCTTCGACAAGACCGGAACGCTGAGCACCGGTCGACCGGAACTGGTCGACACCGAATGCAGGCGCGACGATGGCATCGCAGCGATAGATGCCGCCACGGCGCGCGCGATCGCTGCGGCATTGGAACGCGGCTCGCGCCATCCCCTGGCGCGAGCCTTTGCGGCATTCGATGACGGCCGTGCCGTCTCTGGCGTGCGCGAAGTGGCGGGCTCCGGCGTCGAAGGCATCGTCGACGGCCGCCTTTGGCGCCTGGGCCTTGCCTCCTTTGCCATGCAGGCTGTGGAAGTCACGGCGAACGATGACGGCCGTATCTGGCTGGGCGACGGTCATCGCAGCCTCGCGGCGTTCCGCCTGCAGGAAGCCGCGCGCGACGATGCCGCCGAGGCGCTGGCGTGCCTGCAGACACAGGGCCTGCAGCTGCACCTCTACAGCGGCGACGCCGAAGCGTCCGTGGCTGAATTCGCCGCGCGACTGCGCCTGCCGGATGCCGTCGGACGCCTGCAACCCGAAGACAAGCTCGCGCGCGTGCGCGCTTTGCAGGCGGGCGGAAAAGTCGTAGCGATGGTGGGCGACGGCCTCAATGATGCGCCGGTGCTGGCCGGCGCTGACGTGTCCTTGGTCGTGTCGCGCGGCGCAGCGCTTGCCCAGCAAGCCGGCGATTTCGTGCTGACGCAGGATGCACTAGCCCGCATCCCGGCGGCCCTCGACCTCGCGCGCCGCACGCAACGGATCATCCGCTGCAACCTCGCCTGGGCTCTCGGCTACAACCTGCTCGCGCTGCCGCTCGCCGCCATGGGGCATGTCACGCCGTGGATGGCCGCGCTCGCAATGGTAGTCTCGTCGCTCACCGTCACCGTGAATGCCTTGCGGCTGACGCGTCCGGGGCGCGCATGACGATCCTTCTGCTGTTGATCCCGCTGAGCCTCGCGCTGCTGGTGGGCGCCATCTGGGCGTTCGCCTGGGCCGTCAGGTCGGGCCAGTTCGACGACCTGGAAACACCACCGCTCGACATCCTCGCGGACGATCCGCAGGACGCGCCGCGCCAGCCACCGCGCGATGCCGCCTGACTGGCTCCTGCTCGGCAGCGCCCTCCTGAGCGCCTTGCTGGGCGGCGCGCACTGCGCGGCCATGTGCGGCGGCATCGCCACGGCCTTTCCCGCCATGGGCCGCGAACGCAGCCTGCGCGCCGCGCTCGAACCCAACCTCGGCCGACTGCTGGGGTATGTGTTGGCGGGCGCGGTCGCCGGTGGCCTGGGACACGGCATCGTGGAACTCGCCCGGGCGTCCGAACTGCGCGCCTTATTGCGCGTCGCACTCGGCGCCGTGCTCGTCATCGCGGCGCTGCGCCTACTGGATTCTGCCGGGCGACTGGCGCTGCTGGCGCGTCCCGGCCGCATGGCCTTGGGTTGGCTCGCCCCCCTGCACCGTCGCCTCCTGCCGGCTGACACAAGTGGCAAGCGGCTCCTTGCCGGCGTGCTCTGGGGATGGTTGCCCTGCGGACTGTCCGGCACGGTACTGACCGCGGCCTGGCTGCAGGCCAGCACGACCGGCGGCGCACTGACGATGGCGGCCTTCGGATTGGGCACCTTGCCACTGATGGTGCCGCTGACCTGGAGCGGCGCGCGACTGGGCCGCTTCCTGCAACGGCGGGGCCTTCGCGTCGCCGCGGGACTCTTCGTGTTGATGGCGGGCCTCGTCACGGCGGCCGCGCCCTGGTTGATACAGGCCCCAGCAGCGCACCGCCTGCTCGCAGCGCTCGGCTGCGTCGCCCCCTAGCGACGCATCGGGCCCGCTCAGGTCCGGCGCGCCCGCTTCGCCAGGACGTCCGGCTCGCGGATTTCGATATGGCGGCCCAGCACGCGGATCACGCCATGGTCCTGCAAACGCGTAAAGCCGCGGCTTACCGTTTCCAGCGCCAGGCCGATATGCCGGGCGATGTCCTCCCGGCTCATCGGCAAGGTCAGTTCAACGAGTGACTCGCCCGGCGGCTGCATGCGCGCCAGCAGGCGATGGAGGAAGAGCGCGATCCGTTCGGCGGCCTGCCGTCGGAGGAGAAGCTCGACCTGCGGCTGGTCGCGGGCCGCGCTTTCGCCAATGGCGCGCGCCAGTCGCGCCTGGGAGGCCGCGCGGGCTGCGGCCTTGGACAGCAGGGCCTCGACCGAAAAGTGGCAGACAATGGACGGCGAGAGCGCGACGACATCGCTACCCTGCCGACCTGCCGCCAGGGCATCGAGCCCGAGCAGTTCGCCCGGCAGGTGGAAGGCCAGCACCTGTTCCTGGCCGTCAGGTGCGAAAGACACCGACTTCAGCGCGCCGTCGACGACGAGCACGACGCCGATGGACTCCTCCCCCGCGGCATGCAGGCGCTCGCCCCGCTCCAGCGGCCGCAGCGGCTGAGCGAGCGGTGCGAAGGGACAGGAGGCGTCCCCGCCGGGCGCGGAGGAAGCAACCGCCGGCCGGAGCGCGCAGCGCGCACAGAGCCGACCGGATCGGCAGGAATCTGCGGCGGCATCCATGCCGGGGCGTCAGAACGGGATATCGTCGTCCTGGAAGCCAGGGTCGCTGCCCGCACCCGAACCGCCGCCCGAACCACCGCCGAAACCACCGTCACCGCCGCCCTGGTTGTAGGGTTCGCGGGACTCCCCGCCGCCGCCGCCGCCGCGGCCGCCCAGCATTTGCATGTCGTTGGCGACGATCTCGGTGGTGTAACGGTCGTTGCCGGACTTGTCCTGCCACTTGCGGGTACGGAGACGGCCCTCGATGTACACCGAGGACCCCTTGCGCAGGTACTGCTGGGCCACCTCGGCGGTGCGCCCGAACAGCACGACGGTATGCCACTCGGTGACTTCCTTGTTCTCGCCTGTCTGCTTGTCGCGCCAGCTCTCGGTCGTCGCAATGCGCAGGTTCGCCACGGAACTGCCGGACGGCATCGCGCGCACCTCCGGATCCTGGCCGAGGTTGCCGATGAGGATGACCTTGTTGATGCCGCGCGCCATGAGGATGCCCCTGCCGGTGATTGGTGTGGCGGTCATTCTAGTCGGGCCGCAGGGGCGCGGCACGGACAAAGCGGCTCTGTATGGGCCAAAAAGGCGGTCGAACCGCCCGCAGCCGCTATAGTTGCCGTTTTGGCCGGGCCGAAACGCCATGCAAACCCTGCGCATCCGCGGCGCGCGGACCCACAACCTCCGCAACCTCGACCTTGAACTCCCGCGGAACAGCCTGATCGTGTTCACGGGCCTTTCGGGATCGGGCAAATCCTCGCTGGCCTTCGACACGCTGTATGCCGAAGGACAGAGGCGCTACGTCGAATCGCTGTCGGCCTACGCGCGGCAGTTCCTGTCGATGATGGACAAGCCCGACGTCGACGGCATCGACGGCCTCTCGCCGGCGATCGCGATCGAGCAGAAGGCGACCTCCCACAACCCGCGCTCCACCGTCGGCACGGTCACGGAAATCCACGACTACCTGCGCCTGCTCTACGCCCGCGCGGGAGTGCCGCGCTGCCCGGAACACGGCATCGACCTTGCCGCGCAGACAGTGAGCCAGATGGTCGATCAGGTCATCAAGCTGCCGGAAGGTGAATCGGTGCTGCTGCTGGCGCCGCTGGTCAGCGACCGCAAGGGCGAACATGCTGACGTGCTGGCAGAACTGTCCTCGCAGGGTTTCGTGCGTGCGCGCGTGGACGGCAAGGTCGTCGAGGTCGACGAGATGTCCGACCTCGACCCGAAGAAAAAACACACGATAGAAGCGGTCGTCGACCGGTTCCGGACGCGCTCCGACCTTGCCTCGCGCCTCGCCGAATCCTTCGAGACGGCGTTGCGCCTCGGAGAAGGGATCGCGCGACTGGCCTTCGCGGAGGGTCCACGGGAAGACATCACCTTCTCGAGCCGGCACGCCTGCCCGACCTGCGGCCACAGCGTGCCGCTGCTCGAGCCGAAGATGTTCTCTTTCAACAACCCGTCCGGCGCCTGCGGTGGCTGCGACGGCCTCGGCTACCAGAGCTTCTTCGATCCGCAGCGCGTGGTGACGAACCCGCAACTGTCGCTCGCGGGCGGCGCGATCCGCGGCTGGGACCGCCGCAATGCGTATTACTTCCTCATGGTCCAGGCGCTGGCGCGGCACTACCGCTTCGACATCGACACGCCTTGGGCGCAATTGCCGGGGGAGATCCGCGACGTCGTGCTCAACGGCAGCGGCGAGACCGAGGTCGAATTCCGCTACACGGACGCACGCGGCCGATCGACGAAACGGCAACACCCCTTCGAGGGCATCCTGCCGAACCTCGAACGGCGGCACCGCGAAACCGAATCAGCGACGGTACGGGAGGAACTGGGCAAATACCGCGGCATCCGTACCTGCACGCTGTGCCAGGGCGCCCGCCTCAACCGCGACGCGCGGCACGTCTTCGTGGACGGCCGCAGCCTGCCGGAAGTCTCCCACCTGTCCGTCGGATCGGCCCTCGACCTCTATGGCCACCTGTCGCTCGATGGCTGGCGGGGCGAAATCGCTGCCCGCATCGTGAAGGAGGTGGCCGACAGGCTGCGGTTCCTCGTCGACGTCGGACTGGACTACCTGACGCTTGATCGCAGCGCGGAAACGCTCTCCGGCGGTGAGGCGCAGCGGATCAGGCTTGCCAGCCAGGTCGGATCGGGACTGACCGGGGTGATGTACATCCTGGACGAACCATCGATCGGCCTGCACCAGCGGGACAACCAGCGGCTGCTGGCTACCCTGCGACGACTGCGGGATCTGGGAAACACCGTCATCGTGGTGGAGCACGACGAGGACGCGATCCTCACCGCGGACTATGTCGTCGACCTCGGCCCCGGCGCGGGCGTGCACGGTGGCGCGATCGTCGCCCAAGGTACGCCCGCCGAAATCCTCGCGCATCCCGGTTCACTGACCGGCGCCTACCTCTCGGGACGCGAGCGGATCCCCGTGCCTCCGGAGCGGCTCCGGCCCGACCCACGACGGGCGATACGACTGTCCGGTGCGCGCGCGAACAACCTGCGTGGCATCGACGCAAGCTTCCCGGTCGGACTGCTGACCTGCGTGACGGGCGTATCCGGCTCCGGCAAGTCCACCCTGGTGAACGACACGCTGTTCCGTGCCGCCACTCACCATCTCGGGCTTGGCGATGGGGTACCGGCGGCGGTGGACGGCGTGGAAGGACTGGAACTGATAGACCGTGTCATCGATATCGACCAGAGCCCCATCGGGCGGACGCCCCGCTCCAACCCCGCGACGTATACCGGCCTCTTCGCACCGCTTCGCGAACTCTTCGCACAGGTGCCGGAGGCACGCACCCGCGGCTATGACGCGGGCCGGTTCAGCTTCAACGTGAAAGGTGGTCGCTGCGAGGCCTGCCAGGGCGACGGGCTGATCCGGGTCGAGATGCACTTCCTGCCGGACGTCTACGTGCCCTGCGACATCTGCAAGGGCCAACGCTACAACCGCGAAACGCTGGAAATCCGCTACCGGGGCAAAACCATTCACGACGTGCTCGAAATGACCGTCGAAGACGCCCTGTCGTTCTTCCAGCCCATCCCCGCGGTGGCCACGAAACTGCAGACGCTCATGGACGTCGGCCTTGCCTACCTGCGCCTCGGACAGAACGCGACGACGCTGTCAGGCGGCGAGGCACAGCGCGTGAAGCTCGCCCGCGAACTCGCCAAGCGAGCCACGGGCCGCACGCTCTACATCCTGGACGAACCGACCACCGGCCTGCATTTCCACGACGTCGCACAATTGCTGAAGGTGTTGCACCGTCTGCGCGACGAGGGCAACACCATCGTCGTGATCGAACACAACCTGGACGTCGTGAAGACAGCCGACTGGTTGATCGATCTGGGACCGGAGGGCGGTGCCGGCGGCGGGCGGATCATCGCAAGCGGCACCCCGGAACAGGTGGCGGCTGAAGCCTCTTCTGAAACCGGGCGCTACCTGGCTCCCCTGCTCGGCCCTGCCTGAAACACAAAGCCCGGGCAGGTACGGGACCTGACCGGGCTTTGATATCCGACCGGATCCTCTCGGACCCGGTCGGCGAACCGCATGAAGCGATTACTTGGCGGCCGGAGCAGCCTCGGCAGCCGGAGCAGCGGCCGGAGCCTCGGCAGCCGGAGCGGCGGCGTCGGCGGCCGGAGCGGCCTCGGCAGGAGCAGCGGCCGGAGCCGGAGCAGCGGCCGGAGCCTCTTCCTTCTTGGCGCAGGCGGCCAGGGCCAGGGCGACGGCGAAGGCGCTCAGAGCGAGTTTCGTGTTCATGAATCGATACCCCAGAAAATTGGATTGGAAGTGCAAGAGACCAAGCGATACACAGACTGAACTATCGCTGCGGGTAATCTTATAGAGTCCGATCGGGATTGAAAACTCCCGTTCGACACCGATTCGGAGCCGTTGCCCCCCAAGCTGAACAAGGGCTGTACGGCACGCACCACCCCCTTCCGGACAGCAGAACATGAACGCCCATCCAGAACTCGACGCCCTGCACGCTTCGCACCTGGCGACGGTTTCGGAACGAACCGAAAAAGCCCTGTCGGCAAGTGGTTTCGATGCACTGCTCGTGCATTCAGGCATCGAGCATCTGGCCTTCCTGGACGACCAGACCTTCCCGTACCGCCCCAACCCGCATTTCACCTGGTGGGTACCGCGGACGGATGCGCCGCACAGCCTCCTGCACATCGAGCCAGGCCGAAAGCCCCTGCTACTCTTCCACGCCCCGCAGGATTACTGGCACAAGCCGCCTTCGCTCCCCGAGGGCGCGTGGACGACACACTTCGAGCTCATCCCGGTCAGGGACTGGAAGGAAATGGTCGCCGCGCTGCCCGCTCCCGCCGGCCGGACCGCGTTCATCGGGGAAGCAACACCGGAAACCGCGGCGCTGGGCGGCATCGAGACAAACCCTGAAACGCTCCTGCGCTGGCTGCACGAGCAAAGGGTCCGCAAGACCAGTTACGAGATCGCCTGCCAGCGCGAAGCTAGCCGCAAAGCTGCGGCGGGCCACGTCGCGGCCCGTGCGGCGCACAAGGCTGGAGAAAGCGAACTGGGCATCCACCAAGCCTTCCTGGCAGCTTGCGGCCAACGCGAGTCAGACTTGCCCTATCGCCCGATCATCGCGCGCGGCGCCAATGGCGCAACCCTGCACTATCAGTCTCTGGATGCGGCACGCCCGGGCCGGCCGACGTCGCTGCTGATCGACGCCGGGGCGTCCTACAGGGGCTACGGCAGCGACATCACCCGCAGCTGGGCCGCCAACCCCGGAGACGAATTCGATGCCCTCGTCCAGGGCATGGAAGAACTCCAGCAATCCCTGTGCGGAACGGTGCGCGAGGGAACCCACTGGCCAGACCTGCATCTGCTCGCGCACCACAAGGTGGCCGGGCTCCTGCAGGATGCCGGCGTGCTGCGCATCGCGGCAGAGGACGCCGTCGAATCCGGACTCTCTGGAACATTCCTGCCGCATGGACTCGGGCACCTGCTGGGCCTGCAGGTACATGATGTCGGCGGATTCCATCCCGCTCCGGACGCCCCGCCGCTACCACCACCCGCAGGCCACCCGGCGCTGAGGCTGACCCGACGCCTCGAGCAGGGCATGGTGGTCACCATGGAGCCCGGCATCTACTTCATCGACATGCTGCTGGACGCGGCGCGGCGCGGCCCTCTGGCGCCCCATGTCGACTGGGACGTCGTCGATCGGCTGAAGCAGCACGGCGGCATCCGCATCGAGGACAACCTGGTCGTCGGACGAACCGGATGTGAAAACCTCACCCGGGACGCATTCCTGGCAGCGGGATCCTGAAAGAAGGCGGCTGCTGAAAAGCAAACGGCGCATCGGGTTTGCACCACGACGCGCCGTCTACGAATCGAATCCGGCGATCCCGGGAAGGATCGCCGGCTTGCAGGATCAGGCCGCGGCGGCCTTTTTCTTGCGGGGCGCCTTGGCCGGCGCGGCTTCTGCCTCGGCTTCGGCCTTGGGTGCAGCCTTCTTCTTTGCCTTTGCCTTGACCGGCTTCTCGGCCGCGACCGCGGCCGGGCCATCGACCAGCTGCATCAACGCCATGTCGGCGTTGTCACCCGGGCGCGGCGCCATGTGCAGGATGCGGGTGTAGCCACCCGGACGCCCGCTGAAGCGCTTGCCGAGGTCCGAGAACAGCTTCTCGACGACAGCAGCGTCACGCAGGCGCGCAAACGCCAGACGACGCTTCGCCTCGGTGTCGACCTTCGCCAAGGTGATGAGCGGCTCGACGACGCGACGCAGCTCCTTCGCCTTCTGGATGGTGGTACGAATCGTCTCGTGCTTCAGCAGCGAGACCGCCATGTTGCGCAGCATCGCCTGCCGATGGGGGGCATTGCGCGAAAGCTGGCGGCCGGAAAGTTGATGACGCATGTCTTACCTATCAGATCGTGTCGCGCTCGTCGTCGTGGCGGAGGCCGGCCGGCGGCCAACCATCAAGGCGCATGCCCAGCATGAGCCCGTGGCCCTGCAGCACTTCCTTTATTTCCGTCAACGACTTCTTGCCAAGATTCGGCGTGCGCAGCAGCTCGACTTCGGTCCGCTGCACGAGATCACCGATGTAATGGATGTTTTCGGCCTTCAGGCAATTCGCGCTGCGGACCGTGAGTTCAAGCTCATCAACCGGGCGCAGAAGCAGCGGATCGAACTGCATCTCGGCGACCTTGCTGACGGCCTCGTCTTCGCCCTGAAGATCGACGAACACCGAGAGCTGATCCTTGAGGATGCTGCCAGCGCGACGGATCGCCTCTTCAGCGTCGATCGTGCCATTCGTCTCGATGTCGATGACCAGCTTGTCGAGGTCCGTACGCTGCTCGACGCGGGCGGCATCGACCGAGTACGTCACGCGGCGAACCGGGCTGAAAGACGCATCGAGCTGCAGGCGGCCGATCGGGCGGGTCGACTCCTCGAACGCCGCACGCTGCAGCGCCGGGCGATAGCCACGACCCTTCTCGATCTTGATCTGCATCGTGAGCTCACCAGCCTTCGTCAGGTTGGCGATCACATGCTCCGGGTTCACGATCTCGACGTCGTGATCGACCTGGATGTCGCCCGCCGTCACCGGGCCGGGGCCCTTCTTGTGCAGGCGGAGTTCGGCAGACTCGCGCGAGTGCATCTTGATGGCGACGGCCTTGAGGTTCAGCAGGACGTCAACGACGTCCTCCTGGACACCCTCGATGCTGGTGTACTCGTGTAGCACGCCCTCGATCTCTACTTCCGTGATCGCGGCGCCCGGCATGGACGACAGCAGAACGCGGCGGAGCGCGTTGCCAAGCGTATGGCCGAAGCCACGCTCGAACGGCTCGATGACCACGCGCGCCTGACGCGGGGCGACAGGTTGAACCTTCACCACGCGGGGCTTGAGGAATTCGGTCACTGAAGATTGCATCGAACCTCCTTCCTTACTTCGAATACAGCTCGACGACGAGGTTCTCGTTGATGTCGGGCAGAATATCGTCGCGGGCGGGCGCGGCCTTGAAGACACCGCGCATTTCCTTCTCGTTCACGTCCAGCCATTCCGGGAACCCGGCCTGGGCCGCGCTCGCCAGCGCCGTCTGCACACGCAGCTGGCTCTTGGACTTCTCGCGGATCTGGACGACGTCGCCGGCCTTTACCTGATACGACGCGATGGTGACAGCCTCGCCATTGACCTGGATGGCCTTGTGGCTCACCAGCTGGCGGGCTTCCGAACGCGTGGACGCAAAGCCCATGCGGTAGACCACGTTGTCCAGACGCGATTCCAGCATTTTCAGCAGGTTTTCGCCGGTGGCGCCGGTGCGGCGCGAGGCTTCCTGGTAGTAGTTGCGGAACTGGCGCTCGAGGACGCCGTACATGCGACGAAGCTTCTGCTTCTCACGCAGCTGGGCGCCGTAGTCGGACAGGCGCGTACGGCGCTCGCCCTTCACGCCACCCGGCGGGACCTGAAGCTTGCACTTGCTCTCAAGCGGCTTGGCTCCGCTCTTGAGGAAAAGATCCGTGCCCTCGCGACGGGAGAGCTTGCACTTGGGACCGATATAACGCGCCATGTCTGTATTCCTATCCGTTGCGCCGCATCAGACCCGGCGCTTCTTCGGCGGACGGCAGCCGTTGTGCGGGATCGGCGTGATGTCGGAAATGCTGGTGATCTTGAGGCCGCAGCCGTTCAGGGCTCGAACCGCGGACTCGCGTCCCGGGCCGGGACCGCCCACGCGGACCTCGACGTTCTTGAGCCCGTGTTCCTGCGCAGCAACGCCCGCCTTCTCGGCGGCGACCTGCGCAGCGAACGGCGTGCTCTTGCGCGAACCGCGGAATCCGCAGCCGCCCGAGGTCGCCCAGGACAAGGTATTGCCCTGACGATCGGTGATCGTGATGATCGTGTTGTTGAAGGACGCGTGGATGTGCGCGATGCCGTCGAGCACGTTCTTGCGCGCCTTCTTCGGCTTCTTCGCAGCGTTCGCGGCTGCAGTCTTCTGATCGGCCATAGGTTTACCGTTACCTGACTGTTACTTGCCCGGAGGCGCGTTGAGCTTGACGGCCGCCTTGCGCGGACCCTTGCGGGTGCGGGCATTCGTGCGGGTGCGCTGACCGCGCATCGGCAGACCCTTGCGGTGACGCATGCCGCGCCACGTGCCAAGGTCCATGAGACGCTTGATGTTCATGGAAACCTCTCGGCGCAAATCGCCCTCGACCGCCCATTTGGCGATCTGGGAGCGCAGCGCGGCGACCTCGGCGTCCGTCAGGTCCTTGACCTTTGTCGACGGATCGATGCCCGTGATCTCGCAGGCTTCCTTCGCACGAGTGCGTCCCACGCCAAAAATATGCGTGAGCCCGACCCACACGTGCTTGTTCATCGGGATGTTGATACCGGCTATACGTGCCATCAGATCGCCCCAAGCCGAGCCGAAAGGCGCGGCATTCTACGTGGAACCTTCACTAAATCAACGTCTGTGCGCTGCGGAACCAGGACCATCAGCCCTGGCGCTGCTTGTGGCGCGTATCGGAGCAGATCACATAGACCACCCCGCGACGGCGCACGATCTTGCAGTTCTTGCAGATCTTCTTGACGGACGGACGTACCTTCATTTCAAAACCCTCTTAGGACCCGGAAACCCAGGTCATCAGCCGCCGGCGCCGTTGCGTCCGGCTCCCAGCAGATTCGCTTTCTTCATCAGCCCCGGATAGTGGTGGGACATCAGGTGCGCCTGCAATTGCGCGATGAAGTCCATGACCACCACCACCACGATCAGCAGCGAAGTGCCACCGAACTGGAACGGAACACCGCGCGAAGACATCAGCGTCTCCGGCAACAGACAGACAGCGGCGATATACAAGGCGCCCCAGAGCGTCAGGCGCGTCAGCACCTTGTCGATGTACTCGCCGGTCTGCTGCCCCGGACGGATGCCTGGAATGAATGCGCCCGACTTCTTCAGGTTTTCAGCGGTTTCCCGCGCGTTGAAAACGAGCGCCGTGTAGAAGAAGCAGAAGAAAATGATCAGGGCGGCGTACAGCACCAGGTGCGCCGGCTGACCGTAGCCGAGCGATGCAGCGAGGCCCTGCATGAAACCCGCCACCTTCGACTCGCTGTTGTTGCCGAGGAAGCTGGCGATCGTCGCTGGGAAGAGCAGCAGGCTCGACGCGAAGATCGGCGGAATCACCCCGGACATGTTGAGCTTGAACGGAAGATGACTGGTCTGTCCGCCATACATGCGGCGACCGACCTGCCGCTTGGCGTAATTGACGGCAATGCGACGCTGGGCACGCTCGACGAACACGCAGAACGCCGTCACGCCGACGATGACCAGCAACAGCAGCATGGCGAACGGACCCTGCATTTCGCCGGTGTTCACCTGCTCGATGGTGCGACCGACGGCGCCCGGAAGACCCGCCAGAATGCCGACCAGAATGATCATGGAAATGCCGTTGCCGATGCCCCGCTCCGTGATCTGCTCACCGAGCCACATCAGGAAGAGGGTGCCGGTC
>JBDLPS010000256.1:0-11153 GCA_039800965.1 Pseudomonadota bacterium | reverse complement strand
AGCACCGCCCTGTTACCGCGCGCGACATGCAGCACGCAACCCGCCCCGGGAAACTCGCGGAGCTCTACACGCCAACCGTCCCAGTCGCGCGCCGCCCCGTCACAGGACTGGAAATCGGGCGGCAAACCGCCGACACCGCGCGGTGCATACAGGGCCGGCACCCTCACCCGCGCCAGCAAAGCGGTGACGCCGGCCCCTGAATCCCGATCAAGCTTCGGCAGCACCAGCATGTCGAGCCGTGTCGCGCCGCGCGAAACCAGCGCCGGCAGGATGATGCGCTCCGTGCGGGAACCTTTGCTCCGGAATACCTCGCCCAGGCCATAGAGCAACCGATGATGCGCCGTCTCGACCAGCACCGCGGTGGCAGGACCCATGTCGAACGCTGTCAACCGCAGGTCGCCTGCTGGCGGAACGTCGGCGGCACCGACCAGTGGCAAGAGGACGCCGGCACCGGCGATGCGGAGACGCAAGCCCCACGGCGGCAGGATGCAGAACGCCGCGACGGGCGCCAGCAGGAACCAGCCCGCCGACGGCGATGCGAACCACAGCGCCCACGGCAGGTCCGCGGCCATGGCGAACAGGCGTAGCGAGAACCCGGCGACGAGCGCGGCGGCATCGACGAGCAGGCCGGCGACGGGATCAGCGAGCGCCTGAGGCAGTACCAGCCAGCAGGCGGTTGCGCCGAGCACCAGCGGCACCAGCACCATGCCAAAAACGGGAATGGCGAAGATATTGACCCACAACCCCGCAAGCGACACCGAGCCGAAGATGGCCAGCGTTGCCGGGAGCAGCGCGACGAACACCGCAGCCTGCACCGATACCGCGGCACGCAACCCACCTTCCGGCAGGATCCGCGCACCGGCGACGCCGAGGATCGCGCCCACGGCGAGGAATGACAGCCAGAACCCTGCACTGAGGGTGCAAAACGGATCGAGGGACACCACTGCCACGGCCGCCAGGCCCAGCGGCGTGCCGGCGTTCGCGACGCGACCGCACTGACGCAGGAACACGAAGCAGGCCAGCATGAGCAGCGTGCGCTGCGTGGGCACTCCCGCACCCGCCAGCAGCGCATAGCCGGTGGCAAGAAAAACCCCCACGGTGACGACAAGCCGTTCGCGACGCCAGCGCAGACCGCGCGCGGCAGCGGTGCGCCAGGAACGGCGAACCGCCGCCATCGCGACCATGGCGAAAGCCGTGACATGCGAACCAGAGATGGCAACAAGATGGGTGATGCCCGTCGCATTGAATATGCGCCACTGGCCGACGGACACGTCCTCCGTCGCACCAACCGCCAGAGCCGCCAGCAAGGCACCGCTGGCCGGGTCCTCGACGCGGTATCGGATCGACGTCGCGATCCGCTCCCTCAACCCCAGCAAAGACGGCGGGGCAGCGGAAAGCCTCCGATCCAGCGGCGAGGCGATCACCGTGCCGAAGGCCTGCACGCCGTCGCGCAGTGCATTGCGCGCCGTATCGACCGCACCGGGATTGCAACCACCCCGGGGCGGCACCAGCCGCAGCAGCAACTGCCACCGCTCGCCAGCGCGCATCCCCCGTCCGGCCCCGCCCGGCCACGACAGCCGCACGAACTGCACGCGACGGGAAGGTTCGCGAGGCACGGACACCACGGCATCGACATGGACGCCGTCCGCCGATACCTGTGGCAAACCCGCGATGCGCACCTCGGCAAGCACGCGCTCCTCTTCGTGCTGCAACGCTGCACGATGACCTGCCAGCGCGACTACAGCGAGGCCCGCACCGGCGAGGAAGAAGGCCAGCGCGCGGGTCCGCTGCCACGGCAGGGCAAGGATGGCGCAAGCCAGTCCGGAAACGCCGAACCACGCGGGAAGGGCAGACGGGCACAGCAGGCCGCACAGATTGCCAGCGATGAATGCAACTGCCTGCCCCAGCATCGCCCTCGCTCCCCTGCCCGGCGCGGGCCTGCTACAGTCCCGGACCGCATGCCCCGTCGACTGATACAGAAAATCGTCCCGCGTCCGGACTCGCTGCAACGGCGATGGTTCTTCCGGATGTTCGGCACGCGCCTCGCCGACATGCATATCTGGAACACGCGACGCCGTGCGATCACCGCCGGCTTTGGCGCCGGCCTTGCGATCTGCTTCGTGCCCCTGCCGGTGCATCTGCCGCTCTGCCTGCTGTGCGCCCTGGCATGGCGGTTGAACCTGCCGGTGACCGTGGCCACGGTGTTCCTGGTGAATCCCGTGACGATGGTGCCGGTGTACTACGCGGCATACCGGATCGGAGCCTTCGCGCTGCAATCGGAAGCGACCGGCTTCGCGTTCCAATTGAACTGGGACTGGCTGCAGAACGGGCTTGGCCCGATCTGGCGCCCCTTCCTGCTGGGCTGCCTGATCTGCGGCGTGGTGCTGGGCTACGGCGGATACATCGGGTTCGAATTGCTGTGGCGGCGGGTGACACTACGCCGGCGCCGCAACCGCGTCCGCCGCTGATTCAGCGCTCTTCGACCAATTTCCCGTCCGTCAGCACCAGCACGCGCTGCATGCGCGCGGCGAGTTGCCGGTCGTGCGTGACGACCACGAGGCTCGTGCCTTTCTCCCGGTTCAACTCAAGCATCAGGTCGAAGACCTGGGCCGCGTTGGCGCCGTCGAGGTTGCCCGTAGGCTCGTCGGCAAGCACGATGCCGGGCGACGCAACCAAGGCCCGCGCCACGGCGGCACGTTGCCGCTCACCGCCGGACAACTGGTGCGGTCGGTGTTGCAGACGCGCCCCTAGACCCACCCTCTCCAGCAAGGCACGTGCCTGGGATCCCGCCTCGGCGGCAGGCACTCGGCGAACGAGCAGCGGCATGGCCACGTTCTCGAGCGCCGAAAATTCAGGCAAGAGGTGATGGAACTGATAGACGAAACCCAGTGACCGGTTGCGCAAGACGCAACGGTCGCGCTCCGACAGCGCATGGATATCCGCGCCATCGACCTCGACCGTACCTGCATCCGGCGGATCGAGTCCGCCCAGCAGCTGCAGCAAGGTCGTCTTGCCTGATCCGGATGAACCGACGATGGCGATGCGCTCGCCCCGCCTGATATCCAGGTCCAGCCCCTTGAGGACCTGCAGTCGACCACCGCCCTCGCTGAAACCCCGCTCGATGCCCCTGGCCCTCAACACGAAGCTTTCCGTTTCAATCATGGCGCAGCGCCTCCGCCGGAGCCGTGCGCGAAGCGCGCCAGGCTGGATAGATCGTGGCGACCAGGCACAACAGGAATGCCACGCCGCCGATCTGCAACAGGTCGGATGGCAACACGCGCGCGGGCAGGTCGCTCATGAAATACACCTTCGCATCGAGGAAGCGCCTTCCGGCCAGGCGCTCGAGCGCATGCACGAGGAATTCGAGGTTGACCGACAGCAGCGTACCCACCAGGACTCCGAGCCCGATGCCGGAAACCCCGATCATCGTGCCCTGCACGGCGAAGGCGGCCAGCACGTTGCGGGGACCAGCCCCCAGCGTGCGAAGGATCGCGATGTCCGCCTGCTTCTCCTTCACGATCATCACGAGCGTCGCGACGATATTGAAGGCAGCGACGCCCACCAGCATGAGGAGGATGACGAACAGCATGGACTTGGTCATCTGGATCGAGCGGAAGAAATTGGCGTGGTTGCGCGTCCAGTCGCTGACGTAGAAGCCCCCGCCGAGGTCGAGGGCCAGCGCGCGGACGGTACGAGGAGCCTGCAACGGATCCGCCAAAGCGAGCCGCAGCCCCGTGACGCCAGTGCCCATGCGGTAGAGCCGGGCCACGTCTCCGATGTTGGCCAGGGCCAGCCCCCGGTCGAACTCGTACATGCCGGACCGGAAGATGCCCGCCACCTCGAAGCGGCGCATCCGCGGCACGAGGCCGGTCGGGGTCGCCGTACCCAACGGGGCGATGAGCACGATGCCGTCGCCGAGGCGCGCACCGAGCTCCTTCGCCAATGCCTCGCCGAGGAGGATCCGGTAGCTCCCGGGCACCAGCGCATCGAGCCTGCCAGACAACAGTTGGCGCCCGAGGCCGACGGCCTGCGCTTCCTCGGCCGGATCGACGCCGCGGACCTGTGCGCCGGCGAGACGCTGGCCTTGTGAGAACAGCGTCTGGGCCTCGATGTAGGGCACCGCCGCCTCGACGCCCGGCATCCGCAGCGCACGCTCGCGGGCCGACGGCCAGTCCTGGAGCGGACCATCGAGGCCGGTGAGCTGGGCATGGGAAGTCACGGACAGGATCCGGGAGCGCAGCTCCCGCTCGAAACCGTTCATGACCGACAGGACGACCACCAGCACGGCCACCCCCGTCGCGAGACCCGCCACGCTCACCATGGAAATGAACGAGACGAAACCGCGGCGCTGCCCGGAGCGCAGATAGCGGGTACCGACCAGCCATTCGTAGGGGCGCTGCATGGACGTGTTCATTCGTACCGCAGGCTCTCTGCCGGCGGCGTGCGGGCAGCCCGTAGCGCCGGATAGATCGTCGCGGCAAGCGTGAGCAGCAAGGCCAGCACCGCCACCAGCAGCACGTCGGCAATGCGCAGCTCGGACGGGATCCGGGTGATGTAGTAAACGTCGGGATCCATCAGGTGAACACCCAGCGTGCTTTCGAGGGCCGGGACGATGGCCCCGACATGGAGGGCCACCGTGCATCCAAGCGCGACGCCGGCGACGACGCCCACCCACCCGATCACCAACCCCTGCACGAGGAACACGCCCGCCACACGGGCGGGACCTGCGCCGAAGGTGCGCAGGATCGCGATATCGGTCCGCTTGTCGGTGACGACCATCACCAGCATCGCGACAATGTTGAACGCAGCCACGGCGACGATGAGCAGGAGGATGATCGCCATCATCGTCTTCTCGATCCGGATCGCGCGGAAATAACTGGCGTGCTCCTGCGTCCAGTCCGTCACCACGAAACCCGGCCCGACAACCTCCGCGATGCGCGCCGCGACCGATGGGGCGGACAGCGCGTCCTGGACGCCGACGCGCACACCGACCTCGCCGGACACTGTGCTGCCCAAGTCCTTCAATGCATCGAGTGCGGCAAAGGCCAGCGTCGCGTCATGGTCCTGGATGCCCGCCTCGAAGATCCCGCCGATGCGGAACTCCCGCAACCGTGCATCCGGCACGCCCGCGCTGCCGACGAGGGGCACCAGCACGGTCAGGCTGTCGCCGACGGACAGGCCCAGCCGATCGGCGACCAGGCGTCCCACGACCAGCGAGGAAGGGTCATCCCGCAGGGATTCGGCGCGCCCGGCCGACAGAAGCCGCGACACGCCGCGCAACCCCTCGCCGGAAGCAGCCACAAGGTCCACGCCGCGCAGCGTGAGCGGCAGCATCTCCGGTTCATGCACAGCCAGGGCCTGCAACTCTGCGAACGGCAGCGCATGGGTGACACCTGGCACGGACTGCACGCGGGGCAACAATTCCGCCATGTCCCGCGGATGGGTACGGTCCGCCGGATCGACGCGCACAGGTGCGGAGAGCGACAGCAAGCGCTCACGCAATTCACCTTCGAAGCCGTTCATCACGGACAGGATCACGATGAGCGCGGCCACGCCGAGGGAGACGCCGGCCAGCGACACCCAGGTGATGAACGAAACAAAAAAACGGTGCGATCGAGCCCGCACGTAACGCAGGCCGACGAAAAGCGGGAGGGGATGGAACATGCGCGGTCGATTTAAGCATGACTCGGGGATCGCGGGCTGCCCCGATGTTATAGTGGCCGGGCAAGTCGCCGGAGCGCACGCATGAAGACCGGACTGATCATCGCCACCAGCCTGCTCGGGATTCCGGCCTCCCTCGCGCTCGCCGAGACAATCGTCGTGGGCGACCAGGTGGCGGTGCGTCGACCCACACTCGAGGTCCCGCCACGCGGCATGCGCATGCACGGCGTCGAGGCACGCTTCGGCGCTCCGCAGGAACGGCACGCGCCGGTCGGAAAACCACCCATCACGCGCTGGGATTACCCGGGGTTCAGCGTCTACTTCGAATACGACCACGTGGTGCACGCGGTCGTGCACGCGGCGGCGGCCGCATCCGCCAGCGGGCCATGACGGCGCGGCTGAACCCTCCCCGCCCCGGCACTGACGCGACACGCATCCGTTGGCGAAATCTGGCAGGCAGCGCACGGGCGCTCGCACTGGCCGAGGCCGTGGCAGCGGACAACAGGCTCTGGCTTGTCGTCATGCCGGACGCCCGGTCTCTGGACGACCTGGAACGCGAACTGCGCTTCTTCGCCCCTCCCGGCCTGCCACTGCTGCACCTGCCGGACTGGGAAATCCTGCCCTATGACCAGTTTTCACCGCACCCGGACATCGTCTCCGAGCGGCTCTCCACCCTCGCCCGCCTGCCGCTCGCGCAACGGGGCGTGCTGCTGGTCGCGGCCGAAACGTTGCTGCAACGGCTGCCACCGCGGGACTACATCCAGGGACGCAGCTTCAGCCTGAAGACAGGCCAGCGTTTCGCGCTGGATGCGGTCCGCGCGCAACTCACCCAGGCTGGCTACTACGGCGTGGCGCAGGTATCGGCACCGGGCGAATACGCCTTGAGAGGCTCGCTGTTCGACGTCTTCCCGATGGGCACGGAACAACCCTTGCGCATCGACCTGTTCGACGACGAGATAGAGAGCATCCGGCATTTCGACCCGGAATCGCAGCGATCACTAGACAAGATCGACCGCTTCGAACTGCTGCCGGCCCGCGAAGTGCCGCTGGATGAGGAAGCGGTAAAAGCCTTCAGGCGCCGCTACCGGACGCGGTTCGAAGGCGACCCCACGCGCAACACCGTCTACCGCGGCATCAGCGAGGGCAAGGCCGCACCGGGCATGGAGTTCTATCTGCCGCTGTTCTTCGAGCGCACCGCGACGCTGTTCGACTACCTGCCCCCGTCCGTGGTGGTGGTGAGCGATGGCGGCCTGCCCGCAGCGCTGGAGGGCGTCTGGTCCGGCATCACGGCGCGGCATGAAAACCATCGCCATGACATCGAACGGCCCTTGCTCGATCCAGAGGAAGTCTTCCTCGCGCCTCCCGAGGTGATGGCCCGTCTTGCGGACCGGCCCGAAGTTCTCCTGCCTGCGGCCGCGGCGTCGACCGGATTGGCCGGTGAAGGCCTGCGGGATGCGGCCCTGCCGGTAGCGCCGCCACCGGTCCTCAAACTGGACCCTCGCGCCGCCGAGCCGCTGGCGCCGCTGAAGGATTTCCTCACGGGCTTTCCTGGCCGCGTGTTGATCGGCGCGGACTCACCCGGGCGCCGCGAAGTGCTGCTGGACCTGATGCGCGCGGCGAGCCTGCCTGCCAGGCTGCTCGAGGGCTGGCAGGCGTTCACGCAGTGCGACGACCGACTCTGCCTGGTCACGGCGCCGGATGTCGGCAGCCTCGCCCTGCTCGATCCGCCGCTGGTGCTGCTGGCCGATGCACAGCTTTTCGGGCAGCGCGCAAGGCAGGAACGGCGCCGGCGCAAGGCAGCGCTCGACCCTGAAGCGATCCTGCGCAACCTGCAGGACCTCGATGCCGGCGCTCCGGTCGTGCACGAGGAATATGGCGTCGGCCGCTATGTCGGGCTGCAGGTCATGGACGTGGGCGGCCAGGCGGGCGAATTCCTCGTCATCGAATACCAGGGCGGCGATCGCATCTACGTACCGGTCTCTGCCCTGCACCTCGTCACGCGCTACACCGGCGCCGCGCCGGAATCCGCACCGCTGCACAAACTCGGCTCGGACCAGTGGGCGAAGGCGAAGAAAAAGGCCACGGAGCAGGTGCGGGACGTCGCGGCGGAACTGCTCGACCTCTACGCCAGACGCGAAGCCCAGGAAGCGCTTGCGCTGCATTTCGACGCACTGGAATACGAGAAATTCGCGGCAACCTTCCCCTTCGAAGAGACGCCGGACCAGGCCGAGGCGATCGGCAACGTCCTGAAGGACATGCAGGGCCAGAGGCCCATGGACCGCATCGTCTGTGGCGATGTCGGCTTCGGCAAGACGGAGGTCGCCGTGCGCGCGGCTTTCGCGGCCGTCCAGGCCGGAAAACAGGTGGCCGTGCTGGTACCGACGACGCTGCTGGCCGAGCAGCACACGCAGACTTTCCGCGACCGCTTCGCCGACCTACCCGTGCGCATCGAATCGCTGTCCCGCTTCCGCGCCGGGAAGGAGACCAAGTCCACGCTGGACGCGCTGTCCGAGGGCAAGGTCGACATCGTCGTCGCCACGCACCGTCTTTTGCATGCCGACGCACGGTTCAAGGACCTGGGCCTGCTGATCATCGACGAGGAACACCGCTTCGGTGTCCGCGACAAGGAAAGGCTCAAGGCGCTGCGCGCCGAAATCCATGTGCTTACGCTGACCGCAACGCCGATCCCGCGCACGCTGAACATGGCGATGGGCGGCCTGCGCGAACTCTCGCTGATCACCACCCCGCCGCCAGCCCGCATCGCGATCAAGACCTTCGTCTCCGAATGGGACGACGGTGCGCTGCGCGAGGCCGCGCTGCGCGAACTGCGCCGCGGCGGACAGATCTACTTCGTGCACAACGAAGTGCAGTCGATCGAGAAGATGGCCGAGGAACTGCGGCAGCTGATCCCGGAAGCGCAGATCCGCGTCGGCCACGGCCAGATGCGCGAGCGCGACCTCGAGCAGCTGATGGTGGACTTCTACCATCGCCGCTTCGACATCCTGCTGTGCACCACGATCATCGAGAGCGGCATCGACGTGCCGACCGCGAACACGATCATGATCAACCGCGCCGACAAGCTCGGCCTTGCGCAGCTGCACCAGCTGCGCGGCCGTGTCGGTCGCTCGCACCATCGAGCCTATGCCTACCTCATCGTGCCGTCCCGCAAGGGACTGACACCCGACGCCGCGCGCCGCCTCGAGGCCATCGAATCGCTGGAGGAGCTGGGCGCGGGCTTCGTGCTGGCAACCCACGACCTGGAGATCCGCGGCGCGGGCGAATTTCTCGGCGAATCGCAAAGCGGCGAACTGACCGAGATCGGACTTGCCATGTACCTCGACCTGCTCGACCGGGCGGTCAAGGCGCTGAAGGAAGGCCGGGAGCCGGACCTGGCGCGACCGCTCGCGGCGGCGACGGAGGTGAGCCTGCACCTGCCCGCGCTGCTCCCCGACAGTTACGTCGGCGACGTGCACATCAGGCTGGGTCTTTACAAACGTATCGCTGCCGCGCCGGACACGGCCGAGCTGGAGGGGCTGCAGGCGGAACTCGTCGACCGGTTCGGCGAGTTGCCGCCCGCGGCCACCACGCTGCTGCGCGTGGCCCGGCTGACGCTGGCCGCCCGCGCGGCGGGCATACGCCGGCTCGACGTCGGCCCCCAGTCGAGCTACCTGGTGTTCGAAACGGAGAACAGGATCGACCCTGCCCGCCTCATCCAACTCATCCAGCAGGAACCGCGCATCTACAAACTGGAGGGTCCATTGAAGCTGCGCGTGGCCCTGGGAGCGGCCGATGCGGACCGTGCGGACATCGCCCAGGCACTGCTGCACCGGCTGCTGCAGCCAGCGACACCGCGCAAGGACCCGCCCTGCCAGCCACCACTCGCGCCTCCCCTGTTCCGCAGGCGCTAGAATGCCGCCCATGACGCGACGGACCAGCATGCCCATCGACACCGACCGCCGCCGACTGTCGCTTGCGCTGGGCGCCCTGGCGGTCGCTGGCGTGCCCGTCGGCCATGCCGCCGAAGGCGCCGGCAAGGACGGCCTTTACACGATCGAGATCGTCATCTTCCGCAATGGTGGCGCTGCCGCCGGCGAGGACCTTGGCGCATCGGGCGGGCGAAGCGCATCCGGAGACAGCGATTCAGGCGGTGGCAGTGGCAGCATGAAGCTCGGCGAATTGCTGCCCGCATCACGTCATCGGCTGGGCGACGTGGCGCGTCGCCTGGCCTCCGGTGGCGGCCACAAGGTGCTGGCGCATGCGGCCTGGACGCAGACCGCCGGCAGCTGGAATTCGGCCGGCGGCATCAGCGCCGAGCAACTCGGCCTGTCGACCGCGGGCTTCAGCGGAACGGTGCAACTGGAGCGCGGACTCTACCTTCACCTGGGGTTCAACCTGCGCTACAGCGCGGGCGGCGCGCACTACGCGCTGTCGGAACTGCGTCGCGTGAAGTTCAACGAGCGCAATTATTACGACCATCCGGCGATCGGCATCGTCGCGGTCGTCACGCAGGGTGGAGCAGGCACGAGCCCCTAGGCCAGCGGCAAAGACGTCGACTGGGCGTCGCGATCCAGTCGATCCAGGGCAGCGCGATGGCGTGCGGACGACCAGAGAGCCTGGCGGGATTCGCCGCCCCGCCCCCGCATCCGAAGGATGCGCATCTGGCTGGCCGGCCCCGGCCTGGACTTCAGGCCATCGAGCAGCGTGATGACGGCCTGGCGGTCGTTGCAGACCGGCAGCACGTCGCAGCCGGCGGCCAGCGCCGCTTCTGCCCGCGCAACGATGCCGCCCATCGCCCCGGCGCCTTCCATCTTGAGGTCGTCGGCGAAGATCACGCCCTTGAATCCCAGTTCCTGGCGCAGGAAACCGATCCAGCGCTGCGAGAAGCTCGCCGGCACGGCATCGACCTCAGGAAACAGGACATGGGCCATCATCACCGCCGCGAGATCGTTCGCGATCAGGCTGCGATAAGGCATCAGGTCTGCCTCGAGGTCCGCGAGACGGCGACGGTCGATCGGCAGGGCCAGGTGAGAATCGGCGACGACCGCGCCATGACCGGGGAAATGCTTGGCCGTGGCCGCCATGCCCGCATCGTGCATGCCGTGCGCATAGGCCACCGCGAGCTGCGCCACATGGCCGGCCTTCGCATGGAAGGCGCGATCGCCGATGATTTCCGACACGCCATAGTCCAGGTCGACACAGGGCGCGAAGGAAAAGTCGATGCCGACCGCGCGCAACTCGGCAGCCATCAGCCAGCCCATCGCGCGCGCGAAGGCGAGACCTTGCTTGTGGTCCGCATCAAAGGCACGTCCGATGCGCCGCACCGCGGGCAACAGCGTGAACCCCGGACGAAAACGCTGCACGCGACCGCCCTCGTGGTCCACGCCGATCAACAGCGTCGGGTGACGCACGGACTTGATGTCCTGCACCAGCGCCTGCAGCTGGGCCGGATCCGCGTAGTTCCGGGTGAACAGGATGACGCTGCCCACCAGCGG
>JBDLPS010000255.1:0-2893 GCA_039800965.1 Pseudomonadota bacterium | reverse complement strand
CGCGGCTCCGCTTATAAGCTTAATCTTGTTGCGGGCCTGATCCGCGGCAAGCGCGCCGAAGACGCGATGAACATTCTCGCGTTCTCGAAGCGTGCGATGGCGGTTGATGCCCGCAAGGTTCTCGCCTCGGCGATCGCCAATGCGGAAAACAACCACAACCTGGATGTCGATGCCTTGGTCGTTGCGGAAGCTTCGGTCGGCAAGTCGATCACCATGAAGCGCTTCCACACCCGTGGTCGCGGCAAGTCGACCCGTATCCTCAAGCCGTTCTCACGGCTGCGGATCGTGGTCCGTGAAGTCGAGGAGGCCTGATCATGGGTCACAAGAGCAATCCGATCGGCCTGCGCCTCCAGATCAACCGGACCTGGGACAGCCGCTGGTACGCCGAGGGCAAGAACTACGGCAAGCTGCTTGAGGAAGACCTCAAGATGCGCAAGTTCATCGTCGAGACCCTGCCGCAGGCAGCGATCTCGAAGGTGGTTATCGAGCGTCCGGCAAAGCTGTGCCGCGTGTCGATCTATGCCGCCCGTCCGGGCGTCATCATCGGCAAGAAGGGTGCGGACATCGAGAAGCTGCGTTCGCAGCTCGCCAAGATGACCGACAGCGACGTGAAGCTGAACATCGTCGAAATCCGCAAGCCGGAAATCGATGCCAAGCTCGTCGCCCAGGGCATTGCGGATCAGCTGATCCGCCGCGTTGCCTTCCGTCGTGCGATGAAGCGCGCGATGCAGTCGGCCATGCGTCTCGGTGCAGAAGGCATCAAGGTGGTTTGCGGTGGCCGTCTCGGCGGCGCAGAAATCGCCCGTGTCGAACAGTACCGCGAAGGTCGCGTGCCGCTTCACACCCTGCGCGCCAACATCGACTACGCCGAGGCCGAGGCCCTCACCACCTATGGTATCATCGGTATCAAGGTGTGGGTCTTCAAGGGTGAAATCCTTGGCCATGACCCGATGGCTCAGGACCGCCTGATGATGGAGGCTCAAACCTCCGGCGTCCGTCCGGCTCGCTAAGGCAGAGTAAGAAACATGCTTCAACCGAAGAAAATGAAGTTCCGCAAGGCGTTCAAGGGCCGGATTCACGGCAACGCCAAGGGCGGTACCGACCTCAACTTCGGCTCCTACGGCCTCAAGGCCCTGGAGCCCGAGCGCATCACCGCCCGCCAGATCGAGGCGGCCCGTCGTGCGATCACGCGCCACATCAAGCGTCAGGGACGCGTGTGGATCCGCGTGTTCCCGGATGTGCCGGTTTCGAAGAAGCCCGCCGAAGTCCGTCAGGGCAAGGGCAAGGGCTCGATCGAATACTGGGCAGCCCGCGTGAAGCCGGGTCGTATCCTGTTCGAACTGGACGGTGTTGCCGGCCCGCTCGCCGCCGAGGCTTTCAGCCGCGCCGCGATGAAGCTGCCGATCAAGACCAAGGTTGTTGCCCGTCTCGGCGACACCAGCCACCTGGGAGGTGAATGATGGCCAAGGCTGCTGACATCCGCGCGAAGAGCGACGACCAGCTGGCTGCTGACCTGGGTGACCTGAAGCGCGAGGCGTTCAACCTCCGCTTCCAGGCTGCGACCAACCAGCTCGAGCGTCCGGCACGCATCAAGGAAGTGCGCCGCGATATCGCCCGTATCAAGACGCTGCAGGGCGAACGCGCCCGCGTGGCTAAGTAAGGAGGCCCAGATGCCCAAGCGTATTCTGATCGGCACTGTCGTCTCCGACAAGACCGACAAGACCGTCGTGGTTCGCGTCGAGCGCAAGGTGAAGCACCCGATGTACGGGAAGATCATCCGTCGTTCGAAGAAGTACCATGCCCATGACGAGGACAACAGCTTCAAGCCGGGTGAGGTCGTTCGTATCGAAGAGACCGCACCGTACTCGAAGCTGAAGACCTGGAAGGTCATCGAGCGGGTTCAGGCCGGCAAGACCGCCGCGGTTGAAGCCGACGTCTGATTTTGATTTTGGAACTGCCGGGCTGAGTCTCGGCAAGCCGTTGAGAAGGAAACCGGATCAATGATCCAGATGCAATCCAACCTCGACGTCGCGGACAACAGCGGCGCCAAGCGCGTCCAGTGCATCAAGGTGCTGGGTGGCTCGAAGCGTCGTACCGCGAGCGTCGGCGACATCATCGTGGTGTCGGTCAAGGAGGCGCAGCCGCGCGCCAAGGTCAAGAAGGGCGACGTGCACCGCGCCGTGATCGTCCGCACCCGCAAGGACGTTCGTCGTCCCGACGGTTCGGTGATCCGCTTCGACAGCAACGCTGCCGTGCTGGTCGGCAAGAACGAGGAGCCGATCGGCACCCGTATCTTCGGCCCCGTGGTTCGCGAACTGCGTGGTCGCGGCTTCATGAAGATCATTTCGCTCGCGCCGGAGGTGCTGTGATGGCTGCTTCCAAGATCAAGAAGGGCGACAACGTCGTCGTCCGTTCGGGTAAGGACAAGGGCCGCACCGGCACTGTCCTTCAGGTCCTGCCCAAGGATGGCAAGGTCGTGGTTTCCGGCGTCAACGTGATGACCCGCCACCGCAAGCCGAGCCAGACCAACCCGCAGGGTGGTATCGAGCGCCGCGAGGCTCCGATGGCGATCTCGAAGGTCGGTGTTGCCGTTGACGGCAAGCCGAGCCGCGTCCGCTTCGAAACCAAGGACGGCAAGAAGGTCCGCGTGGCCGTGAAGTCCGGGGAGAAGATCGATGGCTGATAAGTACACTCCGCGCCTTCGTACCAAGTACGATGAGCAGATTGCCAAGGCCATGGTCGAGAAGTTCGGTTACAAGAACGCTCTCGAAGTGCCGAAGATCGAAAAGATCACGCTCAACATGGGCGTTGGCGAAGGTAGCCAGGACAAGAAGAAGGTCCAGACTGCCGCTGCCGAAATGGAACTGATCGCAGGCCAGAAGCCGGTGATCAC
>JBDLPS010000254.1:0-3054 GCA_039800965.1 Pseudomonadota bacterium | reverse complement strand
GAACCCGAGGTCGGACGGCGTGATGGCCGGGGCGTTCTTGCCGGCGACCTCCAGCAATGCCCGGATGCCAGGCACGCACCGGCCGGCTCGGATCCTTGCGATGCCCTGCGCCACCAGCACGCGGTTATTGGCATCCAGCGGCACCAGATCGGCGACCGTACCCAGGGCCACCAGGTCGAGAAATTCGGCGGCCGGCGGCGCACCGGCCGGCAGGACGCCGGCGCTGTCCAGACGGCGCCGCAGCGCAGCCATGACATAAAAGGCGACACCCACTCCAGCCAGCGCGCGGCTGCCGAAGGTGCTGCTCCGAAGATTGGGGTTAACGATGACATCCGCGGCTGGCAACTCGGCGCCCGGCAGATGGTGGTCGGTGACCAGCACGGCGATGCCACGGGACTTCGCTTCGGCAACGCCCGCCAGGCTCGCGATGCCGTTGTCGACAGTGACGATCAAGCTGGGCCTGCGCTCCGCCGCGAGGGCGACGATTTCCGGCGTGAGCCCGTAGCCGAAGCGGAATCGGTCCGGCACGAGGAAGCCGACTTCGCGGAACCCCCATGCTCCCAACGCACGGACCATGAGCGCCGTGCTGGTCGCGCCGTCGGCATCGAAGTCGCCCACCACCAGCACGCTCCCCTCGCGGTGCGCGGCGAGCAAGGTCGCGGCCGGCTCCACACCCTCGAGCGTGCCGACACGCAGCAGCCTGTCCAGCGACAACTGCAATTGCTCCGGCGTGCTGATGCCCCGGGCGGCATAGATACGCTGTAGCAGCGGCGGCAGGCCTGGCAGTTCCCCTGCGGAACCGGGCACGGTACGACGCCGTACCGAAGGTCCGCCCTCGAGCGGCACGGCGTCGGCTTGAGGAGCCGCCGCCATGCCAGGCCTGACGGCCGCCAGCAGGTCAGAAAGTTTCTTCATGTGGCCAGGACATCCCACCAAGGGCGCGCACGACGCCAGCGCTGCCATCCGAAAGGTCGCTGCAATCGCCACTGCCGCCCCGCGAGATGGAGCCGCAGGACGTCCAGCGACCCGGCTCGCAGGGCAGCAACCGCCGGCTCGAGCCATTGCGCCTCGAAGCGCTGCAGCGGCACATCGCCCGGATGACGTTGCGTCACCTCGACGCAGGCGCAGGCCTCGACAGCACCGCACCCGGCGATCTCCAGCACCGCCGAAACAGCCTGCGGGAGCGGTTGCGCGGCACCACCCCCCAAGGACCACGCCGCCGCCGCACAGGGCACGTCGGCAAACAGGCTTCGGCCCAGCGCCCTGCCGGGACTGGCTTCCAGCAGGATCCCCGGCACCGGAGGGGGGCCGCCACCCCAGAGCCAGAGACCGTTCGGCGCAAGACCCCTTGCCGACAGGGCTCCGTCCGCGGACTGCTGGTGGAGCCACATCTCCAGTTCGCTGGACAGCCGGCGCAGCCGCCCCGCACCCGGCCCGACGGCCGGCGCATCACGCAGGTTCACGCCCAGCAATCCAGCGGGATCCCGCGTGGACGCCACCACGCCGCGCAGCCCGGACAGGAGGAAACCCGTACCGAGATCGTGGAGCGACAAACCCTCGCCGCCGAAGCAGCGGGCAAAGCCCGCAACCAGGGCAGCCCGGGCCGCATCGTCGAGACGGAGGACCCCGGCCGGATGCAGACGCAGGTGGTCGAGGCCCGCCACCAGATGGACCGGCGTCGCGAACCAGGCCGAATCCGGCTCTGCCACGCCGCGCGCCGCGGCCACCCGCTGGGCAGGTGGGACTCCCACCAGGTCGCCGCGGCCAGCAAGGTCGAGCAACATTTCCCGCCAGTCGGCGCGGACCGGCTCGGTGGATCCGAAACGGAGCAAGGCTTCCAGGGTGGGCAGGCGTGGGAGATCCGCCGTCGCGGCCGATTCAAGGCCCTCACGGTCGACATGGAGATCCGGCACTACGAGTCGCAGCGGCATGTCGCGTATCGTACCGGCGATGAAACTCAACGAGCATGTTCCGGCGGACACCCTGCTCGTCCGCGCCTATTCGGCGGAGGGCGTGACGATCGGCACCGAACGGCTGGCGGGCCCCTGCCTGGTCGCACCCCAGCTGCTGGTCCGCCAACTGGGGGCGCGCCAGGTCGATGACCTGACCCCTGACGATCTGGAGACGGCCCTGTCGCTGTCGCCGCAGGTCATCCTGCTCGGCACCGGCAACCGGATGCGTTTCGCACCGGCGGCCGTGCGTGCGGCCTGCGCCGCGCGCCGGATCGCGCTGGAATCGATGGACCTCGGTGCGGCCTGCCGCACCTACAACGTATTGGCACAGGAAGGACGGGCGGTGGCCGCCCTGCTCTTCCCGGAACCGGAGCACCGGTCATGACTGTCGAGGCACGACTCGAGGAACTGGAAATCAAGATGGCGCACCTGGAGCGCGCGCTGCAGGACGTCAGCGACGAGGTCGTGCGCCAGCAGGCGGCCATCGAACGGCTCGGGGAACGCAACCTGCGGCTGCAGGAAAAGCTCGAGGCGATGCAGGCCGATACCGGCGAGGATGCCGCCACGCGGATCGAGATTCCGCCGCACTACTGACCGGCCTGCCTTCTTTGATTTCGGCACCCGATCCCGGTAGGTTTGGGCGCCTGATACTAGGGGAGTCTTTCGCATGAATCGTTCCAGGTTCGTCGCGGCCAGCGCTGCCGCATCCGTCACCCTGCTGCTCGCGGCGTGCACCAAGGCGCCGGAACAGGCCGCGGCACCCAAGGCAGCCGCGCAGGTCGACGCAACGCGGCTCGTCAACGCCGCGCAGGACGGCAAGAACTGGCTCAGCACGGGTCGCACCTACGACGAGCAGCGCCACAGCCCGCTGACGCAGGTGAACGACGGCAACGTCGCGCAGCTCGGTCTCGCCTGGCACCACGACCTCGACGCCGTGAACCGCGGCCAGCAGTCCACGCCGATCGTCGTCGATGGCGTGATGTACGTGACGACCGCGTGGAGCAAGGTATTCGCACTCTACGCGAAGACGGGCAAGCTGCTGTGGGGCTACGACCCGCAGGTGCCGGGCGAATGGGGCATCAACGCCTGCTGCGATGTCGTG
>JBDLPS010000253.1:0-11911 GCA_039800965.1 Pseudomonadota bacterium | reverse complement strand
GGCGGCCGGCGAGGCAAGGAAAAGCACTGCCTCGGCAATGTCCTCCGGCGTCCCCAGACGTCCCGCCGGGATCTGCGTGAGCAGGGCTTCCTTCTGGGCGTCCGGCAGCGAGCGCGTCATGTCGGTGTCGATGAATCCCGGCGCCACGGCGTTCACGGTGATGTTGCGCGATGCGACCTCGCGGGCCAGTGACTTGGTCATCCCGATGACGCCGGCCTTGGCGGAGGCGTAGTTGACCTGGCCGGCGTTGCCCATCAGGCCGACGACCGAGGTGATGCTGATGATGCGGCCACGGCGCGCCTTGAACATCGGCTTGAGGACCGTACGCGTCAGGCGGAAATTGGCGGACAGGTTGGTGTCCAGGACGGCGTCCCAGTCCTCGTCCTTCATCCGCAGCATGAGGGTGTCGCGCGTGATCGCGGCGTTGTTGACCAGGATACTCGGCATCTCGCCGGCTTTTTCGAGGTCGGCGAACAGCGCATCGGCCGACGCCTTGTCGCCGACATTCAGCACGGCACCATGGCCGCCGAAGGGTGCCAGCGCCTCGGTGATCCGGGCCGCACCCTCGGTGCTGGTGGCGGTGCCGACGACCTTGGCACCGGCCCGAGCAAGGCGCAACGCGATGGCATGGCCGATGCCGCGGGAGGCGCCGGTGACGAGGGCGATGTCCTGCGAGAGGGGCAACGTGTCGGACATGTCAGGCTCCTTGCGGGTTCAGGGCAGCATCGAGCGAGGCGGGATCCTCCAGCGCTTCGCAATGGAGGTCGGGACGCTTCTCGATGCGGCGGTTCAGGCTGGTCAGCACCTTGCCGGGGCCACATTCGACGAAACGCGTGACGCCAGCGCCGATCAGCGCCCGCACCAGCGCAGTCCAGTTCACCGGACTCGCCAGCTGCTTCTGCATCAGCGAGCGGATTCCGGCACCCTGCGCATGCGAGCGGCCATCCACCGGGCTCCAGTAAGCAATGGCCGGATCCGCGAACTGCACCGCCGCGAGTCTTTCGCCAAAGCGATCGGCCGCGGGCTGCATAAGGCTGCTGTGCGCCGGAACGCTCATGGGCAGCAGGACGGCGCGCTTGGCGCCGCGGACCTTGCAGGCATCCATCGCGCGGGCGACGGCCGCGGCATGACCAGCGATGACCACCTGCCCCGGGGAATTGAAGTTGACCGGCTGCACCACTTCGCCGCCTGCGGCCTCTGCGCAGGCCTCCGCGATGACTTCGTCGTCGAGACCAAGCACTGCGGCGATGCCGCCGACGCCGGCAGGCACCGCCTGCTGCATGAGCTCGCCGCGCTGGCGGACCAGGGAGACCGCATCCGCAAAGCCCAGCACGCCACTGGCCACCAGCGCCGTGAACTCGCCCAGGCTGTGGCCACAGACGATCTCCGGCGCCTGACCGCCCCGCTTGCGCCACAGGCGCCACGTCGCGACGCCGGCCGTCAGCATGGCCGGCTGCGTACGCGCGGTGGCGTTGAGATCCTCTGCGGGCCCTTGGGCGACCAGTTCCCAGAGGTCGTAGCCCAGCACGGCGGAGGCTTCGGCGAAGGTCTCGCCGATGACCGGATCGGCCGCGGCGAAGGAGCCCAGCATGCCGATCGACTGGGAACCTTGTCCCGGAAACACGAATGCAGTGCTCATCGTTCTTCCTGCCAGAGAGTGGTCGGCATTATAGCGACGCGCAGGGGCCGCGGCAGGCAGCCTGCCACGATGCCGCCCAGCGCGCCGTAGAGGTGCGCGGCAACGATCACCGTTCCCCGCGTCTCGAAAGGCAGTGCGCCGATACCCTGCTCCCACGCCAGCTTGGCGACGAACAGCGCGGCCATCGCCGGAGCCAGCCGGTCCTTGCCACGCAACAGCGCGAAGGTGCCGGCGGCCATGATCCCGTGCAGCAGACCCGACGCACCGACATACCACGCAAGGTCCGGTTGCAGGCACCAGAAACCGAGATCCATCGCCACGAGCGACAGCAGTGCCGCCAGCAGCCAGGCACGCCATCCGCCGGCATCCGCAAACAGCACCCACAACAGCAAGAGGCCGGCGGCGTTCAGGCCGGCGTGAGCCGCATCGAGATGCACGAAATGCCCCGTGGCCAGTCGCCAGAATTCACCGGAGGCGATCGCCGCGCGGTCGTAGCGCAGCGCGTCGCGAAGCGGCACACCGCCTGCGAGGGGAAGCAGCAAGGTCGCGACAAGCGCCACCAGCAGTTGCGCGCGGCGGCCCTGGAGGTTCAACGCGTGGCGCAGACGTGTTGTTGCTATGATCCGAGGCATCCTGGATTCCCGCTGCACGGTGTTCCCATGCGAGACAGCACGATCTTACGCCAAGGCCTGCGTCGCACGCGGGGCTTCACCCTGATCGAGATCATGGTGGTGGTGATCATCATCGGCTTGCTGGCCGCTGTGGTGGTGCCCCAGTTCCTGGGACGCGTGGACGATGCCCGCGTCGCCAAGGCCAAGCAGGACATCCAGGCGATGGAAACCGCCCTCACCCTCTTCAAGCTCGACAACTTCAAGTACCCGGGGACCGATTTGGGCCTCGTGGCGCTGGCCACCCGGCCGACGGACCCCTCCATACGCAACTGGCGTGCCGGCGGCTACCTGAAGAAGGTCAGCAAGGACCCATGGGGGAACGACTACCAGTACGCCTATCCCGGCACGCACGGCGAATACGACCTCTATTCGCTGGGCGCCGATGGCCAGCCCGGCGGCGAGGGCGCGGATGCCGACATCGGCAACTGGAACATCGGCGAGTAGGCCCGGCATGCGCCGGGCGCCCGTGGACTCCCGCGGATTCACGCTCGTCGAGATTCTCGTGGTGATGCTGATCATCGGCATCGTCGCGGCGGGCATGATGCTGTCGCTCGGCGTGCTCGGCCGCGATCGTGAAGTGGATGCCGAGCGCGACCGCATCGAAGCCCTTGCCCGTCTCGCGCGGGAAGAATCCGTCCAGCAGGGGCGTGAATTCGGGCTTCGTTTCTTCGTTGGTGGATACGAATTCGCTGCCTATGAACCACGCGTCAACCGCTGGGACGCCCTGGTCGGGGACCGTTCTCTGCGCCGTCGGGAATGGCCGACTGGAATCGAGGCGGCATTGCGTGTCGAAGGCCGACCGGTCGTCCTGCCAAAGCCGGACGCGCTCGACCGTACCCCGCAGATCGTGTTCTTCGGAAGTGGCGAAATCAGCACATTCGAACTGACCGTGGCACGTGGTGGAAGCGACGAGGGCTTCCGCCTGCGATCCGGCGCCAAAGGCGACGACATCGAGGTTCTGGCCGTTTCGGGGGCACGGCAATGAACTTGCGCCATCGCCCAACCGGTTTCACCCTCGTCGAAGTGCTCGTGGCGTTGTTCATCGTCGCCCTCGGCATGGGTGCACTGATGGCCACGCTCGCCGCATCGGCCGATGCCACCGCGGCACTGCGGAACAGGTCCCTGGCGCAATGGATCGCGCTGAACCGCATCAGCGAGACCCGGTTGAGTGCGGTGGCGCCCTCCACGGGGCGCACCGAAGGCGAAGTCGAATACGCCGGCAGCCGGTGGCATTGGACGCAGGAAGTCTCGGATCCCGGCATTGCCGGTATCCTCCGCATCGAATCACGTGTTGCGGCCGTGGCGGATCCCACGTCCTACATCGCCACGGCGACCGGTTTCTATGGACTGTCGGTTGCCGCACCCAATGGGTCGCTCCCTGACTGGTCCACCGCTGGCGCCGCGCCACCGCCGCCCAACCCAGGCACACCCGCACCGGCGACGCCGCCAGCCGAGGTGGCGCGATGAAGGCGCGACGCGGGTTCACGCTCGTTGAGCTGCTGGTCGCGGTGTTCATCACCGCCCTGCTCTTCGCCATGGCCTACGGCGCGATCAACCAGGCCGTCGCCAACCGCGCGGCCATAGAGCAGACACAGGACCGCGCGCTCGCTGTCCAGCGGGCGATTCGCACACTGGTGCAGGACTTTTCACAACTGGCCCCACGCCCGGTGCGACAACCCTTGGGCGATGGCTATCTCCCCGCAATTTCATCCGTGTCCCAGCCCCCGAACCTGGTGGTCTTCACGCGGGGCGGGTGGCCCAATCCTGCGGGCGTCCAGCGTTCGGCCCTGCAACGCCTTCGCTACCACTTCGAGGACGGGAAGCTCAGTCGCGACTACTGGCCTGTGCTGGACGCGACACTCGATCCGCCCCCCCGGAACGAAACCTTGCTTGAAGGCGTCAGATCGGTACGGATCCGGTACATGGATGCTGCGCGGAACTGGCAGGAGCAGTGGCCATTCAACGGCAACCCGTCAGGGCTTTCGCCACTCGACTTGCGCATCCGTCCTGTAGCCGTCGAAGTCACGATCGAGCTGGAGGACTGGGGCAGGATCTCGCGGCTGATCGAGGTGCCGGGATGAGACGCCCCGCGGAACGCGGTGTCGCGCTGGTCACCGCGGTCGTACTCGTGGCGCTCGCGACGGTCATCGCCGTCGCCATCGGCACACGCAGCGCGCTGTCGGCACGCCGCAGCGCAGGCAACCTCGGCTACGAGCAGGCACTGCAGTTCGCAGCCGGTGCCGAGGCACTGGCCGCATACGCGCTTCACGAGGACCGCAACGCACAGGACAGCCCGGCCGACAGTTGGGCGAGGCCTTTCGGACCGACGGAAATCACCGCCGGCGTCACGCTGGAGGCCCAGCTCTTCGACGAGCAGGGAAAGTTCAACCTCAACACGCTGGTCAACGCCCGCGGCGAAGTCGACCCCGAAGCCATGGCCATCTTCAGCCGCCTGCTGCAACTGCTGCAGATCGAAGACAAGTGGGCCCCTCTGCTGGCTGACTGGATCGACGCCGACGTGCTGCCCGCCCAGGACGGTGGCGAGGATGCCGTCTACCTGTCGCAGTCTCCGCCCTTCCGCGCTTCGAACCAGCCGCTCACCAGCGTCTCGGAACTCCTGCAGCTGCCGGGGTTCGGCCGCGAGCGCTATGTACGGCTGGTCCCTCATGTCACCGCGCTTCCCCCGGATGCCTCGCGCATCAACGTCTGCATGGCCACGCCCTACGTGCTGGACGCGCTGGCCGCGATCGGCGCAGACGGCCGCCGTCGCACGGTTGAATACTCCGGCATGGACCCGCGACAATTCGAGGATGCCCGCCGCCACGGCTGCTTCCCCGGCATGAACGTGCTGAAGGCCACACGCCCGGAGGTGGAGCGACGCATCGGCGAGAAGAGCAGCTACTTCCGCCTGCACAGCTTCATCGGTATTGGCACTGCACGGTTCGCCTTGTACAGTCTCCTCAAGCGTGATCCGGACGGACAGGTCCGCCCCGTCCTCAGAACCCTCGGTACGGAATAGACAGCGATGCCGGATTGGCTCCTGGTCCGCATGGCACACGACGGATCCCAGCCGACAGGCTGGGTGCCCATCGCCCCATCCGGGCAACCCCTTGATCTCTCGCACGTGCGGGATGCCGGCGACCTCGCCGCGGCGTCAGCAGGGCGGCGTGTCGTGCTCGTGTTGCCCGCAACCGATGTGCTGCATCTTCGGGCCTCGCTTCCCGCATCGCGGGGCGCGAAGCTCGCGCAGATCGCTCCTTTCGCGCTCGAAGACCAGGTCGCCGAAGACCTCGAGCGCCTTCATTTCGCCATCGGCAGGACCGATGACCACCTCGGCACGGACGTGGATGTGGTGTCGCGCGAAGTGCTGGAGGGCATGTTGGGGGCCGCGCGCGAAGCCGGCCTTGCGCCTGTCGATGCACGGAGCGAAGCCGATCTCGTGCCAGAACTGCCCGGCCAGCTGTCCATGCTGGCGGATGAAGACCACCTGATCGTCCGCCAGGAAGGCTCCCGGCCCCGGGTCATCCCCGCGCAGGACCCGGAACAGGCCCTGGAGCTGGCCTTTGCCGCACAGGCGACGGACGGACTGCTCGTGACGGTCCATGCCGATGCGCTGGAATGGCCCCGCTGGAAAGACGCCTTCGAGGCCTGGCGCGCGCGCGTCCACACCTTGCGCGTCCAGCTGCTTGCCAACGGGGTACTGCCCTTCTACGCCGCCGGAGTCGCCGCGGCACGGGGCATCAACCTCCTGCAGGGCAGCTACGCCACGCAGGATCCGGCATCCCGCCACTGGAAAGCCTGGCGTGTTCCGGCGGCGCTTGCCGCGGTCCTGCTGGCCCTGCATGTGGCGGCTTCAGTTCTCTCGCTGCACCGCCTGCACGCACGCGAACGTGCGCTCGACATCTCGATCCAGCAGCGCTTCAGCGAGGCCCTGCCCGGCGTCGTGAGCGGCGGCGCGCCCCGTGCGCGGCTCGAGCAACAGTTGGCGCGGCGCATAGCCGCCAGCCCCGGGCCCGACGGCTTCCTGCCTCTGCTGTCCGGTGCGTCCGCAGCCTTGCGCGCCAATGGGACTCCCCGCCTGCAGTCCGCCACCTTCAGCGCCGGATCCCTGGACATCCGGCTCGCGACGCCGGATGCGGCAGGCCTCGATCGCATCGCGCAATCGCTGCGTGCCGCAGGGTATGCCGTGCAGGCGCAGGCAGACGGACGGTTGCAACTGCGGAGTGCCAGCCAATGAACGCCAGCCGGCTGCTCGACTGGTACACGGGTCGCGATCAACGCGAACAGCGGGTCTTGCGCTGGGCCTGCGTGCTGGCACCGGCACTGTTCCTGCTGGCGGCACTCCTGCCGCTGCACCGGGCCATCTCTTCGCTGGAGCAACGCGTCGCATCGAAGCAGCGCGATCTTGCGTGGATGAATGCTGCGGTTCCCCTGCTGGCTGGAGGGAATGGGTCGCTGGATGCGCAGCAGGGCCTGTCCGTCGTGGCTGCGGTTGGCCAGGCCCTGGCAGAGTCGGGCCTGCCGGATGCGACGAACGGTACAACACCCATCGGCAGCAATGCCGCGAAGCTTCAACTTGACCACGCGTCGTTCAACAACCTGCTCGTCCTCTCGAGGAACCTTGCGGACCGGCACGCGCTCCGTGTCGAGGCCGCAGCCATCGAAGCGCTCGACGGGGCCGGCACCGTGAAGGCCACGCTTACGGTACGCGGCCCCTGACTTCTCCCTTGGCAACCCGACGTAGCAGGCTCGCTGCCCTCTTCCTGCTGTCCTTCAGCAGCATGCTGCTCGTCAAGCTCCCGGTTTCCTGGCTACTGCCGCTGGTCCCCAATGTGCTGCATTGCCGACATCCGGAAGGGTCCGCCTGGGCAGGACGCTGCGGGGACGCATCGCTCGTGCTCGGCACCTCCGCCCCGCTTGCGCTTGGCAGCATCCAGTGGGACCTGCACCCGTGGCAGTTGGCCCGCGGCAGGATTGCGCTCGACATCCGCGCCTCGCAGGGGACGGACAGCGTCGCAGCGGAAGTGCGGGTCTTCAAAGGTGGCATTGACGTGTTCGGCGGCCAGGGAACACTAAGCCTGTCGCGCCTGCCGCCGCGCTACGTCCGCGGCTGGCGAGGAACACTGCATGTCGACGCGCTGCACTTGAGGACCGAATCGGGACGGCTCAGAGCCATCGACGGTGATATCCGGTTGCTGGACCTTCAGTCGCCGCAGGCGGTGCGGTGGGGAAGCTTCAGGCTGAACCTTCCCCCGGCACCGGCAGGCGCACCGTCTTCGGGGCAATTTTCGGTACTCACCGGAACGTTGCAGGCCAGTGGCACCGCGACCCTGGATGAACGCGGAGACTGGCAACTCGACGCCGCCGTGCGACCGACGAAGGGCACCGATGCGGCACTCGTCGCCGAACTGGGCCTGCTGGGGCCACCGGACACGTCCGGCCTGCGCCGCCTTTCGGTGGCGGGCAGCCAGGGCTCCTGATACGCCCTATTTACCGAATCGTTTGGACGCGTCGACCACCTGGCCGTCGGCACCATTGGCCTTGGCCGAGTAATCGTCGAGTTGCGCCTCGATCTTGCGGAACACCTGCTTCAGCGTTGCCGAATCCGGCAGATTGGTGATGCGGAAATGGTTGCGGTACGGGACATTGAAACTGACGCCCGGCGTGATCAGCACGTGGCGTTGCTCCAGCAGTTCCAGCGCGAACTGGCTGTCGACGAAGTTCGGGATGACATCCTGCCGGACCTCGACGAAGGCATACAACGCGCCATCCGGCCGCGCGAGCTTGAGGTACTTGCTCGCCGCGACACCGTCGATGATCGCCTGCCGCGATTCATGCAAG
Organism: Pseudomonadota bacterium; assembly: GCA_039800965.1. Lineage (GTDB taxonomy): Bacteria > Pseudomonadota > Gammaproteobacteria > Steroidobacterales > Steroidobacteraceae > ZC4RG30. The sequence continues at coordinate 3,760 of JBDLPS010000253.1, read as the reverse complement.
CGTCCACCCGGCTGGGTCAGGTCGAGGATGCTCTGGTATCCGCCGAGCGCGCTCTGGACCGCGTACTGGGCCGGCACGTTGCTGCACAGGCGCAGCGACGACAGCAACTCCAGCGCAGCAAGATATTCCCCGGCGCGGTGCGTGGCACCAGAGAAGCTGACCCAGCCGACGCGATATCCACAGGCGCGATAGATCTTCGAGAGACCCGACATGGTTGCACAGAGCGTGTCATTGACCAGCGTGGCCATGGGCACGCTCTCGACGCCGTCATAAGTGATGCCGTCGTAGATCTCGTCGCTGAACACGACCAGCTGGTGCTTCTCCGCAATGCGGGCGAGCTGCTCGAGCACCGGGCGGGGATAGACCGCGCCGGTGGGGTTGTTCGGATTGATGACGACGATGGCGCGGGTGCGCGGCGTGATCAGCCGTTCGACCTCTTCGGGATCCGGGCAGAAATTGTTCTCCGGCCGGCAGGGATAGTGCACCGCCCTGCCGCCGTTCAGCGTCACCGCCGCAGTCCAGAGGGGATAGTCCGGCGCCGGTACCAGTACCTCGTCCCCCTCGTTGAGCAGCGCCCGCAAAGTCAGGTCGATCAGTTCACTGACGCCGTTGCCGATGAAGACCTCATCGACCGACACGCCCTTGACGCCCCGCTCCTGTTGCTGCAACACAACAGCTTCGCGCGCGGCAAAAATGCCCTTCTGGTGCGTATAGCCCTCGGCCTGCGGCAGATTCTCGATCATCGCGAGCCGAAGGATCTCCGGCGTACGGAAGCCGAAGGCACCAGGATTGCCGATGTTCAGGGAGACGATCTCGTAGCCGAGTCGCTCCAGCTCGAGGGCGCGGCGGGCCAGTGAGCCGCGAATCTCGTAACGGACGTTCTTGGTGGTGTCGCTGGGGCGGATGCGGGATTCGTTCTTCATAACCCCCGCAGTCTAGCGGCTGGGCCCGGTTTGCGTATACTCCGCGCGCCGAAACAGTTCTGTATTCAGGGGTTTGGAGTGACTTGACGCGATGAAACGCATCCTCGTTGGTATCAAACGCGTGGTCGACTACAACGTCCGCGTCCGGCCGCGTCCGGACGGTGCCGGCGTCGCGACCGAAGGCGCGAAGATGAGCATCAACCCCTTCGACGAGATCGCCCTCGAAGAAGCGCTGCGCATCAAGGAGCGCGGCGAGGCAGATGAAGTGATTGTCGCCAGCATCGGCCCGGCCGATGCCCAGGCGCAACTGCGCACTGCACTGGCCATGGGCGCCGACCGCGCGGTGCTCGTGCAGACCGACGCCCACATCCAGCCGCTGGACGCAGCCCGGGTGTTTCTCGCCCTCGCGGGCCGGGAGGAGCCTTTCATGGTGCTGCTCGGCAAGCAGGCCATCGACGACGATGCGAACCAGACAGGCCAGATGCTGGCAGCACTCTGGGATCGTCCGCAGGCGACGTTCGCTTCCAAGGTTGAACTGGCCGGTGACGTCGCGCGCGTGACACGCGAGGTGGACGCCGGCCTCGAGACGCTCGAAGTGGACCTTCCCGCGGTGATCACCGTGGACCTGCGACTCAACGAGCCGCGATACGTGAAACTGCCTGACATCATGAAGGCAAAGAAGAAGCCGCTGGATACGCTTTCTCCGGCGGACCTCGGGGTGACGCCAAAGCCGCGTGTGAAGGCGCTGCGCTTCGAGGCACCGCCACTGAGGCAGAAGGGCATCGTCGTGAAGGACGTTGCGGAACTCGTCGAACAGCTCAAGCAGCGGGGACTCGTCTGATGAGCCAGATCCTGATCGTCGCCGAACACGATGGCCGGCAACTCAATCCCTCCACCGCAAAATGCGTGCGCTGCGCCTCGGATATCGCCGGTGCCGTTGTCACCATCGCGGTACTGGGCCAGGACGTGGGCACCATCGCGCAGGCCGCCGCGCAGATCGCCGGTGTGTCGCGCGTCTGGTCCGTCGATGCACCCGCCAACGCACGGCCGCTGGCCACGGTGCTCGCCCCCCAGATCGCGGCGCTTGCCCGCAGGGAACCGTTCACCCACGTCTTCGCGCCATCGACGACTTTCGGCAAGGACCTCATGCCCCGGGTCGCAGCACTGCTGGACGTGCCGCAGGTCAGCGACATCATGGCCGTGGAAGCGCCCAAGGTCTTCCGCCGTCCGATCTATGCCGGCAACGTGATCATCACCATCGACGTGACGGATGAACCCCTGGTCGTTGGCACCGTTCGCACGGCGTCTTTCGATACGGCAGCCAGCGGTGGCAATGCCATCGTCGAGTCCGTGGCGCTTGATGTGGCGTCGCCGACCTACGCGCGTTACGTCGGGCTCGCCTCGGCCGGTTCCGACCGTCCGGACCTGCAGACGGCGCGCCGCGTCGTCTCCGGTGGCCGCGCGCTCGGCAGCGAAGACAACTTCAAGCTCATCTACCAGATGGCGGATGCGATCGGCGCAGCGGTGGGCGCATCCCGCGCCGCGGTCGATTCCGGCTACGCGCCGAACGAGCTGCAGGTGGGGCAGACCGGCAAGATCATCGCGCCGGACCTGTACATCGCCGCGGGCATCTCGGGCGCGATCCAGCACATGACCGGCATCAAGGATGCGAAGACGATCGTTGCGATCAACAAGGACGCCGACGCGCCCATCTTCGAGTCCGCCGACCTGGGCCTGGTCGCCGACCTGTTCACGGCATTGCCGGAATTGAAGGCTCGCCTCGCGGGAGGCTAAGCCGGTACAAACCGCCGTCCCTGAACGGACGGCGGCATGGGCGAAGCGGGGTTTACAGCTGCGCGAGCACGTATTCGGCGGCGGAAACCTTGAATTCGCCGCCCGCTTCCACGTTCACCTGGGTCGCCAGGCCGTCCCTCACCACGAGCGCGAAACGCTGCGAACGCTTGCCCATGCCGAAGCCGGTGGCATCGAGCTCCAGGCCCAATGCGCGCGCGTAGTCTCCATTGCCGTCGGCGAGCATCAGTACCTTGCCATCGGCTCCCGACGCCTTGCCCCAAGCCTTCATCACGAATACATCGTTGACCGCCACGCAGGCCACGGTATCGACACCCTTCGCGCGGAATTCGTCGATGCGCTCTATGTAACCCGGCAGATGCTTGGCATCGCAGGTCGGCGTAAAGGCGCCCGGCACCGCGAAGAACACCACGGTCTTGCCATCGAAGAGCTCCGACGTGGACAGGTCCTTCAAACCCTCCGCCGTAGCAATCTTGAATTTTCCGGTCGGCAGCCGATCACCGCTCTGGATGCTCATCGTTTCCTCTTGGCGCGCAATGCACGCAGTTTTACGGCACGGAAGGTAGGGCGGCCGCCATCGTCGCGCCCGGCGCGGTATTCCAGCAGCTCGGTGATCCGGTTGTCGCGATCGAAGATGGCGACACGGGGGCGAGGCAGCAACGCCTGGTCCATCGGCATCGACGCCTTCGCGACGATGATGACGGCATCACCAGGCTGGCAGGTACGTGCCGCCGCGCCATTGAGCACGCAGCAACGCGACCCCCTTTCGCCATGGATAACGTAGGTCTGCAGGCGGGCGCCGGAATGCTTGTTCCAGACCTCCACGAACTCCATGGGAAGCAGCCCCACTGCGTCGCAGTGGTCGGGGTCCAGCGTGATGGAGCCGTGATAGTCGAGGTCCGCACCCGTGACATGGAGGCCGTGCAGCTTGGCTCGCACGACCTCCACGCGGGCGCTGTCCTCTGGACGCGGAGAGCGCGCCACGGAACGGATGCCCTGCCTTACCGGGCGTGGATCGCCCAGAG
>JBDLPS010000252.1:0-2740 GCA_039800965.1 Pseudomonadota bacterium | reverse complement strand
CCTTGGGGTGCCAGAACACGGCGCCGGGGGCTTCTTCCTGCATGTGGAAGAGGTCGAGCTCGCGACCGATCTTCCGGTGGTCGCGCTTCTCCGCTTCCTCGAGGCGCGTGAGGTAATCCTTGAGATCCTGCTCCTTCGCCCAGGCGGTGCCGTATATGCGCTGGAGCATCTCGTTGCGCGAATCGCCGCGCCAATAGGCACCGGCGACCTTCATCAGCTTGAAGACCTTCAGCTTGCCGGTGGACGGCACGTGCGGGCCACGGCACAGGTCTTCCCAGCCACCCTGCCCATACAGGCCGATCGGCTGGTCCGCGGGAATCGAAGCGATGATCTCGGCCTTGTACTTCTCGCCGAGGCCAAGGAAATGCTGCACGGCCTCGTCACGCGGCAACTCGCGACGCTGGACGGGATGGTCGGCCTTGGCGAGCTCCGCCATGCGCTTCTCGATCGCCTCGAGGTCTTCCGGCGTGAACGGGCGCGAGTAGGAAAAGTCGTAATAGAAGCCGTCGTCTATGACCGGGCCGATCGTGACCTGGGCTTCGGGATACAGCTGCTTGACCGCCATGGCGAGCAAGTGGGCCGTGGAATGACGGATCACGTCCAGGCCATCGGCATCCTTGTCGGTGACGATGGCAAGCCGGGCATCGCCGTCGATGACAAAGCTGGTATCCACCAGCTTGCCGTCCACGCGACCGGCGAGCGCGGCCTTTCGCAGGCCTGCGCCGATGCTGGCGGCAACCGCATCGACGGTAACCGGGTGGTCGAAGCTGCGCTGGCTGCCGTCCGGCAGCGTGATCACGGGCATGGGATAACCAAGGTCGGAAAAAACGGGATTCTGCGCTGGCTACCAGCGCTTGCTCAAGCCCACGTGCACGCCATCCGGCAGGACGGACAGCACCAAGGGGGACTCACGACCGTGCATGTACCAGCCCATCGCCGCTCCGATCGCGACACCGGCCAGGACGTCCGACTGCCAGTGGCCCCAGGTTTTTACACGCGCCACCGCGTCGTAGGCCGGCAACAGTGCCAGCGAATAGACCGAGGGATGCTCCCGCCCGTATTCCAGGATGAACGGCGTCACGACGGTTGCGGCCAGGCTCGCCTCGCCACTGGGGAAGCTGGCATTGCCGCCCCCCTTGAACCACTGGTTCGGATCGGCGCTGTCCCGGGGCCTGGCGCGCGAAAAACCGACTTTCATGCCCTGGACCAGAAGGCCGGTGGCCACCGTGGAATCGATGGACTGCCAGGCGGTTTTTCCCAGACGCGAATCGCCCCCCTCCCAGGCGGCGATGCCAACTTCGGTGGCCAACAGCGAATACATGAGCCCGAGCTGGACGTCGCGCGACCAGATGCCACTGGCATCGTAGGAAACGCGATGGTCGAGACCAAGGAGCCCCTCACCGGCCCGGACGAGCGGAGACGCTGCCAAGCCGGCCAGCAGCAGCACGGCCACGAAACGGATCTTCATGGGGGTCCCTGCGGAGAAGGAGGGAGATGGTAGTCGCGAGTGGGATCGAACCACCGACCACTTCCATGTCAAGGAAGTGCTCTACCACTGAGCTACGCGACTACGGTGCACTCCGGGGGCGCAGAGGATACGTAGGCAGGCCCTACACCGCAAGACCCAATTCCCGCTGGCGGAGGGTATCGATGACATCCCGCAGCGCGGCGGCCTGCTCGAACTCCAGGTTGCGGGCATGCCGGAACATTTCGCCCTCCAGGCGCTTGATCTCGCGGGAGATCTGGTCGGGCGACGCGTTCGCAGGCAGCCTCGGCTCGGTCGCGGTCTTGCCCCTCCCACCCCGGGCGCGCCCGCGCCCCTTGCCCTGCGACGGCTCCACGTCCTCCCGAGCCCCCTCCAGGATGTCCTTGACCGGCTTGTCGACGCCTCGGGGGACGATCCCGTGCTCGGCGTTGAACGCAAGCTGCCTTGCCCGTCGGCGGGCCGTCTCGGCCAGCGCGCGCTCTATCGATCCCGTCCGGGAATCCGCGTAGAGGATCGCCCGCCCGTTGAGGTTGCGTGCCGCACGGCCGATGGTCTGTATCAGGGCACCCTCCGAGCGCAGGAAACCCTCCTTGTCCGCGTCGAGGATCGCGACCAGCGATACCTCCGGCATGTCCAGCCCCTCGCGCAGCAGGTTGATGCCGACGATCGCATCGAACTTGCCCAATCGAAGGTCGCGGATGATCTCCATGCGCTCGACCGTATCCACGTCCGAGTGCAGGTACCGCAGCTTGATGCCATGGTCGGACAGGTATTCGGTGAGATCCTCCGCCATGCGTTTGGTCAGCGTTGTCACCAAAGCCCGTTCGCCACGTGCGACGCAGGCATTGATCTCCGACAGGACGTCGTCGACCTGGGTGGCCACAGGCCTGATCTCGACCACGGGATCGACGAGACCCGTGGGGCGCACCACCTGCTCCACCACCTGCCCGGCATGCGCGGCCTCGTACTTCCCGGGCGTGGCGGACACGAAGATCATCTGCGGCGCGAGGGATTCCCACTCCTCGAATTTGAGCGGCCGGTTGTCGAGCGCAGACGGCAGGCGGAAACCGAACTGCACAAGGGTCTCCTTGCGCGAGCGGTCGCCCTTGTACATGGCGCCCAGCTGGGGAATCGTCTGGTGGCTCTCGTCGACGACGAGCAGGGCATCCGCAGGCAGGTAGTCATAGAGGCAGGGGGGCGGCTCACCCGGTTCGCGGCCGGAGAGGTAGCGGGAGTAGTTCTCGATACCCTGGC
>JBDLPS010000251.1:0-15259 GCA_039800965.1 Pseudomonadota bacterium | reverse complement strand
TCGGCACGATCTCCGGCGACGACACCATCTTCATCGCCACGCAGGACGGCGCTGCCCAGCAGCGGCTCGTCGAGCGCCTGCATACCCATTTCCGAATCTGAGAGAAGCCCTCCCCATGTCGAACACGTCCACGCAGCCCATCGTCCTCGCCTATTCCGGCGGCCTCGACACGTCCTTCCTCGTGCCCTGGGTGGCGGAAAACACCGGCCGCCCCGTCATCACCGTGACGGTCGACACGGGCGGCATCGACGCTGAGGCGGCGAAGACCCTGAAGGAACGCGCCATCGCGCTGGGCGCCATCGACCACCACCAGATCGACGCCCGCGCGGACTACTTCGAGCAGGTGCTGCGCTTCCTCGTGATGGGCAACGTACGCCGCGGCAACCTCTATCCGCTGTGCGTCGGCGCCGAGCGCGTGATGCAGGCGCAGACCATCGCGCGCGTCGCGCGCGAACTGGGCACGAACATGATCGCGCACGGCTGCACGGCGGCCGGCAACGACCAGGTGCGCTTCGAAGTCGCGCTGCGCACGCTGGCGCCGGACCTCGAAGTGTTCGCGCCGGTGCGCGACAAGGCCTTCAAGCGCCAGGAAGAGCTGGATTACCTGCAGGCGCGTGGCCTCCCGATCCCGCCGCATGGCGCGGCGTATTCCATCAACCGCGGCCTCTGGGGCGTGACGATCGGCGGCACCGAAACGCTGACTTCCAAGGGCAGCATCCCGGAAAGCGCGTGGGTGCTGTCGAAGGATGCCTTCGACCAGCCGGCGCTGCCCGCGCACCATACCATCCACTTCGAGCAGGGCCGGCCCGTGGGGCTGGACGGCAGGACGCGCTCACCCGTCGAGGTGATCGAGCGCCTGGAGACGATCGGCGCGCAGTTCGGCATCGGCCGCGGCATCCATCTGGGCGACACGATCATCGGCACCAAGGGCCGCGTGGCCTTCGAAGCGCCGGCTGCCGAGATCCTCATCAACGCGCACCGCGAACTCGAGAAGCTCGTGATGACGCCGCGCCAGCAGCGCATCAAGGACCAGGTATCCGCCCCCTACGGCGACCTGGTGCATGAAGGCCAGCTGCTCGACCCGGTGTGCCGCGACATCGAGGCGCTGATGCTGTCGTCGCAGGAACGCGTCACGGGCGACGTGCACGTGCTGCTCCGCCCCGGCGCCTGCTTCGTCGAGGGCGTCGAATCGCCCTACTCGCTGATGGCTGCTTCCAAGGGCGTGTACGGCGAGGCGGTCGGCGAATGGTCGCCGACGGACGCGCTGGGCTTCTCAAAGATCGTCGCCCTCACGGGCGTCTTCCACCGTCGGGCCGGCGAGAACGCCGCGAAGGGCAAGTAAGACCATGAAGAGCGTCGTCGTCGACAAGATCGCCTCGATCACGCAGGCACTGGCCCTCAAGCACGACCTGCGCATCGAGGACGAGAACATCCCGTCCGAAGAGGGCGTGGTGCTCGTCGTGGAAGTGCTGACCAACAAGTCCACGTACAACACGCTGGAACTGACCAGCGGCCGCATGGCCAAGGTGGTACGCGGCGACATCGTCGTGGGCGCGCTGGGCACCCGCAAGGCGCTGTTCGGCTACTCCGGGCACGTGCCGGAATCGATCAAGGCCGGCGACATCATCCAGATGCTGAACATCGGCGGCGTGCTGGGCGTCTGCGATTCGGCCAACCCGGACAAGGGCAAGCCCTTCGACTGCCGCGTGCTGGGTGTCGTGCTGCAGTTCCCCTTCCTCGGCGAGCGCATCGGCGTGCCGGCCCGCGTGGGCAGCAAGAAGCTGGACTACGACGCGAAGCTGGACACGCAGGGCGTGCCGGTCGTCGCGCTGGCCGGCACCTGCATGGAAGCCGGCAAGACGGCCGCGGCCTGCGCCATCGTCAGCCGCATGCGCCATCGCGGCCTTGTCGTCGACGTGTTCAAGGCGACGGGCGTCTCGCTGCGCCGTGACATCCTCGCCATGGAAGACTCCGGCGCGCGCAACGGCATGATCTTCACGGATCTGGGCGTCGTCACCACGACCGCGAAGACGGGCCCTGCACTGACGCGCTCCATGCTCACGGAACTGTCGGCGAAGAAGCCGGACGTGATCGTGTTCGAACTCGGCGACGGCCTCATCGGCACCTACGGCGTCGACGCGATCCTCAAGTGCGAGGACATCAGCAAGGCGCTCACCAGCGTCGTGCTCTCGGCGAACGACCCGGTCGCTGCCTGGGGCGGCGTGAAGCTGCTGCGCGACCGCTTCGGCATCGAGCCGTCGGTGGTCACGGGCCCGGCAACCGACAACGACGTCGGCGTGCAGATTATCGAGGAACAGATGAACGTGCGCGCCTGCAACGCGATCAGCAATGGCGCGAAGCTCGGCGACCTCGTGATCGACAGCCTGAAACTGCCGGCAAAGCCGGTGGCGGAGCAGGCCTGATGTCGACGGCGCGCATTCCCGCGATCGTCCTGGGCGGTACCGGCTATGTGGCGGGTGAACTGCTGCGCCTGATCGCAGGCCACCCGAACCTCGAGCTGGCCGGCATCCTGTCGGACAGCCAGCCGGGCGAGCCGGTCGCGAAGTCCTTCGGGCACCTCGCGCCGGTGTATCCGACGACGAAGTTCAGCTCGCAGGCGGAGATCGAGGCGCTGGTCGCGCAACTGCCGCGCAGCGCGATCTTCTCGGCGGCACCGCACGGCGCGTCGGCCTCCCTCATCGACCGCCTGCTGACGGTGGCCGAAGCGGCGGGAACGAAGCCCAGCGTCGTCGACATCTCGGCGGACTTCCGCTATCCGACGGACGAGGCCTACGCCGCGGTCTACAAACACGCGCACGGCGCGCCGGCACGCCTGCCGCAGTTCAGCTGCGCCGTGCCCGAGCATGTCGCGCAGGCGACGACGCCGCACGTCGCACACCCGGGCTGCTTCGCGACGGCGATCCTGCTGGCCTCGGTGCCCCTGCTGAAGCTCGACCTCGTCACGCCGCAGCTCTTCGTCACGGGCGTCACGGGCAGCACCGGCTCGGGCCGCAAGCCGACGGATGGCACGCACCACCCGCAGCGCCACAGCGACATGTACGCGTACAACGCGCTGGCCCACCGGCATACGCCTGAAGTCACGGCCTGTGCGCTGGCCGCCAGCGGCGTGGCCGCGGATTTCAATTTCGTGCCGCACTCGGGCCCCTTCGCGCGCGGCATCCACGCCACGGTGCAGGCGACCCTCAAGTCGCCGCGTGAAGCCGCAGCGCTCGTGAAGGCCTTCCAGGATTTCTATGCGGGATCGCCCTTCGTGCAGGTCGGCGCCGCCGCGCCACGCATCAAGGACGTCGCCGGCAGCAACTACGCGCGCCTGTCCGTCGCCACGAACGGCAAGAGCGTCGCCGTGATGAGCGTGATCGACAACCTCTGCAAGGGCGCCGCAGGCGGCGCCGTGCAGTGGATGAACCGGCTCCAGGGCCTGCCGGACACCGCGGGACTCACCGCGCCGGCAGCCGGCTGGACCTGATACACCAAGGACTCTTGCGACATGGCCACTGAACCCGCGATCCACGATTACCTCGCGCCCGTCTTCGCGCAGTACCCGCTGCATGTGGCGCGCGGCGAGGGCGTCTGGCTGTACACGCCGGAAGGCCGTCGCGTGCTCGACCTCTACGGCGGCCACGCGGTCGCCGCGCTGGGCTATGGCCATCCGGGCTGGACCAAGGCGGTGACCGAACAGGCCCGCGACGTGAACTTCCAGAGCAATGCCGTGCCGATGGACGTGCGCCTGCGCGCCGCGCAGCGGCTGGTGCGGTTCTCGCAACTGCCCTTCGAAAGCGTGTTCTTCGTGAACAGTGGTGCCGAGGCGAACGAGAATGCCCTGAAGATGGCGTTCACGATGAACCCCGGGCGCACCGAGGTCGTCGCGCTGGAGATGAGCTTCCACGGCCGCACGGCTGCGGCGGCGGCGCTGACCTGGGGCGCGAAGGAAAAGTGGTACGGCTTCCCGCGCACGCCCTTCGACGTGACCTTCATTCCGCGCCGTGACCTGGCCGCGCTCGCGAAGATCACCGACAAGACCGCTGCCGTGCTCGTCGAACCCGTGCAGGGCGTGGGCGGCGCCTTCGACCTCGGCGGTGAATATCTCGCCGCCCTGCGCAGGCGCTGCGACGAGACCGGCACCGTGCTGATCTTCGACGAGGTGCAGTGCGGCGTCGGTCGCACCGGCCAGCCGTTCGCCGCGAACCTGTATGGCGTGATGCCGGACATGATCACGACGGCCAAGGCCCTGGGCAACGGCTTCCCCTGCTCGGCGCTGCTGATGTCGGGCAAGGTCGCCAAGGCCGTGAAGCTCGATGCGCTGGGCACCACCTTCGGCGCCGGGCCCATGGCCTGCGCGGCGATCGAGGCCGTCATCGACGCGATCGAAAACGAAGACCTGATGGGCAACGTGCGCCGGGTCTCCGACTACATCCGCAAGACCTGCATCGTGGGGCCCGTTACCGGCCACCAGGGCGCGGGCTTCCTGACCGGCCTCATCACCAAGGTGCCGGCCAAATTCGTGCAGAAGGCGCTGCTGGAGCAGGAGGACATCCTCACCGGCACCAGTGGCGACCCGAACGTGCTGCGCCTGCTGCCGCCGTTCACCCTCCAGGAAGCCGACGTCGACTTCCTCGCCGCGGCACTGGCGCGGCTGAAGCTCTGAAGAAGAGGCATGCCATCTTGAAACGTTTCCTCGACCTGGCCGAACTGGACCGCGACGCGGTACTCGACCTCATCGAGCTCGCCACGCGGCTCGAGCACCATCCGGAGCCGCAGGCGCTCGCGGGCAAGATCCTCGGGCTCGTGTTCTTCAACCCGTCCCTGCGCACGCTCTCCTCCTTCCAGGCCGGCATGGCCCGGCTCGGTGGCAGCAGCTTCGTGATCACGCCGGGCCAGGGCACCTGGCAGCTCGAAACGCGCCTCGGTGCCGTGATGGATGCTGACCGCGCGGAGCACGTGCGCGAGGGCATCCCGGTTCTGGCGTCCTACTGCGACGCGCTGGGCATCCGCGCCTTCGCGGACGGCAAGAACCTGGAGGCGGATCTCGCGGAGACGCAGTTCGCCGAGTTCGCACGCCTCGTCGACAAGCCGCTCATCAACCTCGAGTCGGCCGTGAACCATCCCTGCCAGGCGCTGGCCGACTGGAAGACGATGGACGAGTTGCACGTACCGCGCCACGGCAAGTTCGTGCTGTCCTGGGTCAAGCATCCGCGCGCGCTGCCGCTGGCCGTGCCGGCGGCGACGCTGCACATGGCCGCCATGCGCGGCATGGAAGTCGTCGTGCACCGCCCGGACGGCTACGCCCTGCCGGAGGCCATCATGCAGAAGGCGCGCCTCGCGGCAGCCGCCTCGGGTGGCTCGGTGCGCGAGACCGAAGACCGCGACGACGCCATGGAAGGCGCGACCGTGCTCTACGCCAAGGAGTGGGGCTCGACGCGCCACTACGGCGATGCCGCCGCTGACGCGCAGCTGCGCGCCAAGCTCGGCCACTGGATGGTCGAGGAGAGCTGGTTCGCCAAGGCCGCCGCCGACTGCAGGGTGATGCATTGCCTGCCGGTACGACGCAACGTGGCGATCGCCGACCACGTGCTGGACGGCCCCCGCAGCGTCGTCCTGCGCGAGGCCTACAACCGCATGCCAGCCCAGATGGCCGTGCTGCACCGCCTGTTGCTGGCCTGACCGCAACGCCCCCTTTTCCTGCCCATCAAGACATCGAAGGCAACGCCATGATCGTCCACAGCACCGACAAGAACGCCACCATCCGCGCGCTGCGCAGCGCCTCGCCGTACATCCGCCTCTACAAGGGCAAGACCTTCGTCGTGAAGGCCGGCGGCGCCGTGTTCGGCGATCCGGTGGCCACGCGCGCGCTGATCGAACAGATCGCGATCCTGCATTACCTCGGCGTCCGCGTCGTGATGGTGCACGGCGGAGGCCCGCAGCTGACGCAGGTCACCGAGGCGATGGGCGTGCCGACGCGCATGGTGCAGGGTCGCCGCGTCACGGACCAGAAATCCATCGACGCCACGTCGATGGTGCTCAACGGCCTCATCAACACGAAGCTCCTCGCGATGTGCCGCGAACTCGACATCGAGGCCGTCGGCGTCTCGGGGGTGGATGCCGGCCTCATCAAGGCGCACAAGCGCGCGCCGGTCAGCGTCGAGGGAGAAACGGTGGACTACGGCTACGTGGGCGACATCGACGTGGTCGATGGCTCGGTGCTGCAGAAGCTGCTGGACAACGGCCTCATGCCGGTCGTGAGCCCGCTGTCGGCGGACGAATCGGGCACGCTGCTCAACATCAACGCGGACACCGTCGCCGCGGCCATCGGCGCGGCGCTCGACGCCGAGAAGCTGATCCTGTGCACCGGCGCGCCGGGCATCCTCGAGAACGTGGAGGACCCCCGCTCGGTCATCTCCTACACGGATCTCAAGGGCCTGGACGACCTGCGCAAGTCGGGCGCGATCAAGGACGGCATGCTGCCCAAGGCCAAGGCGATCGAGAACGCGATCAAGGGCGGCGTGCGCCGCGTGCATGTGATCTCGTATGACGCGCCGGACAGCATCCTGGCCGAGGTCTTCACCAATGAAGGCACGGGCACGATGATCGTGGCCGACGTGAAGGGCCTGACGCCTGCGGAAGCGCAGGCCGGCAAGGCATAAGGCCATCCCATGTCACGCCTCTGGGACAAGGGCGCGCCGCTCGACGAACGGGTGCTGCAGTTCACGGCCGGCGAGGACTACGCCCTCGATGAAAGGCTGGTGCGTTACGACGTGCGCGCCTCGATCGCGCACGCCGAGATGCTGCATTCGCGCGGCCTGCTCGAAGCCTCGGACCTCGAGGCAATCCGGGCGGGCCTCGAGCACGTCGCGCTGGAACACGCCGCCGGCCAGTGGAAGATCACGCTGGACGACGAGGACGGCCAGACCGCGCTCGAGAAGCGCCTGACGGCGCGCATCGGCGAGGCCGGTGGCCGCGTGCACCTCGGGCGCTCGCGCAACGACCAGGTGCTGACCGCCTTGCGCCTGTACCTGAAGGACGCGGCCCTGCAGCTCGCCGACGGCGCTGAAAAGGTCGCTGCCGAGCTGGATGCGCTGGGTGACCGCCAGAAGGACATCATCCTGCCCGGCTACACCCACATGCAGCAGGCGATGCCGAGCTCGGTGGCGCTGTGGGCCGGCGGTTTCGCGAACGAGATCCGCGACGATGCGGCCGGCCTGCGCGCGACGCTGCGCCGGATCGACCGCAGCCCGCTGGGGTCGGCGGCCGGTTACGGCGCACCCAGCCTCGGCCTGGACCGCGAACTCACGCGCGCGAAGCTCGACTTCGCGGAAGTGCAGGAGCCGGTCACCAGCGTGCAGATCTCGCGCGGCAAGGCCGAAGCGCAGCTGCTGTTCGAAATCGCGCTGACGATGCAGGACCTCGGGCGCCTGTCGAGCGACCTGCTGCTGTTCTACACGCAGGAGTTCGCGTTCGTGCAGCTGCCGGATGCCTTCACGACCGGTTCGTCGATCATGCCGCAGAAGCGCAACCCGGACGTCTTCGAACTGGTCCGCGGCCGTACGGCGTCGGCGCACGGCTGCCTCGTCGAGGCGCTGGGCATCTTCGCCAAGCTCCCGTCGGGCTACCAGCGCGACCTGCAACTGCTCAAGGCGCCGCTGTTCCGCGGCATCGACCTCTGCCACCAGGCACTCGACATCGTCGCCGCAGCCTTGCCGGCCGTGGCGTTCAATCCCGACCGCATCCGCATGGATCCTTCGATCCGCGCGGCAGACGAGGCCTATGCGCTCGTGAAGAGCGAGGGCATCCCCTTCCGGGAGGCCTATCGCCGTGTCGGCGCCAAGCTCAAGGGCTGAAGGCCCCGAAGGCCTCCGCCTGCGTCGGATGACGCAGGCGGTCTACCTGCTGCAGGCACTGTCCATCACGCTCGCGCTGCTGGGCGACGGTGTCGTCGTAACGGCACTGGTGGTGCTGCTGCCGGGCGCGGCGGGTTTCGCGATCAACCGGGTGCGGCACGATGCCGTACGCGACACGCCCCTCGAACCTCATTTCGCATGGCAGCGGCGCAGCGCCATCGTGTCGCTCGCCTGGCTGGCGGGCACCACGCTGGTACTGGGTCCGCTGCTCTTCATCGGGCTTTCACTGTTGTGGCTCGCCTATGCGCTCGTGGGACTGTGGCTGGGATGGCGGGTGGCGCGGGGCCTGTGGTCCCTGCAGAAGTCGCGTCCCCTGCCCACGGACGTGCGGCTATGATCGGCCGATGATCCCGCGTCACCTCGTCTTTTCCTTTGCCGCACTGGCCGGCGCCCTGCTGCTCGCCGCCTGCGGCCAGAAGGGCGCGCTCAAGCTGCCGGACGGCGACATGCCACAGAAGGTGGAGCACAGCACCGCACCCGGTGAGGATGCGACGCCGGACCGCAGCAACGAACCGCGCAAGCACATCCATTGAACGCCTCCGCCCCGCTGATCCTGGTCGACGGCTCGTCCTACCTGTACCGGGCCTTCCACGCGCTGCCGCCCCTGACGAACTCACACGGCGAGCCGACGGGCGCCGTCTACGGCGTGCTGAACATGCTGCAGCGTTTCGCCCGCGAGCAGGCCGACGCCCGCGTGGTGGTGGTGTTCGACGCGCCGGGCAAGACCTTCCGCGACGAACTCTTCGCCGAGTACAAGGCGCACCGGCCACCGATGCCGGATGACCTGCGCGCGCAGGTGCAGCCCCTGCTCGATGCCGTGCAGGCCCTGGGCCTGCCGCTGCTGCGCATCGGCGGCGTGGAGGCCGATGACGTGATCGGCACCATCGCCCGTCGCGCCGCGCAGGCCGGCGAGCAGGTGGTCATCTCGACCGGCGACAAGGACATGGCCCAGCTGGTCGACGGCCAGGTCACGATCATCAACACGATGACCAACTCACGGCTGGACCGCGACGGCGTGAAGGCGAAGTTCGACGTCTGGCCCGAGCAGATCGTCGATTACCTCGCGCTGATCGGCGACAGCGCGGACAACATCCCGGGCATCGACAAGGTCGGCCCCAAGACCGCGGCCAAGTGGCTCGCGCAGTACCACACGCTGGACGCGATCATCGAGCACGCGGCGGACATCGGTGGCAAGGTCGGCGAGAACCTCCGGGCCGGGCTCGACACGCTCGCGCTCTCGCGCAAGCTCGCCACGATCCACTGCGACGTGGAACTGCCGCCGGAATCGCTCGATTTCAGCCGCCGGCCGCAGGATACCGATGCCTTGCGGACGATCTACGCCCGCATGGAATTCCGCAGCTGGCTGCGCGCGCTGGATGGCGGCGACGCCGATGCACCGACTGCCGAGGCCGCGCCGCGTGCCACGCGGGGCGGCGCGCCGGCTGCCTATACGGCACCGCCGGCCAGCGACGACGTGGATGCGGTGCTGGGCGGCATCGGCCGCGAGTACGACACGATCACGACGGCCGAACAGCTGGACCACTGGCTGGCCGTGCTGTCCGCCGCGCCGCTCATCGCCTTCGACACCGAAACGACGAGCCTCGACTACCGCGAGGCGCGCATCGTCGGCCTGTCGTTCTGCGCCGAGCCGGGCAAGGCGGCCTATCTGCCGCTGGCCCATGTCTACCCGGGTGCGCCGGACCAGTTGCCGCTCGACGCAACGCTCGCGCGCTTCAAGCCCCTGCTCGAGGATCCCGCGAAACACAAGCTGGGCCACCACCTGAAGTACGACGCGCATGTGCTCGCGAACCACGGCATCCGTCTCGCAGGCATGGCCTACGATTCGATGCTCGAGTCCTATGTGTGGAACAGCGTGGCCACGCGCCACGACATGGACTCCGCCGCGGCGCGTTACCTCGGCATCACGACGATCAAGTACGAGGACGTGGCCGGCAAGGGCGCGAAGCAGATCGGCTTCGACCAGGTTCCCGTGGACACCGCGGCGACCTATTCCGCCGAGGATGCGGATGTGACGCTGCGCCTGCATGCCACGCTGTGGCCGCGCATCGCCGCCGAACCCACGCTGAAGTCGCTCTACGAAGAGATCGAGCAACCGCTCGTGCCCGTGCTGCTCGCGATGGAAGCGCGGGGCGTGCTTGTCGATGCGGCACGCCTGCGCGCGCAGAGCGGCGAGATCGCACGCCAGATCCTGGAGCTGGCCGCGAAGGCACACGCCGCGGCCGGTGGCGAGTTCAACCTCGATTCGCCCAAGCAGCTGCAGCAGATCCTGTTCGAGCGCCTGCAGATCCCGCCGCTGCGCAAGACGCCGACGGGACAGCCCTCGACCGCGGAGGACGTGCTGGAGGAACTCGGCGAGGAACACGAGCTGCCGCGGCTCATCCTGGAATACCGCAGCCTCGCGAAGCTGAAATCCACCTACACCGACAAACTGCCGGAACAGATCGATCCGCGTTCGGGCCGCATCCACACCAGCTACCACCAGGCCGTGGCGGCAACGGGACGCCTGTCGTCCACCGATCCGAACCTGCAGAACATCCCGATCCGCACGGCCAACGGCCGTCGCATCCGGCAGGCCTTCATCGCACCGCCGGGCCATGTGCTGATGGCCGCGGACTATTCGCAGATCGAGCTGCGGATCATGGCCCACCTGTCGGGCGATGCCGACCTGCTGCGGGCCTTCGCCGAAGGCCGCGACATCCACCAGGCCACCGCGGCCGAAGTCTTCGGCCTGCCCATCGACCAGGTCAGCGCCGACCAGCGCCGTTCCGCGAAGGCGATCAACTTCGGGCTGATCTACGGCATGTCCGCTTTCGGCCTCGCGCGCCAGCTCGGGATCGCACGCGGCGACGCGCAGCGTTACGTCGACCTGTACTTCCAGCGCTATCCCGGCGTGAAACGCTACATGGACGACACGCGTGCGCAGGCGAAGGAACGCGGTTACGTGGAAACGGTGCGCGGCCGCCGGCTGTACCTGCCCGACATCCGCTCTCGCAACCGCCAGCTGCAGCAGTACGCCGAGCGCAGCGCCATCAACGCGCCCATGCAGGGCACGGCAGCCGACATCATCAAGCTCGCGATGATCCGCGTGGAAAAAGCACTGGTTGAATCGGGCCTGCCAGCGCGGCTGATCATGCAGGTGCACGACGAACTCGTGCTCGAGGTGCGCGAGGACGCCATCGCCGCCACCGAGGCACTGGTGCGCGAGCAGATGGAAAGCGCCGGCACCCTCAAGGTGCCGATGGCGGTCGAGATCGGCCACGGGCCGACCTGGGATGCGGCCCACTGATGCGCCGCGGCATTCAAGGCTGACGCGGCAACTGAAAAATAATCGCACCGACCCGGAACCATCCACGAGCGGGTATCTCTAATTCATCGAGTGTGATGAACACTCCCCGCTTCCCTCCCTGAGCGGGTTGGCCCGGAGCATCGAGACCTGTCCCGGGTTCGTCTGCCCCGGTGGCTCTCCCGCCACCGGGGCCCTTTATTCCCTCGCGGCGTCCGCGGCGCACCAGCGCTTCAGGACGGCGCGCGCCTCGTCGAGGCCCGTCCGCTTCAGCGAAGACATCAGCTGGACGCTCGCGCGCCCGGCAAGCTGCGCCTGCACCTCGCGCAACACCGTCAGCCCCTGCGAGCGACTGAGCTTGTCCGCCTTGCTGAGCAGGACGTGCAGCCCCTCCGGCGGCAGCCCGGACCACTCCAGCAGGGCTTCATCCTCCCAGAGCAAACCCCGGCGGCAATCCACCACCAGCATCAGGCCGCGAAAGCACTGCCGGTCGCGGAGGGCGTCGATCAACGGACCCCATTTCACCCGGACAGCGCCCGGCACGCTGGCGTGGCCATACCCCGGCAGGTCGACCATCCGCCGGCCAGGCAGCAACTCGAAATAGTTCAGGAGCTGGGTCCGGCCGGGCGTCTTGCTGGTCCGGGCGAGGTTGCCCCGACCGAGGATCGCGTTGATGGCGCTGGATTTGCCCGCATTCGAGCGGCCGGCCATGGCGATCTCGACGCCGTGGTCCGGTGGGAACTGGCTCGGCGAGGCGACGCTGAGCAGGAAGTTGACGTTGGGGAACAGGCTCACGCGCGACCACCGGTCCGTTATCGGGTCCGTAGTGTACAATCCCGGCGATTTTCAGCCCGATCCGGAGCTTGGGACCGATGACCATCCAGATGCCGTCCGCGCTGCGCGCCGCCACGATTGCCGTTTCCCTGTCTGCCCTCGCCGTCTTCGCGGCGCCGGCCTTCGCCGCGGCGAACGCCGCGCCGGTCAAGGGCAACGCCGAGGCCGGTGCGACCAAGGCCGCGACCTGCATGGCCTGCCACGGCCCGAACGGCAACGGCTCCATCAACCCCGAGTGGCCCGCGCTGGCCGGCCAGGGCTCCGTCTACATCGCCGAACAGGTCGCCGCCGTGAAGGACGGCAAGCGTCCCGTCGCGCAGATGATGCCGATCGTCCAGGGCCTCAGCGCGCAGGACATGGCGGACATCGGCGTCTACTTCGCGAGGCAGACCCCGGTGGGCCGCGAGGCAGAGGCCGCCAACTGGGCCGCCGGCGAGAAGCTCTACCGCAACGGCGACCCCGCGCGCGCCATCCCTGCCTGCCTGTCCTGCCATGGCCCGGCCGGCAAGGGCAATCCGGCGGCGGCCTACCCGTCGCTGCGCGCGCAGCATGCGGTGTACTCGCTGAAGCAGCTCAACGACTACGCCAACGACGCGCGCTACGCCAAGGACGCGAAGGGCAAGTCGCTGGCCGGCGCGAATGCGCAGATGATGCAGACGATCGCCGCCCGCCTCACGGCCGACGAGCGTCGCAACCTGTCCTCCTACATCCAGGGCATGCGCTAAGCGCTGCCGGGACGGGACGACATGACCTCGCGCTGGTTGCTGGCCGCGGTCCTCGTCCCGGCCCTCGCCCTCTCCGCCTGCAGCAAGAACGGCGAGCCCGTCGGCACGGCGGCAACGCCCGCCATCCAGAAGGCCGCCACCCGCACGCAGGAGTCGGTGTCCGCGCTCGAGCCCG
The DNA here is from genome assembly GCA_039800965.1 of Pseudomonadota bacterium. Taxonomy (GTDB): domain Bacteria; phylum Pseudomonadota; class Gammaproteobacteria; order Steroidobacterales; family Steroidobacteraceae; genus ZC4RG30. The sequence continues at coordinate 2,305 of JBDLPS010000251.1, read as the reverse complement.
GCGCCGACCGCGGTGATGTCTCCCTCGAACGCATGGTGGCCCTGCCGGAGTCGGCCCAGCTGCCGGGCGGTCGCTGGAAGGCCGGCGTGAACTACCAGCCGGTGATGCCCGCGCAGCCGACGGCTGCGCCGGCCGGCCAGGTCGAAGTGCTCGAGGTGTTCTGGTACGGCTGCGGCCACTGCTACGCACTCGACCCGTCGATCGCACGCTGGCTGCCCACCAAGGCCCCGTACATCAAGTTCGTGCGCGTGCCGGTGATCTGGGGCCAGGGCCCGCACCGCGCCCACGCGAGGCTGTATTACACGCTCGAAGCGCTCGGCAAGGCCGACGCGCTGCATGCCGCCGTCTTCGACGCCGTGCAGAAGGGCAGCAATCCCCTTGTGGATGCCGACGAAGGCCGCACGCTGCAGCTGCAGCTGCAGTTCGCAAAGGCGCAGGGCATCAGCGAAGCCGACTACCGCCGCGAGTACAACGGGCCCGCCGTACAGGCCGCGCTGCAGAAAGCCGATGAGCTCGTGCGACGCTACAACGTCGACTCGGTGCCGCGCCTCGTCGTGAACGGCAAGTACCAGACCGACGTGGCCATGGCCGGCAGCGCCGACGCGCTGCTGCAACTGGTCAACGACCTTTCCGCGACGGAAAAGAAGCGCTGACGGCGCACGCGGGGGCGCCAGCATGCTCTCTGTCCACACGCTCGCCCCCCACGGACTGAAGCGCATCGAGCGCGCCAGCGCCGAACCCATCCCCGAAGAGGCCCTCTGGCTCGACCTGCTCGAACCGACGGTCGACGAGGAACGACTGGTCGAGGCGAGGCTGGGGGTCGACGTGCCGACGCGCGAGGAAATGCGCGAGATCGAATCCTCCAACCGGCTTTATGAGGAAGGCGGCGCGCTCTACCTCACCGCGACGGTCGTCACCAAGCTCGACAGCGAACTGCCCGAGAACGCGCAGGTCACGTTCATCCTGCAGGGCGAGCGCATCGTCACGAACCGCTACATCGATCCACTGCCCTTCCGCCGCTTCATCGCCTACGCCGAGACACACCCGGCGGCCTGCAACAGCGCGCCGGCGATCCTCGCCGGGCTCATCGAAGCGATCGTGAACCGCATTGCCGACGTGATCGAGCGCGTCGGCAGCGACATGGACGCCGCCTCCGCCGATGTATTCGGCACGCGACGCCCGCAACTGCGCGCCAAGCAGCGCGATTTCGGCAAGGTGCTGGAGCGCGTCGGCCAGGGCGGCGAACTGATCGCCAAGGCACGCGAGAGCCTCGTCAGCCTGTCGCGCCTGCTGGCCTTCGTGCAGCAATCCACGCTGCCGCTGCCGCAGGACGTGCGCACCCGCCTGCGCACGCTGTCCAAGGACGTCGTCGCGATGAGCGACCACGCGAGCTTCCTCGGCACGAACCTGAACTTCCTGCTCGATGCCACGCTCGGCATGATCAACATCGAGCAGAACAACATCCTGAAGATCTTCTCGGTCGTGACGGTCTTCCTGCTGCCGCCCTCGGTCATCGCCGGCATCTACGGCATGAACTTCCAGCACATCCCGCTGCTCGACAGCGAATGGGGCTTCTTCGGTGCCATCGGCCTGATGGTGCTGTCGGCCGTGCTGCCCTGGCTCTGGTTCAAGCGCCGCGGCTGGCTGTAGCCGCGGCCCGGCTCATTCCGGCGCGTAGGATTTCAGCGGAAACTCCAGCAGCTTCTCCGAGCACTCTTCCTCCGGCATTTCCGTGCTGTCGGGCAGGCGTCGGAAGCGCGCCTTCGTCGTCCAGGGTTTCGCGTAGTACGTCGGGTCGTCGATCGTCACGCGCACATCGAGCGTGTTCGCGTCCAGCAGGTGCCAGCGCTCGGTGACCTTCATGTCCGGTGACTGCGGCAGGCCGGCCGCATCCAGCCACTGCCTGCCGTTGAACGACGCCGTCTCGATGACCAGCGTGTCGCCCTGCCAGCCACCGGACGAGATGCCCTCCCAAGTCGGATCCGGATCGTCCAGCTTGAGCGGGCCATCCAGCCAGATGTGGCGCACCAGATGCCTCGCCTGGTGGAACACCATCACCTTCGCCGGCGCCTGCGTCACGAGGAAGGGAGCCGCCATCGACAGGATGCGCGGCGTGCCCGGCGGCAGGCACTGGTCCATCGGGTCGGCAGCCCGCGTGCGCTGCAGTTTGCGACCGGCGACGTTGAGCGGCGGCAGCTTGCCGTCCTCGGTGCGCAGCGCCTGCGGCGGGTCCATGGCCTGCCAGACGCCCGCGATGCGCGGCCGAGAACGCTCGGCCTCGATCAGCGGCCGCGCCTTCTGCGCG
>JBDLPS010000250.1:0-8509 GCA_039800965.1 Pseudomonadota bacterium | reverse complement strand
CTGGCACTCAACGCCGCCGTCGAAGCCGCCCGGGCCGGCGAGGCCGGCGCGGGCTTCGCGGTAGTCGCGGACGAAGTGCGCTCCCTCGCGCAGCGCAGCGCCGCAGCGGCCCGCGAGACTGCCGAGAAGATCGACGCTGCGATTTCCAGCACCCGGCGCGGCCGGCAGTGCAGTGCCGAAGTGGAACGTTCGCTTGTCGAGATTTCCGAGAAAGTCGTGGCGACCGACCAGGTCGTCGCCGAGATCGCCACCGCCGCCCGGGAACAGGCGCAGGGCATCACCCAGATCGGCAGTGCGATCACCCAGATCGACCGCATCTCGCAGACGAATTCGGCAACCGCCGAGCAGAGCGCAAGCGCTGCCGAGGAACTCAACCAGCAGGCCGAGGCGCTGCGCGAATCGGTCAACCAGTTGCAGCAGCTCGCAGGGGGCACCGCCGGCACCGCAGTTGCGCCGCTGGTGCGCCCGCGACCAACGCCGACGGCACGCTTCCGCGGCAAGGTCGAAGCCTCGCAGGACGAATTCGCACCGCGCGCGCCCTCGCCCGCGTTGTCGGGCCGTTCCAAGCACGCGCTCGGCTCGATCCCGATGCCGGAGTACCCGTCCCCGGGCGACGACAACGAAGACGCGAACTTCACGCGCTACTGACCGTGTCGGGCAAGACAAGGGAGCGGCCTGCCGGAGAGGACCTGCTTTCACCGCAGGCCTTCAGCCGTCTTGCCCGTCTGGTACACCGGCATAGCCGGGTACGACTCGGCGCGGAAAAGCGCCTGGTGCTGGCCAACAGGCTGCGACCGCGCATCGGCCAACTGCGCATGGCCTCTGCAGATGCCTATGCGCGATACCTCGAGACGGCGGGCGCAGCCGAGGAACTGGATGTCCTCATCGATCTCGCCACCACCCATTACACGCATTTCTTCCGCGAGCCGGCACACTTCGAATGGCTGGCATCGTCTTTCCTGACCTCACGCCTCTGCCAGCGAGGCCCCTGCCACGTCTGGTCCGCCGCTGCATCGTCCGGCGAGGAGGCGTGGACGTTGGCCATGGTCCTTGCAGAAACGTCGCAGCGCGTCCCTGACTTCGACTGGAAACTCGACGCATCTGACATTTCCGGCCGTGTGCTCGCGCAGGCCCGGCGTGCGATCTACCCTGAGAGCGCGATACTCGCCGTGCCGGATGCGTTGCGACGGCTCTACCTGGAGCGCGGCATCGGCCCCCGGGCCGGTTTTTTCCGGATGGATGGCGCCTTGCGGCAACGCGTGCGATTCACGCGCGGCAGCCTGTTCGACGACCGCGCGGATTTCCCTGCAGCAGTCGATGTGATCTTCTGCCGCAACGTGATGATCTACTTCGACGAACTGTCCCGTGCGGAAGCCGTGCGACGGCTGACCGCGCGGCTCGCGCCAGGAGGACACCTGGTCATCGGGGCCTCGGAATCCTTGCTCGGCATCGAACAAGGCCTCGTGCCCGTACATCCCGGGATATACCGACTGCCATGAACACCGCCACCGACCGCATCCGCGTACTGGTCGTAGACGATTCCGCCCTGGCTCGCCGGGCGATCATCGATGCCCTGTCCCTCGACCCCGCCATCGAGGTGATCGGCACCGCACCCGATCCCTACGTCGCCCGGGATCGCATCCTTGAACTGCGCCCGGACGTGGTGACCCTGGACATGGAAATGCCCCGCATGGATGGCCTGACCTTCCTGCGCATCCTGCAGGAGCACCATCCGGTTCCCGTCGTGGTACTCAGCACGCTCACCACGGCCGGATCCGAACTGGCGTACCAGGCGCTCGCCGCAGGTGCCGTGGAGGTCCTGGCGAAACCCGACGCAGGCCGCGGCATCGCACGCATCGCGTGGGAACTCGCGAATGGCGTCAAGGCCGCGGCACGCTCGAAGCCTCGTGGGAAGGCGACGCCTGCGCAACCCTCCAGCGTCGCCGGCCTGCAGCTCGAGAGCAGCGCGGCGGCCCGCGGGCGCATGCTCTTCATCGGCGCCTCGACCGGAGGCGTCGAAGCCCTGCGCGAACTGCTGCCCCAGCTTCCGGCAGACATACCGCCGACGGTCATCGTGCAGCACATCCCTGCAGGGTTTTCGCGCATCATGGCCAACCATCTGGATGAGCTGTGCCGCTTCACGGTGCGTGAAGCGGTGGATGGCGACCTGCTGCAATCTGGCCTCTGCCTCGTCGCGCCGGGCGACTACCACGCAACCGTCGTCGCGTCGCCACGCGGCCATGCGATCCGCCTGCTGCAGACGCCACCAGTGCATCATTGCCGACCCTCGGTGGATGTGCTGTTCCGCTCCGCGGCCGAGACCATCGGTCCCAGCGCGGTAGCCGCCCTGCTGACGGGCATGGGCAGCGATGGCGCGCGGGGCCTGCAGATGCTGCGAAAGGCCGGCGCCCGCACCTTTGCCGAATCCGAAGACAGTTGCGTGGTTTTCGGCATGCCCGCTGCGGCGATCCAGCTGGGGGCGGCGGAACAGATCCTGCCGCTCTCTCACATGCCCCGCGCGATCCTGCGCGCCCTGTCCGAACCTGCATCCACCACGGCACAGACCTGATGAACACCGAACTCCACGACACCGACCAACTCCTGCGCGCCGCGCGCGTACTGGTCGTCGACGACAGTCGCCTCATGCGCCTGGGGCTGATCCGCGCCCTCGGCGAACTGGGCATCAAGGACACCGCCGAAGCTGGAAACGGTCGCGAAGCGCTCGAACGCATGCAGGAGTCCTCATTCGACCTTATGCTGCTGGACATCGAGATGCCGGAAATGACCGGCATCGAACTCCTGCGCGCCATGAAGCGCGATGGGTTGCTTGCCGGACTGCCGGTCATAGTGATCAGCAGCGCGGAGCAGATCGAAACGGCCGTGCAGTGCATCGAAGCGGGCGCCGAAGACTACCTGCCGAAGTCCTTCAATCCGACGCTGTTGCGCGCGCGCGCAACCTCATCGCTTGAAAAGAAGCGCCTGCGAGACCTCGAGGTCCTGCGCGCCCGGCAGCTGCAGGAAGAAAAGGACCTCCTTGAGCAGACCCAGCAGCGCCTCGACAAGGAGCTCGCCGACGCCGCGCATTACGTGCGATCGATTTTCCCTGCACCAACGCGGGATCCCCTGCTGATCGACTGGCATTACCAGCCCTCGACCGAGCTGGGCGGTGATGCCTTCGGCTACCACTGGATCGACGACGACCACTTCGCCGTCTACCTGCTCGATGTCTGTGGACACGGGGTCGGCGCCTGCCTGCTTTCGGTGGCGGCAATCAACGTGATCCGTTCGGGATCGCTGTCCGGCACAGACTGGCGCGACCCCGCCGCCGTCATGAAGTCGCTGGGCAACGCCTTCCTGATGGAGAAGCAGAACAACATGTATTTCACGCTGTGGTACGGCGTGTACCACCGCCCAACACGCCGGCTGCGCCATGCCAGCGGGGGACATCCGCCCGCGTTGATGCTGGTGCCGCGCGAGGACGGATCGCTTTCCTGCGAGCGCCTGCGCGCGCCCGGCATGATCGTCGGCATGATGGAAGACATCGACTACGACGCAGAGGAATGCGTGGTGCCGGAAGGGGCGCAACTCCTGGTGCTCTGCGACGGCTGCTTCGAGATCCGGGATCCGGCGGGACAGGACGCGACCTTCGAGGACTTCGAGGCCGCGGTACTGGGACACGGGGCCGCGGCCGATGGCCCGGCACGCCTCTTCGACTGGGCGCAGCAGCTGCACGGCGGCGGCACCCTCGAAGACGATTTCTCGCTGGTCCGAATCCGGTTCTGAAAGGACTTCCATGAAAGCCTTCAAACTGTTCTGCATCGCCTTCCTCGGCGTTACAGCCGCCGCGGCCGAACCCGACGCGCTGCTGCTGCGTCCCGCCCGGGTCTTCACCGCCGAGGACGGCATCACCCACGCCGGCTGGACCGTCCTCGTCGAGGCTGATCGCATCACCGCAGTCGGACCCGCAGGCGAAATCCGGCCAAAAACCGGCGCGCGCATCGTCGATCTTCCGGGCGCCACCTTGCTGCCCGGACTCATCGACGCCCATTCCCACCTGTTCCTGCATCCTTACAACGAGACGCTCTGGGACGACCAGGTCCTGAAGGAGCCCACCGCCTACCGGGTGCTGCGGGCGAGCGAGGGCGCTCGGCGCACGCTCGCAGCCGGCTTCACCAGCCTTCGCGACCTCGGTACGGAAGGTGCGGGCAGCGCCGACGTCGCGCTCCGCCAGGCCATACGCGACGGTCTGGTGCTGGGTCCGAGACTCAGCGTGGTCACCAGGGCCATCGTGGCCCGCGGCGCCTACGGGCCGGCCCGCAGGGCTTACAACAACGATCCGCACCTGCCACAGGGCGCACAGGAGGTCTCCGGGGCCCTGGAGATCGTCAGCGCAGTGCGCGAGCAGGCAGCAGCCGGCGCCGACTGGATCAAGGTCTATGCGGACTTCGAAGCCGGCCCCCGAGGCGAAGTCGTGCCGACCTTCTCGATCGAGGAACTGCGTGAACTGGTGGCAACCGCCCACGACCTCGGCCGCCCCGTCGCCGCGCACGCCACTTCGGACGAAGGCATGCGGCGCGCCGCGCTGGCGGGGGTCGACTCCATCGAACATGGCTATGCCGGCACCGAAGCCACCTTCAGGCTGATGGCCGAACGCAGGATCACCTGGCTGCCGACGCTCGCGACGGCCGAGGCCTACGCGGAGTATTTCGAAGGCTACAAGCGAGGCAGGGACGCGCCGACCGCCAGCATGCAGCGCGCAGCGCAATCCTTCCGCTGGGCGCTGGCCGCCGGCGTCACGATCGGCAACGGCTCGGACGTCGGCGTATTCCCCCATGGCGACAATGCCCGCGAACTCGAGTGGATGGTGCGCAACGGCATGAGCCCCGCCGGCGCCCTGCTGGCGGCGACCGCCGTGGATGCGGACCTGCTCCGCCAGTCGGACCAGATCGGCCGCATTCGCAAAGGGCTGCTGGCCGACCTCGTTGCCGTCGACGGAGACCCGACCGTCGATATCGGCGCCCTTCGCAAGCTGCGACTGGTGATCAAGGGCGGCCAGATCATCCGCTGATGTACGGCGTCGAAGACCACCCACGTCCGGCACACGCGTTGGCGCTCGGCCTCCAGCACGCGCTTCTCGCGCTGGTATTCCTGGTCTATCCGCTGGCCGCTGCGCAGCAGATCGGGCTGTCCGTGTCGGATACCCAGAAGTTTCTTGTTGCCGTCGTGCTGAGCATTGGCGCAGCGACCTGCCTGCACGGCATCCGTCGACCTGTCGGCACCGGCGCACTGGCTGTCGAAATCCCCACTCCCGCCTTCCTGCCCACCGCCGTGCTCGCCGGAAGCACCGGCGGCATCGCGATGCTCGCGGGCATGTCACTGGTCAGTGGCGTGGTGGAGCTATTCTTCGCCGGCGCCCTGCGACGCATCCGCAGCCTTTTTCCTGCAGAGGTCTGCGGGGTCGCAGTGATGATGCTTGGCCTGTCACTTGTGCGACCTGGCATCCTCAACGTTTTTGGCACCCCCGGCAGCGAACCGGCTTTCGCCGCAACGCCCCTTGCCGTGGCTGCAGTGACTCTCGCCACGATCGCATCCATAGCCCTGTTCGGATCCGGAAGAATCAAGTTGCTGGCCTTGGGAGGCGGCGTTCTCGCCGGCACGAGCCTGTCCTGGGTGACAGGTCTCGCCGGGTCCCGCCACTGGGCACCACTGGCCGCGTCAGGCTGGATCGGGACCCCTGACCTGGAGATCGGCACGGCAGCCCTGAAGCCGGAGCTGCTGCCACTGTGCATCGTCATGGCACTGATCCTTGCCATCGACAACGTCGGCATGCTGATCGGTATCCAGCGGCAGGCCAACCCTGGGTGGAGCCGGATCGACGTCCAGCAGGCCGGCAGCGGAATCCGCGTCAGCTCGATAGGCGACCTGATTGCAGGGCTGCTTGGTGGGATGCCCACCGGCATCTCATCCGCGAACATCAGCCTCGCCCATGCAACCGGCGCCGTCGCGCGAAGGATTTCCTTTATCACCGCCGCCCTGCTGGTGCTCGCGGCCTTTTCGCCGAAAGCCATCAAGGCAGTCTCGATGATTCCCAGGCCGGTGGTTGGCGCGGTGATGGTCTACGCGGCAGCTTACATGCTGGTATCCGGCATGACCTTGTTCCTCGGCCGACTGCTCAACGAGCGACGGATGTTCGTGGTCGGACTTTCGATCGTAGTCGGGCTCTGCCCCGCCGTTGCGCCCACCCTCTTCACCGCAGTGTCACCGACGCTGCGCCCCATTCTCGAATCCCCGCTTGCCCTCGGCAGCTTCTGCGCCATCCTTCTCACCCAGCTGCTTCGCATCGGAGCCGCGAAGAAGGCGGAGCTCACTGTGGAGCTGCCTTCCAGCGAAAACGAAATGGTGCACGAGCTGAGTTTCAACAAGGCCATCCGCCCTACGCTGCTGGAACTCGGCGCCTCGGCTGGGGCATCCCGCCCTGCTGTTTACCGGGCAATCGACGTCAGTTCCGAAATCGTTGCCTGCCTGAAAGTCGCCGGGCACATCGGCCACCGCGTGACCGTGGTGGCAAGTTTCGTGGACAGCCGGCTGCAGCTCACGCTGGGCTACGACGGAGACCCGCCACCTGCTGTCGACTCCAGCAGGCCTGACGACGTGCTGCAGCGCCTGTACGCCCAGACCGATGTCATGGCCCGGCAACGCGGCGCGAACCGTTCGGAGCTGACGGTTGCGTTCGACTCCTGAGGGATGATTGGGGAACTGCTTCTGAATCGAACAGGTCGAATAAACAAAAAAGCCCCTTGCGGGGCTTTTATGTAACTCATCGAATGAGTTGGTAGCGGGAGTAGGATTTGAACCTACGACCTTCGGGTTATGAGCCCGACGAGCTGCCAGACTGCTCCATCCCGCAACCGAGGCCGCGAATACTACAGGAGTTTACGCGGCTGTCCACAGGTTTGTCGGGCCACCCCGCCCTAGAGCGGAATGACGCTACGGCAGACGTCCAGCAGGGCGTCGGGCAGGAGGCCCAGCGCCAGGGCGGCCGCAGCGTTCAGGACGACCATCAGCCGCAACTGCGGGCGGGCCAGCCTGCCCGGCAGGTCGCCCGGCGCCTCGAAATACATCATCCAGACGATGCGCAGGTAGTAGAAGGCGCCGACCACGGACATCAGGACGCCGACGCCGGCGAGCCAGGCGTGGCCACCGGCAACCAGCGACTCCAGCACGCGCAGCTTGGCCCAGAACCCGACGAAAGGCGGCACGCCGGCGGTCGAGAACATGAGCGCGGCCATCACCAGGGCCAGCAGCGGATCGCGTCGCGACAAACCCTTGTACTGGTCGATCTCGTCGGCCTCGAAACCTTCCCGGGCACCCAGGAGGATGGCTCCGAAGGTCCCCAGCGTCGTGAGGACATAGACGAGGGTGAAATACAGCGAAGCCTGGTAGCCATCGGCCGTGCCGGTGACGAAACCGAGCAGGATGAATCCGACGTTGGAGATGGCCGAATAGGCCAGCATGCGTCGCAGGTTCGTCTGCGCGATGGCGACGATGTTGCCCAGCACGAGCGAAACCACAGCGAGGACCGCGATCATCTGCGACCAGGCGGCCACCTGCCCTGCGAGACCCTCGGAGAGGACGCGGAAAGCAAGGGCGAAGGACGCAAGCTTGGGCGCCGTGGCCACGAGCAGGGTGACCGGCGTCGGCGCACCCTGATAGACGTCCGGCACCCACATATGGAAAGGCACCGCACCGAACTTGAATCCGATGGCCACGACGATGAAGGTCAGGCCAAGCAGCAGGCCAAGGCTCGCCTCCCCTGCGACGGCGGACGCTAGGATATCCAGCGAGAGCGACCCGGTCATCCCGTATACAAGCGACATGCCGTAAAGCAGCGTGCCCGAGGCAATGGCACCCAGCACGAAGTACTTCATGGCGGCCTCGGCGGCCACGCCGTTCTCGCGATCGAAGGCCACGAGCGCGTACAGGGAAAGCGACAACAGCTCCACGCCAATGTAGACGGTAAGCAGGCTGCCGGCGGATGCCATGACCAGGATGCCCAGCAGCGCCGTGAGCGACAACACGTAGTACTCGCCCTTGTGGATGCGACGGCGCGAAAGGTAATCGCCGGAGTAGTACAGCGCCACGGCGACGAAGAGGAAGGCTGCCAGCTTCAGCAGTGTCGCGAGGTTGTCGGCGATATACATGCCGCTGAAAAGCGAATGCGCCTCGTGGACGTCCGCCGTGGCGAGCGTCACCAGAGCTCCGCCGAGCAGCAGCACGAGCGTGAAGCTCGCGGTGCGGCCGGGCGCCTTGAGGCCGAAGAAAACGTCGAAGAGCAACAGGACGCAGACCGCCGCCGTGAGGTAGAGCTCCGGCATCGCGGGCAGGATCTGGGCCAGGCTGAAGGTCGTATCGGTCATGTCCGGCGGTCCTGTCAGGGCATCGGCAACTTGGTCGCCAGCATCTGCTCGACCAGGTGGTGGATCGAACCGCGCATCACGTCCAGCAGCGG
>JBDLPS010000249.1:0-15029 GCA_039800965.1 Pseudomonadota bacterium | reverse complement strand
ACGGGGCACAGTCCCGCGTTTCCCGTGCCCGCCGCGGTTCCGCCGGATGAGGCAAGACTGCGCGAGGTGGCGGGCATACTCCGGCACGCCGGGGATCGCGCGGGCTTGCTGGTACGTGCGGCGGCGGCGGATGCACGTGGTCTGCTGGCCTTGCGACGGATCTGCGCCAGCACCGGTGCCCGGCCTCTCACCGACATGGTCGCGGCGAAGCACTGGCGTGGCTCCGGCGTGTTTCCCGTCACCCGCATTCCCTATCGCGCCGAGGCGGCGGTCGAGGTCCTGAAGGGGCTGTCCGACCTGGTGCTGGTCGGCGCGCCGCCACCGGTGGCCCCCTTTGCTTACCCGAACTTCCCGAGCTGGCTGACGCCGGAGGGCGCGACGCTCACGACACTCTGCGAACCGACGCAGGACGAAGTGGCCGTGCTCGAAGCCCTGGCGGACCTGCTCGGCGCACCCCGGGATCTGCCCGCCATTCCGGCAGCGCTCCCCGTGGATCGACCGACCGGACTGCTGGATGCCGCCACGATCGGCAGCGTGCTGGCGCGCTGGCTTCCCGAGGGCGCGATCCTCTCTGAAGAATCCATCAGCAATGCGCCTCCGTTGCTGGGGGCCCTGTCGCGCGCGGCGCCCCACCTGCACATGACCAACACGGGCGGTGCGCTGGGCCAGGGGATTCCGCTTGCGACGGGCGCGGCTGTCGCAGCGCCGGATCGCAAGGTGGTGAACCTGCAGGCCGATGGCAGCGCGATGTTCACGCTGCAGGCCTTGTGGACGCAGGCGCGCGAGCAACTCGACGTGCTGACGATCATCCTCGCGAACCGGTCTTATGCGGTGCTGCGCGCCGAAGTCGAACGCGTGGGCGCAAGGGTGGAGCCGTCCCTCGTGGCAGGACTGCTGGACATCGGCAATCCCGACCTCGACTGGGTCTCGCTGGCGCGGGGCATGGGCGTCGAGGCGGTACGCGTCGCGGACGCCCGATCCCTCGAGGACTGCCTGGCCTCTGCTTTGCGGCGTCGCGGACCTTTCCTCATCGAAGCGGTGATGCCGGCATGAACCGTTCAGTGACAGAAACCTGGAGCCTGTGTGCGCTGGGCGTCGTGGCGATGGTAGCCGTGGCCTTGATGCTGGATGGTCTCGATGCGCAGGTGCTGGGTCTTGCGATACCCGCACTGACCCAGGAATGGGGCGTGACGCGGGCCGAGCTCACCCCCATCACCGCCGGCAGCCTTGTCGGCATGGCCATCGGTGCGACATTCGGTGGCTGGTTCGGGGACCGCTTCGGGCGCCGTGCGGGGCTGATCGGCAGCTTGCTGCTCTTCGGTGTGTCGACGGCCCTCGCATCCCGGGTCGATTCGTTGCCCGTCTTCGGTCTGTTGCGGGCCTTGGCGGGCCTGGGTCTCGGCGCTGCCCTGCCGAACGGCACGGCCTTGATCACCGAATTCACGCCAGCCCGATATCGCAGCGTGGGCGCGTCCATCGCCATGCTCAGCCAACCAGTCGGGTCGCTCGCGGCCGGGCTGCTGGCCGCGGCCCTCATCGAATCGGTGGGCTGGCGCGGCTTGTTCCTCATCGGTGGCTTCACGCCACTGGTCGTGGCGCTTGTATATCTCAAGACCTTGCCGGAATCGCCGCAGTTCCTGGCAGGGCGTCGTGATGACGGGGAGCGTGCCAGTCCCAGGGCCTTGCTGGCCCCGGCGCTTCGCCGGGACAGCATCCTGCTGTGGCTGTCCGGCTTCATGTCACTGCTGGCGCTGTACACGATGCTGAGTTGGGGGCCTGCGATGCTGGCCAGCGAGGGCTATCCGCTGTCGTTTGCGGGCAGCGTGGTTGCCACCTTCAGCGTGGGCGGCATCACGGGCAGCCTGCTGGTCGGCGTGCTGGCGCGTCGCATCGGCTCGCGCGCCACGCAAGGCCTCATCGGTGGTGTCGGCATCGCCGCTGCGCTGGTCCTGATCCTGCTGTTCTCGGCGGGTCGGCCATCGACGGGCGCAGTGCTCGCCCTGATGGCCTGCGTCGGCTTCAGCGCCGCCGGCAGCCAGACGACGCTGTATGTCCTGTCCTCCCATCTGTATCCGACCTGGCTGCGCGGAACGGGCATCGGGGCCACGCTGGGTCTGGGCCGGCTGGGTGCCGTGGCGAGTGCCTGGGCCGGATCGACCGCACTCGACCTCGGCGGTGCCGGGGCATTCTTCAGCTTGTTTGCCTTGTCGATCGCAGTGGCGACGACAGGGTGCATGGCCATCAGCAATCAGGTGCGAACATGAAGCGACGTGGTTTTTCGCTGTTCCTGGCGCTCGCGGCGCTGGTGCTTGCTGCACCTGCATCGGCGCAACGGCTCTTCGCCCGGGAGTCGGGCATTGCCTTCACGTCTGCGCAGGTCGCGCGCGGCCAGGCGGCCTACTCCCGCGTCTGCGTGGCCTGCCACGGCGCGGCACTGGAAGGCACGCAATTCGGACCGACGCTGAAGGGTGCTGCGTTCGAATCCCACTGGCAGGGCCGGACGAGAGCCGACTTTTCGCTCTACCTGCGCACCTCGATGCCGCCGACCGGACTGGGAGCGCTCAGCGGCCAGGCCTATACGGAGATCGAGGCCTGGCTCTTGCAGATGAACGGGCACAAGCCGTACGCCGGTGGCGCTGTGGCTCCCGTTGTCGCAGCGGCTGCCGTGGCGCCGGATGCGAGCGTCGCCGGTGAATCGGTGGGGAAGGTACAACGCGTCAAGGGAGCAGACGATCCGCTGTATCAGCAGGCGCTGACCGATCGCGAAAAGCAACTGGCGCGGCTTTCACCCGTCACCGACCCGATGCTGCGCGATCCGCCCGAGGCCGACTGGCTGATCTGGCGCCGCAGTTACGATGGCCAGGGTTACAGCCCGCTGAAGCAGGTCCACCGTGGCAACGTCGCGCAGTTGCGCATGGCCTGGAGCTGGTCGCTGCCGGAGAGCATGAACGAGATCACGCCGCTGGTACATGACGGCGTGATGTTCGTCTACAGCGGCGCCATCGTGCAGGCCCTGGATGCGGTGACTGGCGAACTGCTCTGGCAACAGTTGCGCGTCCTGCCCGACGAGTTCGACAACGGCCGTGCGGCGCGCGTGAAGTCGCTCGCCTTGCACGGCGAGCGGCTCTTCGTGCCGACCACCGACGGTCATCTGCTGGCGCTCGACATGCGCACCGGCAAGGTGCTGTGGGACCACGAGGTGATACCGGATCGCCAGCGCACGACCGAAGGCAAGGCAGAAGGCGTCGCCCTGCACCTGAATGGCGGACCGCTCGTCGCGAAGGGCAAGGTGATCTTCGGGGTCAGCCTGGGTCTCGAGAAGGCGCCTGGCGGTTGCTTCATCGTGGCGCTCGACGTCGAGACCGGTCGTGAAGCCTGGCGTTTCCACACCATCGCAAGGCCGGGTCAGCCCGGAGGCGACAGCTGGAATGGCGCGCCGGTCGAGGAACGCTTCGGCGGCGGCGTCTGGACAGCCGGCAGCTTCGATCCGGAGTTGGGCCTCGTCTACTTCGGCATCGGCAACACCTACAACAGCGCGACGCTGCTCGAGCCGCGGCCCGGCACGAAGAAAGTCACGAACAACGACGGCTTGTACACCGATGCCACCGTGGCCCTGCGCGTCGATACCGGTGAGCTCGCCTGGCATTACCAGCACCATCGTCGTGATGTCTGGGACCTGGACTGGGTCTTCGAGCAAACCGTCGTGACCCTTCCGGTCAAGGGCGTGCCGCGCAAGCTGGTCGTGACCGGCGGCAAGACGGCGATCTTCGATGCGGTGGATGCGGCGACGGGCGCGTTCGTGTTCGCGCGCGATCTTGGCGTGCAGAACCTCGTCACCACGATCGATCCGGTGACGGGCGAGAAGTCGGTGAATCCGGCCGTGCAGCCCGAAGCGGGCAAGGCGAAGCTGCTCTGCCCCGCTGCATCGGGCGCGCGCAACTGGCCGGCCACGGCGATGAATCCGGGCAACAGCGTGTTGTTCGTGCCGATCCACGAGACCTGCACGGAGTACACCTACGCGCCGCGTACGCCGGAAGAAACGGCCAAGGGCGGTGCGGACATGAAGTTCGCGCCGCGCCTCCCGCCGGGCAGCGATGGCAAGTTCGGTCGGTTGGTTGCGCTGGATCTCGCCACGCGTGAAGTGCGCTGGACGCATCGTCAGCGCATGCCTGTTGCAGGCTCGGTGCTGGCAACGGGCGGCGGCCTCGTCTTCAACGGCGACCTGGACCGGCACTTCACCGCGTATGACCAGGAGAGTGGCCGGGTGCTGTGGCAGACGCGGCTCAGCGCCGCGCCGGAGTCCTCGCCGATCACCTACAGCGTCGACGGTCGCCAGTACGTGGCCGTGCTCGCCGGGGGCGGCAGCGCCTTCGGGGCCAATGCCCGCGGGCTCGTGCCGGAACTGGCGTCGCCGGCGGTCGGCATCACGCTCTACGTGTTCGAGTTGCCTGAGGGAGTTGAGGCGATCTCACGCTGAATTGGCGCTGCGTCGCCACCAGGCGCGCAGCGCGGCGAGCAGCCCCAGCGAGACGACAAGGCCCGCCAGGCTTGTCGCCACGCGGCCAGCGACGCCGAAAGCCGTGCCGGTGTGCAGGGGAAACTGCCATTCGAGGACGGCCGTCTCGAAGCCCTCGTGCCATGAAGCGGGCAGGGGCTTCATGAAGATGCCGAGCACGGGCAGGAACACTTCACGACGCAGGTTCAGGAAGATGCTCGACGTGGCGAGCACGATGATGAACGGCCATGTCCACAGGGAGCCCGCACGGTGAAGGTCGTGGTCCCAGAATCGCTTGCGCAGCTTGAAGGCGCGCAGCCAGCGACGCCAGGTGCCACCGTGGAAACTCAGTACCGTGCCGAAGAGGCTGTCGACCAACCAGGCAACGGCCACCCAGCCCATCAGCAGCAGGCCGCCCGGCACGAAGCCGAGCGAGTAGTGGATCCGGCGCAGCCACATCAGCCCTTCGCGTCGGTCGAGGTGGGGCTTGAAGTTGCTGCGCGCGCCGAGGATCCGCCCCGTGTACGGGTCGAGGAAGGCCTCGCTGTACCGGCGGCCGGGGTCGGCAGGGTCGAACCAGTTGCCGATGCTGGCGTAGGCCGTGCCTCCGGCCTTTTCCGGCAGTTCGATCCAGGCCACCCGGATCTTCGGGACCTGCGCACGCAGGGCCGCTTCGAGTTCATCCTCGTCGAGCAGGCGCGCCTGCGACGGTGCTGCGTAGAACAGGTCCGGGTTGAGCCAGGCATCGAGTTCGGCTTTCCACACGATCACGCTGCCGGCAAGGCAGGCCGGGAGCAGGCAGCACAGGAACGCGAGGCCCAGCCAGCGATGCAGGAACGCAAGGCTGCGGCGCCACGGGATCATCGCGTGGCCCAGAGCCCATCCAGTGCCGCCGGGCGAGGCCGCGGCACGCGTTCGCCATCCTGTCCGGCAATGCGCGACAGCACCGGGCCGCTCCAGTCCAGGATGCGACGGCGCGCAATGCGCCAGTGGCCGTTTTCCTGCTGCAACAGGTCTTCGTAGTGGCCCATCACGTTGAGACGGTGCGGACCCGCGCCATCGCGCAGCGCCACGAGCACATAGGCCTTTGCCTGCACGCCGTGCTCCGTCGCGTCGAGCACGACGTTGCCCACATGGTGCTGACGTCCCGCGGATTCCGGCCTGCCGCGGAAGTAGGCGATGAAGCGGCGCAGGGCTGCTTCACCCCGCCAGCAACCGGGTTCGTCGAAGACTTCCCAGACCAGTTCGCCTTCATGGGTGAAGCATTCCACGAAGCCTTTGTCGTCGCCGGTGTCCAGCGCCCAGGCATAACGCGCCAGCAGTTCGTGGATGTCGATGCGGTCCGCGGCGGTGAGGATCGGGATCATGTGACGGCGTAGTAGTCGAAAACGGAATGGGAGCCGCGACGTTCGCCCTTGCCCACGAACAGCGTGCGCGTGAGCCAGTCATGCGGGCCCGCTGGCACTTCGAAGCGCGGCGTGACGCGGCAGTAGGTTTCTTCCGGTGCCACTGTGGCACCGGCTTCGATGCGGGCCAGGACCTCGGGCGAGGAGTACGCGATGCCGCGGTTGTGGATGTAGATCGGCGTGCCGTCGTCGGCTTCGAGCTGGTAATGCGCCTCGAAATCGACCAGTCCTCCCGGCCAGAACAGCGGCCAGTCGCCACCGGAAAGCGGGACGACGCGGCCATTGAGTCGCGGGCCGGCGATCTCGCCGCCCTGTACCGCGACAAAACCCCGCCGCCCTGCCTTGAATGCCGGATCGAAACGCAGGCGAGGGCCTGATTCGAAGCGCAGCAGGATGCGGAAGGCGAACTCGAGTCCCGGCGGCACCAGGTCGCCGGGCGTGGATGTTTCGGTCATGTCGCGGATTCCCGGTTGGCAGGCTGTCGCCAGAAGATCAGCAGCAGGGCGCCCAGCAGCAGGAAAGCCGCGAGCACCAGGATGCCGGCGCGATGGCTGCCGCTGGCTTCGAGCAGCCGTCCGAGCAACGTGGGACCGACGATGCCGCCTGCGGTGCCGGCCATGCTGATGGCGGCGATGACGCCCACCGGTACCTTGCCGGCACCGATGCCGACTGTAGCCGGCAGGGCCCAGAACACACCCTGCGTGGCACCGAGTCCGAAGCCCGCCAGCACGAGCAGGGCGAGCACCAGTGGGCCGGACGACAGCGTCACGGCCAGCGCCAGCGCAAGGCCCGCCAGCAACGCCCCGAAGGCCGTGTGCAGTCGGCGTTCTTCTCTGCGATCCGAGCGTCTTGCGTTGAGGAAGAGCCCTGCCACGAGGCCCGCCTGCGGCAGGGCGCTCAGGCTGCCGATCAGCCATTCGCTGTGGGCGAGCGCCATCGGCCGCATGATCTGCGGCAGCCAGTACACCAGTGCATAGGAACCGGTCATGACGAGGAACCACACCAGGCCGCAGCGCCAGACCCGGCTGTCGCCGATCATCGCCCTGAAGGAGGTGGTTGATGGTGTTGCATCGGCTGATTCCGCAGCGATGCGTTCTTCCAGCAAGGTTCCGGTGCCGTCAGGCAGCCACGAGGCCTGCGAGGGCCGGTCGACGAAATAGAAGGCGGCGATCACTGCCACCACGAAGTTGGGTACGGCGGAAACGAGGAACATCCAGCGCCAGGGGGCGAGGTCCAGCGGGTTGTGCATGCCCAGCAGGCTGCCGCAGAGCGGGCCGCCGACCACGAGCGACAGCGGTACGGCGGACAAGGCGACGGCCATCGCGCGTGCCCGCGTGGCGCGCGGCGCCCACTGGCTGATGTACCAGGTCATGCCGGGTGCGAAGCCGGCTTCGGCCATGCCCAGCACGAAGCGGGCGATCAGGAAGTCCTGGGCATCCTGCAGGCGCGACATGAGCAGGCCGGCGATGCCCCAGGCGGCCATCGACACCAGCAGCCAGGGGCGGATGCCGATGCGCCGGAGCAGCAGCGCGTGCGGGTACTGGCAGATCAGGTAGGCGACGAAGAAACTGCTGACGCCGAGCCCGAACTGCGTCGGGGCAAGGCCGATGTCCTGTGACAGCGCCTGTCCCGCGAAACTGACGTTCATGCGGTCGATGCCGTTGATGAACGTCAGCCCCGCGATGGGCAGGAGCAGGCGCCGGACGGTGCGGCCGTACAGGGCCTCGGTATCCATGCCGCGCCTTGCCTAGAAGGTCGAGCGCGTCGTCGCGCCGTCGACCACGAGGCTCTGTCCCGTCATGTAGCCCGCGTACTCGCTGCAGAGCCAGGCCACCAGCGATCCCACGTCGCGCGCTTCGCCGAAACGCTTCGCCGGGATCTGGTGGAACTCGGCGAATTTCGACACCTCGATGTCGTAGGTCGTGCCGTTGCGGCGCGCGGTCTCGGTGAACTGGTCGTGCACGGCCGCCGTGTGGAACATGCCGGGCAGCACGTTGTTGAGCGTGACGCCGTCCGCGGCGACCCGCCGCGCGACCGCGACCGTGTAGTTGATCAGGGCGGCGCGCGGCCCGCCGCTGAGGATGCGAAGTTCCAGCGGGTACTTCGTCGCGATCGTCGCGATGTTGACGATCCTGCCCCAGCGTCGCTTCAACATGCCGGGCAGAACTGCTTCGATGAACTGCACGGGGCTCAGCAATCCGGTGTCGAGGCTGGCCTGCCACTGGGCCTTCGTGATGTCGCGATGGTCCGGCGTCATCGGCGGCGGCGAGCAGGTTCCGACGAAGATGTCCGGCTCCGGGCAGGCGGCGAGGATGCGCTGGCGTCCTTCATCGGTGCTGTGGTCCGCTGCAACCGTCTCGACGGCCACGCCGAATCTCCGCCGGATGTCGGCGGCAGCGTCTTCCAGTCGCGCCGCACCGCGCGCCGCCAGCACGAGGTCCACGCCCTCTGCAGCCAGCATTTCGGCTGCCGCCCGCCCCATGCCCGCGCTGGCGCCGTTGACGAGGGCCCGGCGGCCCCTTATTCCCATGTCCATTGCATACCCCCGGGTCGGTGTCCGTCGAGCTTACTGTCTGGAGCCGTCCCGCGGGTACGCTCCGGTGCGTTCCGCGCTATCCTGCCGCCGTGCCGGGCTCCACCAACCGCTCCATTTCGCTGCCGATCATCCTCAGTGCCATCGCGGTGCTGCTGACCGTCGCCGTGCTGGTCGGCTGGGTGCTTGTCATCCGGGCCAACCGCTCGCTGACCAGTGCCATCTGGGGCAACTACTGGCTGCTCGCGGCTGGAACCGTGTCGCTGGCGCTGATCATCTGCGTGCTCGTGCTGTTCAGTGTGTCGCTGGTGCGCGAGATCCTGGAAGGCCGCCGCCAGCAGATGTTCATCGATTCCGTCACGCATGAGCTCAAGAGTCCGCTGGCGTCCATCAAGCTGTGCCTCGACACGATGGACCGTGCCGGCCTTTCCGACGGCCAGCGGGAGGGCCTGCGCCGGATGATGCTGGGTGATGTCGAGAGGCTGTCCGTCTTCATCGATGACATCCTGCAGTCCAGCCGGATCGCGCACGGCCGGCGTTCCCAGACGCTCATGTCGGTGGATGTCTCGCAACTGCTCCATGGGGCGATCGACAGCATCTGCCGCCGTTACGACCTGCCGCCGGGCGCCATTTCGCTCCAGGCGCCGCCGCGGCTCGAAACCTTCAGCGATCCGACGGCGCTAGAGATCATCCTCAAGAACGTGCTCGACAACGCCGTGAAATATTCCGCCGGTGTGCCGAAGGTAGAGGTTCGCCTCCATGCGATCCCGCCAGGTCTGCTGGGCATCGTGGTCCGGGACCACGGCATCGGCATCGAGCGTAGCCAGTTGAAGCGTGTTTTCCAGCGCTTCCACCGTTCCCCCGATCCGCGCGTCAACGAACGAAGTGGGTCTGGGCTGGGGCTGTACGTCGTCCACCGCCTCGTGCGCAACCTCGGCGGGAGGATCCGCGCGGAGTCGGCCGGGCGCGATCAGGGCACGACGATGCGCATCCAGCTGCCTTTGGGCGTTGTCGATGGCGCGAGGGAAGGGTTCTGATGGCTGAGGCATTGCGGGCCACCGTGCTGGTGGTCGAGGACGAGGCCCACCTCGCGGCAGCGCTCAAGCTGAACTTCGAGCTGGATGGCTACCGCGTCGTGGTGGCGCGCAGCCTGCGCGAAGCTGGCGCCCATCTGGTGCAGTCTTCGCCCATCGACCTGATCCTGCTCGATGTCATGTTGCCCGACGGAGATGGCTACAGTTTCTGCAGGCAGCTGCGCGACAGCGGGCAATACATGCCCGTGATCATGCTCACGGCGCGCAGCGCGGCGGAGGATCGGGTCCGCGGCCTGGATTCCGGGGCCGACGATTACATGCCCAAGCCCTTCGACCTGCCGGAGCTGCTGGCCCGCGTGCGTTCCGCGCTGCGTCGCAGTGGATGGCGGCAGTCCGACCAAGGGGGTGAAGTCGCCCAGGCGACGCTCCGCTTCGGCGATGCCGTCATCCAGTTCGATACCCACGAGGCGACCGCTTTTGGCAAACCCGTCCGGCTGACCCAGCTCGAGCTCGATCTCGTCCGCTATTTCGCGCAGAACCCGGGCAGGGTCCTGTCCCGGGAGGAACTGCTGGAGCGGGTCTGGAAGCTGCGCAACGCCCCGAACACCCGCAGCGTCGACAATTTCATCGTCCGCCTCCGCAGGTATTTCGAGCGGGAGCCGGATAAACCGGTCCACTTCGTCTCCCACCGCGGCTCTGGGTACCGTTTCGTTCCGGACGTGGACAAGCGGCCCTGACGGGGCGGTGACAGAACTTTTACATTCGGTGACGCAAGGCTTACCCACTTCGGCCCTGCGTCCGGCGAGCATGCGTCAGTGGCCAATCCGGGCCGCGACCGGGGGAGCATTCGATGTCCGACAAGCCGCGCAAGGTCGAATGGTGGGGGGCGGCGCCCTTCATCGCCATCCACATCCTCGCCCTTGGCTCGTTCTGGACCGGTGTGACCCCCGCGGCCGCGTGGTGCTGTTTCTGGCTGTATGTCATCCGCATGTTCGGCGTGACGGGCGGCTACCACCGTTATTTTTCGCACAAGACCTACCGCACAAGCCGGGTCTTCCAGTTCATCCTGGCCTTCCTGGCCCAGACGAGCGCCCAGCGCGGCGCGCTCTGGTGGGCGGCGCACCATCGCCACCACCACCGGTTCTCGGACCTGCCGAATGACGCGCATTCGATGGCGCAGGACGGCTTCTGGTACTCGCACGTCGGCTGGATCTTCGAGCGCGACAACCAGGAGACCCAGCGCAAGTACATCCCGGAACTGATCCGCTTCCCGGAACTGGTCTTCCTGGACAAGTACTACTACCTCCCGCCGGTCCTGCTCGGCACGGTCGTGTTCTTCACGCTGGGCGCGTCCGGCCTGTTCTTCGGTTTCTTCGTGAGCACCGTCCTGCTCTGGCACGGCACCTTCACGATCAATTCGATCACCCATGCGCTGGGTCGTCGCCGTTTCCCGACCGCCGACCATAGTCGCAACAGCTGGTTCCTCGCGATCATCACGCTGGGTGAGGGGTGGCACAACAACCACCACCACTACTGTGTGTCCACGCGACAGGGCTTCTACTGGTACGAGTACGACATCACCTATTACGTGCTGAAGTTGCTGTTGTGGGTGGGGCTCGTCTGGAAGCTGCAGCCCGTGCCGGAGAAGATCCTCGCCGAGGGCAGGGCGCTTCGTGGCCAGGAGGCGCCGCTTCCGGAACTGCCGCTGCGCGCAGCGGCGCCTGCGCTGGATTGAGGGTCCGCCCCGCCGCCCCGGAAATTGAAGCAAGGAGCACGCCATGGCGCGCACGTCCCGATGTCTTCCGTTCGTCTTCCTGGTTCCGCTGCTGTTGGCTCCGGCCATCGCGCAGCAGCCCGGCCACAAGCAGTTGCTCGCGGACCGGCCGGTCACCATGCAGACGCTGCTCGACCGCGTCAACATCGAGGATTTCCTGACCCGCTACTACTACGACCTGACGGTAGGCAAGGCGCATGCGCTCTCCGAGTACTTCACCGAGGATGCGGTGCTGGACGTGGACAACATCGTCGCGCGGGGACATGCCGAGATCGAGAAGCTTTATGCGCGGCCGGCCAACGCTGATGCGCCTGCCACCAAGACCTATCGCCGCATGAACATGCTGTTGACCAACCCGATCATCAACATCGATGGCGATCGCGCGACGGCCCACGTGATATGGACCGGCGTGATGAACGAAGGGGCCGGCAAGGCGCCGACGCTGCATGAGCAAGGTCGTGAGTACACGGAGTTGCGCAAGGTAAAGGGCAGGTGGCTGATCACCCGCCGGTTCATCAGTTCGGACAGCGGCCTGCCCGACAAGTACGACGCGACCTGGGCGCCGCGCGAACACCGCTGACCGGGTTCGCGCGGACGGGGGTCAGCGGGCGGGGGCCGGCAGCGGGAAATGACCGTCGTACGGCGGCCAGTTCGGGACGGGCAGGCCATCCGGCGGATAATGGAACGCGGCATGGATGTCCCGGATCTTCCCATGGTCGATGTGGAAGAGTTCCGTGAAGTGGTTGCGGCGCTTCGGGTTGCCCGCTTCGCGCAGGAATACCGCAGACACCATCACGGCCTGCGCTTCCTCGTCGATAACGAAGAAATCCCTGATCGCGACCAGCGCTACGCCGAAATCGGCCTGCGTCCGGCAGTCCGTGCGCCCGTCGTTGCCGATGTCGTTGCCGGGTTTCATCGGCGTGTTGTACGTCGGGAAACCGTTCTCGTAGCGCGTGCAACCCCGGTGGCCTTTCACGATGCGACCGTCGTGGTTCGTGATGCCGTCGAAGTAGCTGTTCACGATGGCCTGCAGGTCCTCGCGACCCAGTCGCTCGGATTTCGGCACGATGCGCTGCACCGGCAGGCTGCTGCGCAGCAGGTCCAGGTTGAATGGCGTTTTGCCGGCTTCGCCGGTCATGCCGGGGTCCCGCTGGCGCGCGACGAACCATTCCGCCTGAGTGATCCGGTTGTTGCCCACGCGCAGCCGCAGGGCCACCACGGCCTCTTCGTCGCCGAGTCGCAATGTGCCGTAAAAGCCGGCTTGCGACTGCGCCGGGTCGATGAATCGGCGTTGCACCGGTCCCAGCCCGGTGGCCGACTTCCACAGTCCCGCGCCCTCCGGGATCACGACCGCGTTCTCGGTCTGGCGGAAGGCTGCGCCCAGCCCCGCCTTTCCGGGGTCATGTTGGATCAGGGCGTCCAGGTACCGGTCCAGATGGCCCTTAAGGCAAGCGCGCCCGCAGTCCGCTGCCTGCGACGTGCTGGCAAGACCGCAGGCCATCAAAAGGATCGCGATGACGTTCTTCATGTCGCCTTCATTCCCCTGTTGTGTTGTTCGATATCCATCGTCAGCGTTGCCGGCGGAGTTTTTCCAGATGATCCAGCCACGCCGGTTCCGCGCAGTCGTAGTCGAGCATGCGCCCTTCCTGCAACTGTGTGTACTCGCGGCGGATGGTCGGAGACGTCGTGTAGAACTCGGGATCGTGGATGGTCACCTCGACCCGGAGTCTGCGCAAGCCATCGCGTGATTCAGGCGTGTAGCGTTCCACGATCCGCGCGTTCTCGCCATGCGCGGTAGGTTGGTCGATGCTTTCGACGAGTCCGGTGGTTTCGACCACGAGGGTCCCGTCTTCCCAGTGTCCTTGCGATATGCCGCCCCGGCTCGGCAATACGTCCCTGTCCGGGATGCGTCGTCCGTCCAGGAAGATCCGTCGCACCTCGTTGTGCGTCTCGTAGATGACGGTCAGTTGTTCCGGTCGCTGCACGAATTCGACGGGGTATCCGCCACCCAGGAAGACGGCAAGGGGCATGCCATGCGGCACGCAGTGCGCGCCGGGGGAGTCGCCTGTTGCATCGACCAGCGCGTGGTATTCCGCGAGCTTGCCGAGCGCGAGTTGCGTGAAGGGGGCCGTTTTCTCGAAATCGCCAGGCCCGTTCAACGACGCTCCGGCGCGGCCATCGGGTTGCATCGTCCAGATGCCCGTGAGGTCGGGTACCGGATCGGCTGCCTGCAGGCCGGGCGCCGAGATGAGCAGCAGTGCCCCCAGAAGGGCGGTTCGAGTGCGGAACATCGTGTATCCCCAGGGTTGGCGTCGGTCAATCCGTGCAGCGGCCCGAAGGCAGCGCCGGCTCTTCCGGTCGAGGCGGTCGCGGGCCTGCGCTTGATTCATCCTGCTTGCGGCGCGCGACCCATGCTCCCATTTCCTTTTGCCACTGCTTCACGGCCGCCTTGTAGTCCGCAAGTGCCTGACGGTCCCCGGGATTGTCGCCGCAAAAGGCGAGCGAGATCCGGATCCCTTCGAAGGCCGGTTCGGGCGGGCCCGGTTCGGACAGGTTCGGTACCCGCACTTCAAGGACGGATGGGCCCTGCCAGCGGATGCGTGGCCAATCCTCGCGCGAACGCGGCACGGGCATGAGGAATACGCGCTTGCGTCGTTTCTCATCGTCCGTCGATATCAGTACGACGGTTATGCCGGCGGCTGCGCCGCCGCTGATGGTTGTGCAGACCTCTTCCTGCACGCTTGCTGTCCAGCGCCCATCGGGCGAGGGGGTGGTCTTGGAGCCGGAACGGTCACACTCGATCTCCGTTGCCTGCGATGCGGTGGCGAAGGCAGCAAGTGCCAAGGCTGACAGGTGCAGGTCTCTCCTCATCGGCCGATTGCCTCCATGCGTTCCGTTGCGAACAACATCGCCATCGCGCCGCCCCGCGGGTCCTCACCGAGGAGGGCGGCGCGGTGGAGGTAGTCTTCCGGCGCCCTCATCTTCGCCGTCGATTCGCAGACGTCGATGAAGCGACCCGAAGAGGAGCTTCGGGAGTTCACCGCGACCCAGACACGGTCGGTGGCCTCGCGCCAGCGCCGGCCATGGATCCACCCGCGCGCGAGCCCTCTCTGCAGGGCGAATCCGATCATCGCCGTCGATGAGAATTCCGCATAGGTGCCCGGGTGGTCCACCACATTGCGCCACAGGCCGTCGCGGGTCTGCCGGCGAAGCAGCGCTGACATGAGCCTGTGGTAGGCACCCAGGGCGTGCGCGTGACCCGGATGATCCGCCGGCAATTCGGAGAGTGCGAGGGCGAGACCCAGCGCTGCGAAGCCATTGCCGCGCGCCCAGGCCATGTCGGTCGTCGGTTCGTGGCGGTACAGCCCATCCGGCCTCAGGTCGAGCCGCTCCATGAAACGCAGGTGCCGGTCCGCCATGTCGAAATACCTGCGTTCCCCCGTGAGGGCGCCGGCCTGGGCGACGATGGCCGTTCCCATGAAAACCGAGTCGCTGAACTGTTCGTGGTAAGGCATGGATTCGCGCATCCCGCCCTCCGCATCGAAGCCCATGTCCGCGACCTTGCGAACCGCCGCGACGTATCGGGGGTCCGGGGCGCGGCGCGCGAGTTCCGTGAATACGACATGGCCCGCCATGACCAGCGAGTTGGGGCGCGCCAGACTGTCCTTGCTGCCATTCACCCAGGGTTCGACCAGTTGTCGCACATCGTCCAGGTCGCCGAGCTTCGCGCGGGCGACAAGGGCGATGGCACCGATGTACCAAGGCTGGTCGAAGTCGCGGCCGTACC
>JBDLPS010000248.1:0-2660 GCA_039800965.1 Pseudomonadota bacterium | reverse complement strand
GTGATCGACCAGCATCTCCTGGCAGGTGCAGATGTCGATTTCCTGCTCGACCAGCTTCTCGGCGATGTGCCAGGAGAACGCGGCATCACCCTTGAACGGCGCGACGGGCTTCAGCGCCCAGCCTTCGTCGGCGTTCTCGTACTTGTCCGCGCAGCCCAGCGCAAAGGTCGGGACCTTGTCGAGGAAGAAGTTCAAGCCGTGGTCGTTGTAGACCACGATCGCGACGTCCGGCTTGTGGTGTTCGAGCCAGACCTGGGCCGGCTTGTAGCCATCGAAGAAGCGCTTCCAGTACGGCTCTTGCTGCAGGTTGTTGGCAAT
Source organism: Pseudomonadota bacterium (assembly GCA_039800965.1). GTDB lineage: Bacteria > Pseudomonadota > Gammaproteobacteria > Steroidobacterales > Steroidobacteraceae > ZC4RG30. The sequence continues at coordinate 2,342 of JBDLPS010000248.1, read as the reverse complement.
CGCATTGCCGACCGCAGGGATGTGCGAGCTCGTGATGCCGCCGATGATCTTAGCCATTCCAGTAACCTCCACGCTTGTCCAGACGCTCGACGAGGCCCTCGCCCTTGGCCAGCAGCTTCGCCTGGAATTCCTTCGTGGTGATGCCCTGGAACTGCGCACCCGCATCCTGCACCGAGGTGCCGCGCGGGATCGCCATCTTCGCCATGTAATAGATGTTCGCCCCGGCACGCAGCATGCCGAGGAAGTCCTTGTTCAGGACGAAATCCTTGTACTTGCCCGCCACGCCGTACTTGTCGCAGTAGGCGGCCGGATCCCGGTCGAACTCGTCGCGGTTGCTCTCGTCGCAGAAGGAGAACAGCAGCTTGTTCAACGGGTACGCGCCGTGCGCGTGCTTGCCGTCGAACACGTACGTGCCCGGGATGTCCTCGTAATCGTGTTTGGTCCAGTTCATGGCGCGAACCCTTGTTGCAAGGTCATGATGGTTGCTTCGGCAGCAAAAATTATACCGCGAACCGCCGCGCCGCGGTGCGGGGAACTGCCGCAGGGAGCTAGGGGCTTCTACGGGTTCGCCAGGACCACGCCGCAACCCCCGAGCCCGCAGTAGCCGGCCGGGTTCTTGTGCAGGTATTGCTGGTGGTAATCCTCGGCGTACCAGAACGTCGTCGCGTCATCGATCGTCGTCGTGATGCGGCCACGACCGGCGGCGGACAGGGCAGCCTGGTAGCGGTCGCGGGACGCTTCGGCCGCAGCGCGCTGGGCCGAATCCTGCACCTGCACCACCGACCGGTACTGGGTGCCGATGTCGTTGCCCTGACGCATGCCCTGCGTCGGGTCGTGCGACTCCCAGAACGCCTTCAGCAGAGCCTCGTAGGCGATGACCGCAGGGTCGAAAACCACCCGCACGACCTCGGCGTGGCCGGTCGTCCCGCTGCAGACCTGTCGATAGGTCGGTTCGGTCGCCTCGCCACCGGCATAACCGACGGCCGTGCTGAACACCCCGGGCATGCGCCAGAACAGGCGCTCGGCGCCCCAGAAGCAGCCCAGCCCGAAGACGGCGTGCTGCAGGCCGGGCGGAAAGGGCGGATGGATCGGATGGCCGTTCACGGCATGGAGCGCGTTCATGCCCTCACCGTGCCGCGTGAGCGGCCCGTTTTCAAGGGCGGAGCGGTATCATCGCCGCATGAGCATCCAAGCCGCCCACAACCTGCGCCCGGCGCAGGTACCGACCGCCGCGTCGCGCCCCTACGGGGTGCGCGTCAGCCTCAACGCGAACGACCCTTTCGGCAAGATCCTGGGCCCGGACTGGCAGCGCGTGCACTGGTTCAGCACCGTCGCCGAACGGGACACGGCGCTGGCGGAGATGAGCCGCCGCCATGTCTACAGCCGCCCACACGATGCGCCGGCACTGGTGTTCGCGAAGGTCGACGCGCGAGGCTAGAAGCCGCGCCCCAGGAACAGGTAGAACGCGCTCCGGCCGCGGTCGTCATACCCGGCCGCGAGGAAGGCCGGACCCAGGAAGGTGTCCGCGCCGAAGAACAGGCTTGCGTCCTTGCGCGCCGATCCGAAACTGATGTCGCGCCGGGAACTCCAGGCATTGCCGGCCTCGAGCGAGGCACCGGCGTACAACGGCACATTCAGGAAGCCTTCGCCACCGCTACCTACCTTGCGGTAGTAAATCAGACGCGTGATCGCATAGTGCGGCGCCTGCAAGGCATCGGGCGTGAGTCCCGACAGGTTCAGGAAACCACCCAGCGGGAAATAATTGCGCACCCCGGCCTGGGAAGGCTCCAGCAGCGTGCCCGCGGAGGCCCAGAAGATCGCGGTGTTGCGCCCGCTCGACCGAGCAAAGCGCAGGTCCATGTTGATCGAATCGGAGACACGGTCCGGCGCCTGGTCTCGCAGCACGCCCCGCCATTCGACGCGGAAGGCATCGCCCTGGCGCGGGAAAGCCGCGCTGTCGATACTGTCGTAGCTGTAGCGCGTGAAGTATTCCCGCGTACTGAAGTCCTCGCGAGGTTGCGTGCGGTCGCCCAGCCGCACCCGCGAACTGCCATCCTCGCGCTCCAGGCCCAGCCGGATCTCCCCCGTGTTGGCGATTTCGCGCCCGAGATCGAATCCGTAGCGTGCGCTGCGCACGCGCAGCATGCCCACCTGCTCCTCGTTCTGAATCTGCGGCACGTTCCTCACCTGGAACAAAGCGTGCGGAGATGCGAACCAGCGATGAGCCTGGGAAAACGGCAGGAACACCTCGGTGCCGATGCGGGGGTCGGCCCCCACCTGAAGGTCCCAGGTCCATTCGGCGCCGTTCGCGTTGAGCTCGGTCATCACGAAGCGGGCGGCAG
>JBDLPS010000247.1:0-3188 GCA_039800965.1 Pseudomonadota bacterium | reverse complement strand
AAAGGCGGTGACTATGGCGCTGCCGTGAATGCGTTCCGGCAGCTCGCCACGGCTTTTCCGACCGGTGTGCTGGCGGACAACACGCAGTACTGGCTCGGCGAGGCCTATTACGTCATGCGCGATTACGACCACGCCGCCGCCTGTTTCGAGGCGGTACTGTCCGGTTGGCCGGGTTCCCGAAAGGCGCCCGATGCCTTGCTGAAACTCGGTTACACGCAGTTCGAGCAGAAGAAGGCTGCGGCCGCCCGGCTGACGCTGCAGCAGGTCGGGGCCCGTTTCCCGGGTACCGATGCCGCGCGACTCGCAGCGGAGCGGCTGCAGAAGATGGCGGCGGACGCGCGCTGATCCCGTGTCCGCGAGCGTCGCCGACACCGCGCTGCGACTGAAGGTCGCGGAGATCTTCTACTCGCTGCAGGGTGAGTCGGACAGCGTGGGCTGGCCCACAGTCTTCGTCCGCCTGACCGGTTGCCCCCTGCGCTGCAGCTACTGCGACACGGCCTATGCCTTTTCTGGCGGCGAGTGGTTGTCCGTCGAGGCGGTCATGGAGCGCGTGCGGGGTCTTGCCCTGCGTCACGTCTGCGTGACGGGTGGCGAGCCGCTGGCGCAGAAGGCCTGCCTTTCGTTGCTGCGCCGCCTGTGTGACGAAGGTTTCCTCGTCTCGCTCGAAACAAGCGGTGCCCTGGCCCTGCAAGGCGTCGATCCGCGCGTGGTGAAGGTCGTTGACGTCAAGACGCCGGATTCGGGCGAGTCGGGTCGCAACCTGTTGCCGCAATTGCAGGAACTGGACTCGCGCGACCAAGTGAAGTTCGTGGTGTGCAGTCGCGCGGATTACGAGTGGAGCAGGGAGCTCGTTGCCGCGCACTCGCTCGCAGCGCGCTGCAGCGTGCTGTTTTCGCCTGCCGCGGGCAGTCTCTCTGCACCGGACCTCGCCGATTGGATACTTGCCGACCGTCTGCCTGTCCGCATGCAGGTGCAGCTCCACAAGATCCTGTGGGGCAACTCGCCGGGAAAATGATGTCGCAGCCCATAGCTGTCGTATTGCTGTCCGGTGGGCTGGATTCGTCGACGGTCCTTGCGATCGCGCGCGACCGGGGTTTTGACTGCCGGACGCTGTCCGTCGCCTACGGCCAGCGCCATTCCGTCGAGTTGCAGGCTGCTGCAGACTTGTCCCGAGAGCTCGGGGCAACCGAGCATCGGGTCATGCGGGTGGACCTCGGCGGCATCGGCGGGTCCGCGCTGACCGATCCGGGTATCGCGGTGCCGGAGACCATGGCGCCGGGCATACCGGTGACCTATGTGCCAGCCCGCAACACGATGATGTTGTCCCTTGCCCTTGGATGGGCCGAAGTGCTCGGGGCGCGGGACCTCTTCATCGGCGTGAATGCGGTGGATTATTCCGGATATCCGGATTGCCGCCCCGAGTTCATCCGCGCGTTCGAACAGTTGGCCAATCTGGCCACCAAGGCTGGCGTCGAAGGGGTGCGGTTCCGCGTCCATACGCCGCTGATCGACTGGTCCAAGGCGCGAATCATCCAGGAGGGCATCCGCCGGGGCGTCGGGTTTTCCCGCACCGTGTCCTGCTACCAGGCCAATGATCGCCTCGAAGCCTGTGGTCGCTGCGATTCCTGCCGCCTCCGCCGCGATGGATTTCTGGCCGCGGGCGCCCCGGATCCCACGCGTTATGCCTGAAATCCGCTATCATTCGCCGCCCGAAGGGGGCCGTTAGCTCAGTCGGTAGAGCAGCTGGCTTTTAACCAGTTGGTCGCGCGTTCGAGTCGCGCACGGCCCACCATCTTCGACCCCACGAATGAAGGATCCGCGATGAACCCGAACGTGACGGCAGCCGAGGACGAAGAAGGGCTCGACGATTACGACGCCGGGTTCCTCGATGGCTGGTTCCATGCACGAGGCATCGAGAACCCGACGGAAGAACAGCTGGTCGAAGGATTCCGTGTCCTCGATGCGTTCATCGAAGCGCATCCGCCGGAGGACGACGAGGCGTAAGGAGGGCCCTTTCAGCCCTTCAGGACGCTGACGACCCGCGGTTCCAGGTATTCCTTGAGACCGAGCGCCGAGTAGGTCCGGCCCATGCCGGATTCCTTCGCGCCACCGAAGGGCACGTTCGCCAGCGTGGCACGGTGCTGGTTCACCCAGGCGGTGCCCACCTCGAGCCGTGCTGCGATCGCGGTAGCCTTGGTCGTGTCGCGACTCCACACCGAAGCAGACAGCCCATAGCGCGTGTCGTTCGCACGATGGATCGCGTCTTCCACGTCGCTGAACTTCATCACGGGAATCACCGGCCCGAACTGTTCCTCGCAGACGATACGGCTCTGCTCGCCCGGTTCGGCGACCACCAGCGGGGCGACGAAGTAGCCGCTGCCGTTCGGCTGTTCGCCACCCGCAAGGATCCGGCCTGGACCCTTGCGGATGTCGTCGATGAAGCCCTTCACGCGCTCGTACTGGCGGATGTTCTGGATCGGGCCGAGCACCGTGTCGGCTTCGAGCCCGCTGCCGAGCTTCGCCTTGCCTGCCTCGGCGGTGAGCGCCGCGCACATCGCGTCGTAGACCTTCTCATGCGCATAGACGCGCTTGATCGCCATGCAGACCTGTCCGCTGTTCACCGTTGCCGCGAAGAAGATCTTCTTCGCCGCCTCGGCGACGTCGGCGTCTTCCAGCACGATGGCGGCGTCGTTGCCGCCCAGCTCCAGCGTCACGCGCTTCAGCGTGCCCGCGCAGCTGGCCATGACCTTCTTGCCGGTCGCCACCGATCCGGTGAACGAGATCTTGTCGATGCCGGGGTGCGCGGTCATCAGCGCGCCCAGGTCATCGCCACCGGCCAGCACGTTCACGACGCCCGGCGGGAAGATGTCGCGCATCAGCTCGCCGATGCGCAGCGTGCACAGCGGCGTGAAGGGCGAGGGCTTCAGCACGAAGCAGTTACCCGTGTACAGCGCCGAGGTCATCGGGCCCACGGCCAGGTTGATCGGGGCATTCCAGGGCGTGATGATCCCGGCGACACCCAGCGGGGCGTAATGCAGCGTGATATGAAGCTGTTCGGTGTCGACCAGCACTTCGGGCTCGATCGCGATCTTCGTCATGCCCATGGACAGGGCGCCGGCCCGACCCACCTCGTCCCGCGCCTGCTGCAGCGGCTTGCCCTGTTCCTGCACCAGCAGGCGGGCCAGCGG
>JBDLPS010000246.1:0-4918 GCA_039800965.1 Pseudomonadota bacterium | reverse complement strand
TCAGCGCGGGTCCGCTCGCCGAGGTCGGCGCGGCACTCGGCGTAGGCGACGCGATGTCGCTGGGCGGCGGGGAGCTCAAGACCGGCGGGTTCAGGCGTGAATCGATACTCGCCGATGCCACCGAAGCCCTCATCGGTGCGGTCTATCTCGATGGCGGGCTCGATGCCGCCCGAGTGCTTGTCCGGCGGCTTTTCGCAGCGCATGTCGCTGCGCTGGATCCGGATGCCGAGATCAAGGACGCGAAGACCCGCCTGCAGGAGTTGTTGCAGTCGCGTGGCGGTCCCTTGCCGGCCTACCTGCTCGACACCGTGTCCGGCGAGCCGCATGCGCAGACCTTCGGTGTGCGCTGCCTGGTCGAGTTTCCGCCACGGAACCGCGTGGTCATCGGCGGACAGGACCTTGGCGGACGGAAATTCGAGGCGGCCGGGCAGGGCTCCAGTCGCCGGCGTGCGGAACAATCCGCAGCCGAGGCGGTGCTTGCCGCCTTGCTGCCGGAAAACGGAAAACCATGAACCAGACAGCCGATACTTCTTTCCACTGCGGCTTCGCCGCGCTCGTCGGCCGACCCAATGTGGGCAAATCGACCCTGATGAACGCGCTGGTCGGCGAAAAGCTCTCGATCGTGACGCCGCGGCCGCAGACCACGCGCCATCGCGTGCTTGGCCTCGTGAACCTGCCCGCAGCCCAGATTGCCTTCGTGGACACGCCGGGCCTGCACCACCACGGCAGCAGGGCGCTGAACCGGGCGATGAACCGCACGGCTGCTTCCGCTGCGCTTGACGCCGATCTGGTGGTCTATGTCGTCGAGGCGCTCAAGTGGACGGACGAGGACGCACTCGCCCTGCAGCGCGCGAAGGAATCCGGCCACCCCGTGCTTGCCGTGGTCAACAAGGTCGATCGCGTGAAGGACAAGGCGCGCCTTCTTCCTTTCCTGGCGGACCTTTCGACGCGTCATCCCTTCGTCGAGGTCATACCGCTGTCGGCGATGCAGGCAGGCGACATGGCCCGTCTGCGTGATGTCATCGCGCGCAATCTGCCCGAGTCGCCGCCGCTGTTCCCGGAAGAGCAGCTCACCGACCGCAGCGAGGCCTTCCGCATCGCCGAAGTCATCCGCGAAAAGCTGACCCTGGAGCTCAACCAGGAGGTGCCTTACGGCATCGCAGTCGAGGTCGAGGGCATGGGCGAGGAAGACGGCCAGAAGGTCGTGTCGGCCGTGATCTGGGTGGACCGCGAGGGCCAGAAGCCGATCATCATCGGTGCCAAGGGCGAGCGCCTGAAGCGCATCGGCATGCATGCCCGCAAGGAACTCAACCGCATCCTCGGTCAGCGCCTGCACCTGACGCTGTGGGTGAAGGTGCGCGAGGGCTGGGCCGACAACGCGCAGGCCCTCAAACAGCTCGGGCTGGAATGAGCACCTCGGGTCGTCGCGTCTCGCTCGTGCCGGGGTACGTGCTGCACCACCAGCCGTGGCGCGATACAAGCCGTATCCTCGAGGTGCTGACGCGCGACCATGGCCGGATAACCTTGTTCGCCAGGGGCGTGCGGGGGCCAAAGTCGAAGCTCGCCGGCGTACTGCAGCCCTTCATGCCGCTGCTGTTTTCCTGGACCGGGCGCGGCGATGCCGGGCAATTGAACGCTGTCGAGCCCGATCCTGCCGATCCCGGGCTGCTCGTGCCGCTTCCGGCGTCCTGCATCCTCTCCGGCTTCTACCTCAGCGAGCTGGTGATGGGGTTGACGGTTCGGCACGACCCGCAGCCCGACCTGTTCGACCATTACCACCGGACGCTTTGCGCCCTGAAATCGGGTGGACGGCTGGAGCGTGAACTCCGGCTGTTCGAGAAGCGGCTCCTCGATGTCCTCGGCTATGGCATCGACCTTGCCGCCGCGGGTGAAGGTGAGGGAGTGGACGACGCCAAGTATTATCACTACCGGCCGTCCGACGGCCTGCATGACGCCGTGGCGGACAGCCCCGGCCGCATTTCCGGTGCGACGTTGCGTAGCCTCGCCGAGGAACGGCTCGAGGATCCGGAAGAGCTCGAGCAGGCCCGTCGGCTGCTGCGCGTCGCCTTGGCGGCCTGCCTTGAAGGGCGGGGCCTCAAGACGAGGAAGGTCGCCCGTTCATTGTTCCAGTTGAGGCAATCGGCTTGATGAATACCCATGATGTCAGCGCCCGCCGCGCGATCGCCCTCGGCGTGAACGTCGATCACGTCGCCACCGTCAGACAGGCACGCCGGGGCCGCCACCCGGACCCGGTGCATGCCGCGCTGCTCGCGGAGCAGGCCGGGGCGGACAGCATCACGATGCACCTGCGCGAGGATCGGCGCCATATCCAGGATCGCGACCTGTTCACCCTGCAGGGGCTGATGCAGACGCATCTCAACCTGGAAATGGCGGTGACCGACGAGATGGTCGGTATCGCACTCCAGCTCAGGCCGTCGGATTGCTGCCTGGTGCCTGAAAAACGCGAAGAGATCACCACCGAGGGCGGCCTTGACGCGCGGGCGGCGATCAAGGCGGTTCGCGACGCCACGCAGGCGCTGGTGCGTGCGGGTATCCGCGTGTCGCTGTTCGTGGATCCCGAGGAGTCGCAGTTGGAGGCGGCCGTCGAGGCAGGTGCCCAAGCGGTGGAATTGCATACCGGGCGCTATGCGGAGGCACAGGGGCCGCAGCGCGTAGTCGAACTTCGTCGTCTGGTGCGCGCCGCGCACGCGGCCGCCGAGATGGGGCTCCGGGTAAACGCCGGCCATGGTCTCGATTACCACAACGTGCAGCCGGTGGCCGCCATACCGGAAATCGTCGAGCTCAATATCGGGCATGCGCTGGTCGCCCGTGCACTGTTCAGCGGTCTTTCAACCGCCGTGCGCGACATGAAGGCGCTGATGCTGGCGGCACGATGAGCCGTCGCCGCCCAACGTTGCCGCCGCCGGATACAGGCGTCGTCGCGGCCCTCAATTCAGACGGGGCCGGTGTCGTGCGCGACGGCAAGACCGCCTTTGTGCCGGGTGCTCTGCCGGGCGAGACGATCCGTTTCCAGCGTCGCCATATCCACAAGGGCTATGACGACGCGCAGTTGCTGGAGGTGCTTCAGGCTTCGGCCGACCGTGTGGAACCGAAGTGCGCGCACTTCAACGTCTGCGGAGGCTGTTCCCTGCAGCACCTGAATCATGCCTCGCAGGTGGCGGCAAAGGAACGCGAGTTGCGCGAGGCCGTCGAGCGGGTCGGGCAGGTCCAGCCGGAAGCATGGATGCCCCCGGTCACCGGTCCGGTCTGGGGCTATCGTCGCCGTGCCCGCCTGGGTGCGCGTTACGTCATCCAGAAGGAACGCGTGCTGGTCGGGTTCCGTGAGCGCAACAGCAGCCTGGTGGCCGATATCGATGGCTGCGAGGTATTGGTGCCACAGGTGGGGCGGCTGATCGGCGCGCTTTCCGCGCTCGTGCAGCGATTGTCGATCCGTTCACGCGTGCCTCAGGTCGAGGTGGCCGCGGCCGACAACCAGACGGTGCTGGTGTTGCGCGTTCTTGATCCGCCCTCCGATGCGGATCGCGAGGCGCTCAGGTCCTTCGAGCTGGAGCATGGAGTCCGTTTCAGGTTGCAGGCCGGGGCGCCCAACCAGCTCGAGTCACTGGATGGCCTGGATGAACCTCTGTTTTACGACCTCCCGGAGTTCGACGTTCGTCTGTCCTTCCTGCCCAGCGATTTCGTGCAGGTGAACGGTGAAATGAACCGGAGGATGGTTTCTCACGTCCTCGACCTGCTGCAACTCGATGCGGGTTCCAGGGTCCTCGATCTGTTCTGCGGCCTCGGCAATTTCACGCTGCCGCTTGCGCGGCGTGCTTCAGAGGTCGTCGGTATCGAGGGGGAGGAAGGGCTCGTGCAGCGCGCGCGCGACAATGCCGCCTCCAATGGGCTGTCCAACGTGCGCTTCCACGCCGCCAACCTCGCCGGTGAAGAAGCAGCGGCCGAATGCCTGAGGCTGGCGGGTCCCGCGTCTTTCAGTCATGTGCTGCTCGATCCGCCGCGTACCGGTGCGCGCGACGTGCTTGCCGCGGTCGCACGGCTCCGGCCTGGCCGCGTCGTCTACGTTTCCTGCCACCCGGGCAGCCTGGCGCGTGACCTGGGCATCCTCGTCTCGGAACACGGGTTCCGGCTCCGGGGTGCAGGCATCGTCGATATGTTCCCGCACACCAACCATGTGGAATCCGTGGCCGTCCTCGACGGTCCGGGAGGCTGATCCATGACGCTCGGACCCCTGATGGTCGACGTGGCCGGCACTTCGCTCACCGCCGAAGACCGCGAAGTGCTGAAGCATCCGCTGGTAGGCAGCGTGATCCTGTTCACCCGCAATTACGCTGATCCTGCACAGGTCGAGGCACTTGTCGCAGAGATCAAGTCGCTGCGGAGCACGCCGCTGCTTGTAGGCGTGGACCACGAGGGCGGGCGCGTGCAGCGCTTCCGCACGGGATTCACTGTTCTGCCTGCGGCGCGCCGCATCGGCCGTGCCTTCGACATGGACCATCGCGACGGACTCGACTTCGCACGCACGATGGGCTGGCTGATGGCTGCGGAACTACGGGCGGTCGGGATCGATTTCTCCTTCGCACCTTGCGTGGACCTGGACCATGGTGTCTCCGAGATCATCGGTGACCGTGCCTTCCACACGAAGGCCGGGCATGTCGGGCAGTTGGCCGTGGCTTATGCGCATGGCATGCATGACGCCGGCATGGCCGCGACCGCGAAGCATTTCCCGGGGCACGGTGCGGTCGTCGCGGATTCGCACCTTGCGTTGCCCGTGGACACTCGCCGGCTTGCCGATCTGGAAGCCGACATCACCCCGTACCGCAGTCTGATCGCGAACGGTCTGGCTGCGGTGATGATGGCGCACGTGCTGTTCCCGGAGATCGATTCCGTGCCGGCCAGT
>JBDLPS010000245.1:0-7864 GCA_039800965.1 Pseudomonadota bacterium | reverse complement strand
CCGTTCTTCGGGATCTGCATCACGACGTGCTTCTTCTCGCCATTGATGACGAGGTCGGTCGTGGTGAGGGGCGAGGTATTGTCGAAGTCGAAGTTCTCCTGCGGCACGGTCTGGTAATGCCAGCGGTACTGGCCCGTCCTGGAGTCCAGCGCCACGATCGAGGCAATGAAGAGGTTGTCGCCGCCACCCGGCGAGCGGTCCTCGGCCGGCCAGGGCGCCCCGTTGCCGGTACCGAAGATCACGAGGCCCGTCTTCTCGTCGAAGACGATGCCATCCCACGGCGAGCCGCCGCCGCCCGTCTTCCACCATTCGCCGCTCCAGGTCCTGGCGGCCATGGCCATCACGTTGTCGGAAGCGGCATGGTCCGGGCCCTTGGCCGGATCACCGGGCACCACGTAGAACTTCCAGGCGAACTTGCCGGTCTCCACGTCGTAGGCCGAGATGTAGCCGCGCTGGAAATATTCGCCCCCACCCTGGCCGATGAACACCAGCCCGTTGCCGACACGGGGCGCGCCGGTGATGGACATGTCGTCCTTGATGTCGGTGGTGCGGGTCTCCCAGACCTTGGTGCCCTTCTTCGCATCGATCGCCACGAGGCGACCGTCCAGCGTGCCGAGCAGCAGTTTCCCCTTGTGGAACGTGACGCCGCGGTTTGAATTGTTGCAGCAGAGTCGCGTGGCGGCGATCTCGCGCGGCACCTTGGGGTCGTACTTCCACAGCGCCTTGCCGGTCGCGGCGTCATAGGCGTAGACCTTGCTCCACGGCGTCGTCACGTAGATGCGGCCGTCGACCATGACGGGGGTGGACTGCCACTGGCCCTTTTCGCCCAGGTCCGCGAACCAGGCGAGGCCAAGCTTGCCGGCATTGTCCGCGTTGATCTGCCGGAGCGGGCTGTAGCGCTGCTCATTGGAATCGCCGCCGTGCAACGGCCACTCCGTCGCATTGGCGGGCGAGGCGCCCGGGTTGGCGGCCGCGGCCTGCGACGCGGGGACGAAGGAAGCGGCCAAGACGGCGCTGAAGCCAGCCAGGATTAAACGGCGCATGGTTACCCTATTTAGGTGCTGTCCAGTCGGGGAGATTCCGCCCCGAGGATACAACGGATCCTAGCGGGTGGGCGCGCGGTAGAAGGTGACCGGTTGTTCCCGCAACTGCCGCAACACGCCGGGCCGCATCGCACCGACGACATGCATCTCGCAGGGCTTGCAATCGAAACGCAACGTCAGCGTTTCGTCGCCGTGCTGCAGGAGCAACGGTTGCGCCCTGACGGTGCCCTGGACGCCAACCACGCCCTTGGCCTGCTTGGGACAGAGGCTGAGGCTGTAGCGCACGCAATGCTTGGTGATCATCAGGCTCACCTCGCCGAGCGCCTGGTGGCTCTCGTAGGCCGCGTCGACGATCTTCACGCCGTGACGGGCGTAGAACGCCGCCGCCTTGCCGTTGTAGACATTCGCCAGGTAGCTCACGGCATCGTCCGGGTACAGGGCCGGAGGCTCGACAGGGATGGCGCGAGGCAGTCGATCGAAGCCCGCGGCGCGGGTGGCATCGAGCGCCGCGACCGCGTCGCGACGCAGGCCATTGAGCACCGAGGCCGGCACGAACCCGGCCACCCCCGGCGGCAGATGGACGTCGCGTGCAACGTAATCGGTGTTGCCCAGACGGGTGATCTGCTCCTTCAGGGCCTGCAAGGCCCGCTCCGCATCACGGGCCGGCTCGAAAGGCCGCTCGATCCGCGCCGACCCGGAAAATCCGTCCTCGTCGAGCAGCGTGAGCTCGAGTCCGGCGGTCGCCCCTTCCCGCCAGGGGGTGAGCATCAGGTCAACGGCGATGCGACGCTCGGCCGACGGGCGAGCCAGCAGGCGCTCCCAGGCCATGTCGCGGTTGCGGTGCAACGCCGCGCCCTTGCGCAGGTCTTTCAGGTCTTTCGTGCCGCTCGCCCCTTCGCGCATCGCGAGGTTCGGCTCCACGCGCCAGCGTCGTCCGCCCAGATGCTCGGTCGTGTTGATCTGCACGCCCTGCAATTCACCCTGCAGGTCGTACCAGGTCAGCGAATCGCCATTGTTCAGCACGGCATCCGCAGCATCGGCCTCGACCTCGAAATGGCTGGCCGACAGCGCCGCCACGTGCCCCAGCGGCAGCCCCGCGTGCTTGGGTGTGTCGAAGGCGCCGATGTCTTCCTTGCGACCGTTGACGAAATAATCCGTGCCACCACGGTTGAAACCCTGTTCCGGCTGCGGGGTGAACGTGAAGGTGCTGCGTCCGCTGCTGCCGCGGGTGAATTCCGGGCGGCGCTCCAGCAGCTGGTCGAAGAGCTGGCGGTAGTGCGCGGTCACGTTCTTGACCGTCGCCATGTCCTTGTAGCGGCCCTCGATCTTGAAGCAGCGCACGCCGGCATCGACCAATGCCTCGAGGTTCGCGCTCTGGTCGTTGTCCTTGAGGCTCAACACATGCTTGTCGTGCGCGATGATGCGCCCTTCCGCATCCTTCACCGTGTAAGGCAGCCGGCACTCCTGCGAGCAATTGCCCCGGTTCGCGCTGCGCCCCGTATGCGCATGGCTGATGAAGCACTGCCCGCTGTAGGCCACGCAAAGCGCGCCATGGATGAAGAACTCCAGCGTCGCCTGCTTCACCTCGGCCTCGATGGCCCGGATCTGCTGCAGCGTGAGTTCGCGAGCCAGCACCATCTGCGAGATGCCCGCGTCCTGCAGGAAGCGAGCCTTCTGCGGAGTACGGATATCGGTCTGCGTGCTGGCGTGCAACTGGATCGGCGGCATGTCGATCTCGAGCAGCGCCATGTCCTGGATGATCAGGGCATCGACCCCGGCGTCGTACAGCTGCCATGCCATGCGGCTCGCCTGCTCGAGTTCATCGTCGCGCAGGATGGTGTTCTGCGTGACGAAGATGCGGGCATGGAACCGATGCGCATGGCGCACCAGCCGGGCGATGTCCTCGACAGAATTCGTCGCCTTGTCCCGCGCGCCCATGTCTGGCCCGCCGATGTAAACGGCGTCGGCACCATGGTTGATCGCCTCGATGCCGATGTCGGCGTTGCGGGCAGGCGAAAGCAGCTCGAGATAAGGACGCGGCATGGGACCTCGGGGGAAGGCCGCCATGGTACCCCAGGTCGCCCGGATACCCCCTTTGGCGCTACTCTTGGCGTCCCCGCGACAGGCCGTCGCGACCGCCCCGCCTTCCAGGAAAGACCATGCCCGCATACCGCTCCAAGACCTCCACCGCCGGCCGCAACATGGCAGGCGCCCGCTCCCTGTGGCGCGCCACGGGCATGACGGATGCGGACTTCTCGAAGCCGATCATCGCGGTCGCGAACAGCTTCACGCAGTTCGTGCCGGGACACGTGCACCTGAAGGACCTGGGGCAGCTCGTCGCGCGCGAAATCGAGGCGGCCGGTGGCGTCGCGAAGGAATTCAACACGATCGCCGTCGACGACGGCATCGCCATGGGGCACGACGGCATGCTCTATTCGCTGCCGAGCCGCGACATCATCGCCGACTCGGTCGAGTACATGGTCAATGCCCACTGTGCCGATGCGCTCGTGTGCATCTCGAACTGCGACAAGATCACCCCGGGCATGCTGATGGCCGCCATGCGCCTGAACATCCCGGTGGTGTTCGTGTCCGGCGGTCCCATGGAAGCCGGCAAGGTGCGCCTTGCGGCGACCGGCACGCAGGCCGCACAGGAGCGCAAGCTCGATCTCATCGACGCCATGGTCATGGCCGCCGACTCCAAGGTCAGCGACGACGAAGTCGCGCAGGTCGAGCGTTCGGCCTGCCCGACCTGCGGCTCCTGCTCCGGCATGTTCACGGCCAATTCCATGAACTGCCTCACCGAAGCCCTGGGCCTTTCGCTGCCCGGCAACGGTACGGTGGTCGCGACGCACGCGGATCGCGAGCAGCTGTTCAAGCGTGCCGGCCGTCTCGTCGTCGAGCTGACCAAGCGGCACTACGAGCAGGACGATGCCTCGGTGCTGCCGCGCTCGGTGGGCTTCAAGGCTTTCGAGAACGCGATGACGCTGGACATCGCCATGGGTGGCTCGACGAACACCATCCTGCACCTGCTGGCCATCGCCCAGGAAGCCGAGATCGACTTCACCATGAAGGACATCGACCGGCTGTCGCGCATCGTGCCGCAGCTGTGCAAGGTCGCGCCGAACACGACCAAGTACCACATCGAGGACGTGCACCGCGCCGGCGGCATCATGGCCATCCTCGGCGAACTCGATCGCGCCGGGAAACTGCACACCGACGTGCCCACCATCCACAGCCGCACGATGAAGGACGCGCTGGACCAGTGGGACATCGCCCGCAGCCCCTCTGACGACGTGCAGACCTTCTTCAAGGCCGGCCCCGCCGGCGTGCCGAGCCAGGTCGCCTTCAGCCAGGCCACCCGCTGGCCTAGCCTCGACATGGACCGCGCCGAGGGCTGCATCCGCTCCTACGACCACGCCTTCTCGAAGGAAGGTGGCCTTGCCGTGCTGCACGGGAACATCGCCGTCGACGGCTGCGTCGTGAAGACGGCCGGCGTGGACGACAGCCTGCTCGTCTTCGAGGGCAACGCCCGCGTGTTCGAGTCGCAGGACGAGGCCGTCGAACACATCCTGCACGGCACCGTGGTGGCCGGCGACGTGGTCGTGATCCGCTATGAAGGCCCCAAGGGCGGCCCGGGCATGCAGGAAATGCTGTACCCCACGAGCTACATCAAGTCGAAGGGGCTGGGCAAAGCCTGCGCCCTGCTCACCGACGGTCGCTTCTCCGGCGGCACCTCGGGCCTGTCGATCGGCCACGTGTCACCCGAGGCAGCAGCGGGTGGCGCCATCGGCCTCGTGCGCAACGGCGACCGTATCCGCATCGATATCCCGAACCGGCGCATCGATGTGCTGGTCGGTGACACCGAGCTGGCCGCCCGTCGCGTGGAACAGGATGCGAAGGGCTGGAAGCCCACGCTGCCCCGCAAGCGCAAGGTGTCGGCGGCCCTCAAGGCCTACGCGAAGCTCGCGATGAGCGCCGACAAGGGCGCGGTGCGCGATCTGTCGATGCTGGATGACTAGCGGGAAACAAAGATTGGCGGTGGAACCAGTCGCCACCGGACCCTGCTCAGCATCGGTTCGCGGGTAACAGGGATATCTGCAGGGATTTCGCACCTCTTACGGCCGTACCTGGACAGCCAGTTGCGTGCTTCGCGCTCGAATTCAGGGCCTTTCGGGGAATCCGGCGACGAACGGAACCGATCCGGTCGGACCGCGGAACAGGGAACCCATCAGGGAATAGCGTCGCCTAATCCCCAGCGTAGATGCTTGGACTGGGTCGTTGTGGCTACGGATCAAACGGCAGCCTCCTGCCTCCGGCCCGGGGTCAGACTCTAGTCTCAAACGCTACTCAAAACCGGGGGGACGTCGGTCTCTCACGGTGCCGCGTGGGCCATTCTCTCAAGCATCAACTGGTCGGCAAATACACCCAGGAGGTCACCAGCAAACCACATTTGGGCATAGAGTGCGGACAAGAAGAGATGCCCTGTAGCGACCAATTTGCCCGTTTAAAAAATCTAGGACATACCCCTATCGCCACGATTACCGAATTCCTTAACGACAAACAGGACAAAGAGCAGCGCCAATCCGACAGCAGCCTTGGCATACCGCCCGAACCAGCCGAGATCCAGATAGTAGTTCGCGGCACTAGCGCTCAAAAATAGCGCCGCCGCCACAATCGCATACGATTTCAGGCTCATGAATATCTTAACCATATCGCGCAATGAGCGATAGCCACTGTAATCATTTACTGCACGCCGCGAGCGTGGGCGACATGTTCGGAAGCGCATCCGATGCGACATCAATAATAGCGCCCGTCATCGCCAGACCACTTTCAACTCTGGTATTTGCGTCACGTGCTACTCGGCTAATTCCGGAGCGCATAAGACTTGATCCAACCCATGACACGGCACCACCGACGGTTATATTTGCAGCGCCTACATAAATATTTGCACGACCGACGCTCGCATCGTCCCAAATTTGTGCCATACCGCCCACCACCTGTACACCAGAAGCCACGACTGTCGCACCCCCGCCAAACGCCATCACTCCCAGACCCGGCAAAGTCCCTATACCGTCAAGGCTGAGGCCGAACAAGGCCATGGTTCGCCCAGGGTTTTTTAGACATCTCGGGGCCGTAGAGAATGGCCTGACTGGAGGTGTGCATGAGCAGCAAGCGGTATACGGATGAGTTCAAGATCGAGGCGGTTCGCCAGGTCGTGGACCGAGGGTTCAAGGTGGCGGATGTGGCCGAGCGCCTTGGGGTGACCACGCACAGCCTGTACGCGTGGACTAGGAAGTTCGGGAAGCCCGAGGTCGTGCAGCGTGCAGAGCTGGATCAGAGCGCCGAGATCCGGCGCCTGAAGTCTGAACTTCGCCGAATCACGGAGGAGCGCGACAACCTAAAAAAGGCCGCCGCGTACTTTGCCAAGGGGTAAGGGCAAGGTACGGATTCATGAGGTCCCACCGTCACGAGTTTCGCTTGAGCGCGATGTGCCGGGTTCTCAAGGTCCATCGTGCTGGCTACTACGCGTGGCTGAGATCGCCCCTGAGCGATCGTGCGCGGGAGGATCAGCGCCTGCTGGGGCTGGTCAAGCACCAGTGGCTGGGCAGCGGCGGCGTCTACGGTCATCGCAAGGTGACCAAGGATCTGCGCGAGGTGGGCGAGCGTTGCAGCCGGCATCGCATTTACCGCCTGATGCGCTCTGAGGGCCTGAAAGCGCAGGTGGGATACAGTCGCAAGCCGAAGTTCAATGCCGGGCCCGAGAACGAAGCGGCAGCCAACCTGCTGGATCGCAAGTTCAATGTCCCGGCGCCCGACAGGGCCTGGGCGAGCGACTTCACGTACATCCGTACGCACGAGGGCTGGATGTATCTGGCCGTCGTGATCGACCTGTTCTCGCGGCAGGTGATCGGCTGGGCGATGCGCGACAGGGCCGATTCAGAGGTGGTGTTGCAGGCGCTGCTGTCGGCGGTGTGGCGACGAAAGCCCAAACCAGGGGTGCTGGTTCACTCGGACCAGGGCTCGGTCTACACGAGCGACGATTGGCAGAAATTTCTGTCGGCCCATGGTCTGGTGTGCAGCATGAGTCGGCGCGGCAACTGTCACGACAATGCGCCGGTGGAGAGCTTTTTCAGCCTGCTGAAGCGAGAGCGGATCCGGCGGCGGATATACCTGACAAAGACCGCAGCACGTGCCGATGTATTCGACTACATCGAGATGTTCTACAACCCAAAACGACGACACGGTTCAAACGGGGATCTGTCGCCTGTAGAGTTCGAAAAGCGCTACGCGCAAAGAGGGTCCTGACTGTCTACGGAACCCTGAGCGAACCAGATCTTTTAGCCAGGATTTCTTTTAACACTATTGCAAGACGGGATCGAAGAATACCAACTCGACACTAGCATCGCCTTTGTCGAGCACGATTTCTGATCCAGACCGCTGCACTAGAATCGCGACGCCTCGACAATCATAATAATAGTCTGAAAAATCGACACCCTCATTCTCGCCGTGACGAATTGTCCGATTAGGCTCTCCGAAAACAGACAACCTCAGCCTATCCGAATAATTATACAAAATCTCTTTCAATACTCCCTTCACGTCCCCGCCGATATGAGATTTTTTGCTCCAAAACTCAGAATCCCATTGCAAGAATATTTTTAAAACTCTTCCCTCAACGAAGACCAGCGACATTCCCGAAAACTTACCTCCTTTCAAGACGTCAAAGATCTCCTCTGATCGACCAGAATTCGCGAATTTCGAAGACCCAAGCCTACGGCGAGGTGACAACGTCAGCCGACGTTGCCTCAACTGACTTTCCGCTT
>JBDLPS010000244.1:0-7782 GCA_039800965.1 Pseudomonadota bacterium | reverse complement strand
GAGACCCGCGGCCCCCGCGGGTCGCCTTGAACCAAGGAGCCCGTTGATGACCGCTTCCGCCCAGAACAGGATTTTCGTGACCGGCGCCACCGGCCAGCTAGGCCGCAAAGTGGTCGACGCGCTGCTGCAGCGCGTCCCGGCCGCTGCGCTCATCGCGGGGGTCCGCGACCCGGCCAAAGGCGCCGACCTCGCTGCGCGCGGCGTCGAATTGCGCGTGGCGGATTACGATCAGCCGGCGACCCTCGCCGCGGCCTTCGCCGGCGTGGACCGGTTGTTGCTGATCTCGGGGAATGCCGTGGGGCAGCGCACGCGGCAGCACACGGCGGTCATCGACGCGGCAAAGGCCGCGGGCGTGAAACTCATCGCCTACACGAGCGTGTTGCGTGCGGATATCTCGCAACTGGGCCTCGCGGTTGAGCACAAGGCGACGGAGGCCGCGCTGGTGGCGAGCGGCGTTCCGCATGTGCTGCTGCGCAATGGCTGGTACCTTGAGAATTTCGGCGGCCGCGCGACGAATGCATTGGCCGCCGGCGAGTTGCTGACCTGCGCGGGCGATGGTCGTTTTGCCGCGGCCACCCGCGATGATTTCGCCGCGGCTACGGCAGTCGTGTTGGCGTCTGCCGACGGCTACGTCGGTAGAAAGCTCGAGCTGGCGGGCAGCGGCAGTTTCTCGATCCCCGAACTGGCCGCGCTTGTCAGCCGCCTCTCGGGCCGCACGATTCCCTGCCGCAATCTTTCTCCCGCCGACTACGAGGCGGCGCTGGTGAAGAACGGCCTGCCGGACTTCGTCGCGAAGATCCTGACGAACTCGGATGCATCCGCGGGCGCGGGCTGGCTGTTCGATGACAGCCGTACGCTGGAATCGCTGATTGGTCGACCGACCACGGGCCTGGAGGCGATTGTCGCTCCGGCGATCACTGCCGCGCTTGCGGCGGGCTGAAGGAGCCACCATGAAATACCGCATGACGATGGTCGGGGCACTGTTCGCAGGATTGGTTTCCATGCAGGGCACGACCCTTGCCGCGACGCCGGCCGAAGCTGCGCTGGCGGCACCGGTGACCTGCGACCGGGCCTGCCTTTACAAGGCGCTGGATGAATACCTGGCTGCCCTCAAGGCGCACGATCCGTCACGCATCCGCTGGTCGGCCAAGCCGAAGCTGAGTGAGAACAACGTCGAACTGCGCGTCGGTGACGGCCTCTGGGGCACGCTCACCGCGCTGGGCGACTACGAGATGCGCCTTGCCGATCCGCAGACCGCGCAGGTCGCGGTCTTCGGCGTGGTCGAGGAGACGAAGACGAAATCGCCTTATGCGCTGCGCCTGAAGTTCGAGAACGGCGCCGTGCGCGAGTCCGAGCTGCTGGTCGTGCGGCCGGAAGATGCGGGCATTCCCTTCGTGACGGCCGACATGCAGCGCCGTCCCGTGTTCGAGGAGATGCTGGCGCCCGCGCAACGCACGCCGCGCGACCGGATGGTCGCGGCGGCGAACGGCTACTTCGACACCCTGCAACTCAACGATGGCACGCTGCGCACGCAGTTCACCGACGACTGCAACCGTCGCGAGAACGGCATGATCTCGACCAACCGCAAGGATCCGGGTCTCGACCCGATCTGGCGCATGGGCTGCGCGGACCAGTTCCGCCAGGGGGCCTACCGCTACGACGATCGCCTGCGGGACCGACGTTTCATCCTCGCGGACGAAGAAAAGGGCATCGTCGTCGCCGGCGGCTTCATCGACCATGAAGGCCGGCTCAAGGAGTTCCGCCAGCCGGACGGAACGGTGCGTGAATCGCACTTCCATCGCCCCCATTCCTTCGTGCTGCTCGAGGCGTTCAAGATCAAGCAGGGCAAGATCGAGGCCGTCGAGGCCGTGTTCCATACCGTGCCCTACAACATGCCCACGCCATGGCTGCCGTGAGCGACGTCGCCCGTTATGTGATTCCTCTCGAGCAACTGGGCCGGCACGACGTGCCGGTGGTCGGTGGCAAGAATGCCTCGCTCGGCGAGATGCTGCGCGAACTGCATGGCCTGCACATCGAGGTGCCGGGGGGCTTCGCAACGACCGCGGACGCGTATCGCGATTTCCTCGCACAGGGTGGGCTCGATGCGCGCATCAACGCCCAGCTTGCCGCGCTCGACGTGGACGACGTGGTGGAACTCGCGCGAGTCGGCGCGGCCATCCGTGCCGAGATCCGCGCCACGCCGCTGCCGCGGCGGCTGCAGGACGAGGTGCTCACCGCCTTCCGCGAGATGGATGCGGGGCAGAACATCGCCGTGGCCGTGCGCTCTTCGGCGACGGCCGAGGATCTGCCGGAGGCATCCTTCGCCGGCCAGCAGGAAACCTACCTGAACGTGCAGGGCGAGGCGGCCCTGCTCGAGGCGTTGCACGACGTGTTCGCTTCGCTGTTCAACGACCGCGCGATCTCCTATCGCGTGCACCAGGGCTTTGATCATTCGCAGGTTGCGCTGTCTGCGGGGGTCCAGCACATGGTGCGCAGCGATCTTGGCGCCAGCGGCGTGATGTTCACGCTGGACACCGACTCCGGTTTCCGCGACGTGGTCTTCGTGACGGCGTCCTATGGCCTCGGCGAGACGGTGGTGCAGGGCGCGGTGAACCCTGACGAGTTCTATCTGCACAAGCCAGGCGTGCGCGCGGGTCGACCCGCCGTGCTGCGCCGGAACCTGGGCGCCAAGGCCATCAAGATGGTCTATGCCCCGAAGGGCGCCGCCGAGCGTGTGCAGACCGTGGACGTGCCGGAATCCGAACGGCACCGTTTTTCGATCACCGACAGCGATGCGACCGACCTCGCGCGCCAGGCGCTCGCGATCGAAGCGCACTATGGCTGCCCGATGGACATCGAGTGGGGCAAGGACGGCGCGACCGGCAAGCTCTATATCCTTCAGGCAAGGCCCGAAACGGTCCAGAGCCGCACGGGCCGCAGCATCCAGCGCTTCACCCTGAAGAAGCGCGGCACGGTGCTTGTCACGGGCCGCAGCATCGGCCAGCGAATCGGCGCGGGCGTGGCGCGCATCATCCGCGACGTGAAGGACATCGAGCGCGTGCAGGCCGGCGATGTGCTGGTTGCCGACATGACGGACCCGGACTGGGAACCGGTCATGAAGCGCGCGGCCGCGATCGTCACGAACCGCGGTGGACGCACCTGCCATGCCGCGATCATCGCGCGCGAGCTGGGTGTGCCCGCCGTTGTGGGCTGCGGCAACGCAACCACCACGTTGCGCGAGGGCATGCCGGTGACCGTGTCCTGCGCGGAAGGCGATACGGGCTATGTCTTCGACGGCCAGCTGGATTACGAGCAGCAGCAGGTCGAGCTCGACGCGCTGCCGCCGGCGCCCGTTAAGATCATGATGAACGTCGGCAACCCGGACCGCGCCTTCACCTTCGCGCAGTTGCCGAACAAGGGCGTGGGCCTCGCGCGCCTCGAATTCATCATCAACCGCATGATCGGCGTGCACCCCAAGGCGCTGCTCGAGTACGACCGGCTGCCGAAGGACATCAAGGCCAGCGTCGACACCCAGATGGCGGGTTACGCGGACCCCGTGCAGTTCTTCGTGGACAAGCTGGCCGAGGGCGTCGCACAGATCGCGGCCGCCTTTGCGCCGGAGCCGGTCATCGTGCGCCTGTCGGACTTCAAGTCGAACGAGTACGCCAATCTGATCGGCGGCCAGCAGTACGAACCGCACGAAGAAAACCCGATGCTCGGCTTCCGTGGCGCTGCGCGCTACGTGGATCCGAGCTTCCGGCCCTGCTTCGAACTGGAATGCCGCGCGCTGAAGTACGTGCGAGACGTGATGGGCCTTACCAACGTCTGGATCATGGTGCCCTTCGTGCGCAGCGTCGAAGAGGGTCGCCGCGTGAAGGAGCTGCTCGCGGAGAACGGGCTCGAGCGCGGCGAGAACGGGTTGAAGCTCGTGATGATGTGCGAGATCCCGACGAACGCCTTGCAGGCCGAGGCCTTCCTCGAGCACTTCGACGGCATGTCCATCGGCTCGAACGACATGACGCAGCTGACGCTGGGCGTGGACCGCGATTCGGCGCTGGTGGCCGGCGCTTTCGACGAGCGTGATCCGGCCGTGAAGCGGCTGCTGTCGATGGCGATCCAGGCCTGCCGCGCGAAGGGTGCCTATGTCGGCATCTGCGGGCAGGGTCCTTCGGACCACGCGGACTTCGCCGACTGGCTCGTGGATGAGGGCATCGAGAGCATTTCGCTGAACCCGGACACGGTGCTCGAGACCTGGATGCGGCTCGCGACGCGCAAGGCCTCATGACGAAACGCACCGTCTGCTTCGTCTCGGACCGCACGGGCGTCACCTCCGAGACGCTGGGTCAGGCGCTGCTCGCGCAGTTCGAGGGCATCGAGCCGCATTCGGTCACGATGCCCTTCGTCGCAACGGTTCAGGACGCGGAGATCGCGGTCGAGCGCATCAACGGGATCGCCCGCGAGGAAGGCACGCGGCCCATCATCTTCTCGACGCTGGTCGACGATGCGGTACGAGAGGTCGTGAAACGGGCCGATGGTTTCTTTCTTGATTTCTTCGATGCCTTCCTTGCGCCGCTGGAAGACGAACTGCAGATCCGCTCGGCCCATGTGACAGGGCGTGCCGCGCATGGTGCGTCCAGCGACCCGGCGCATTCCGCCCGCATCGATGCGACCAATTTCGCGTTGGCGAACGACGACGGGGCAGGGGCACGCGATTATGCGGGTGCGGACGTGATCCTCGTCGGCGTGTCGCGCACGAGCAAGACGCCGACTTCGCTCTTCCTGGCCCTGCAGTACGGCATCTCGGCTGCGAACTATCCGCTGACCGACGAGGATCTGGAGACGGCGCGCCTGCCGAAGGTGCTGCAGTCCTGGCGGCACAAGCTGCACGGGCTCACGATCCGCCCGGAGCGCCTGCAGCAGATCCGCCAGGAGCGTCGGCCGGGAAGCCGTTACGCATCGCCCCAGCAGGTGCAGTACGAAGTGCGCACCGCGCTGGCGCTGTTCGACCGACAGGCCATTCCTTACATCGATGTCACGGAATGCAGCGTCGAGGAGATCGCAAGCCGCATCCTCAACGAGAAGAACCTCGCGCGCCGGGTGCGAACCTGAGCGGCGAAGGGTCTCCCATGCGATCCCTGTTCCTGTGGGCCATGCTGATGGCATCTCCTGCGCTCGCCGTCGCAGCGCCTCCGTCAACCATGGATTTCGACATCCGGGTGAACCTGGCGGATCGGCGCGAAGTCCATCGGATGACCACGCTGGCGGACCTCGCCAGCCAGCGTGTTTCCATGGAAGATGGGCTCGGGGTCGAGTTGCAGATCAAGGCGCCCGCGTGGGGCGGTCGCTGGATCGACGCCTTGCTGCTGGGCGCTGGCGACCGGCGACTGACCTTGATGGACTGGCCTTTCCGGCTCGATCCACCGTGGCCGGTGCTGCATCTGGCGTTCAGCGTTTGTGGTGATCGCATCATCGCCCTGCGCGATGCGGCGCCGGGACGTTGCGCGGACCTGTTGCCGATGGCGAAGCCAGATCCATTGCTCGGTGATTGCGGACCGGAGGGCTTCCGCTGCCTCGGCGTATACGAGGGGCTGCCGGCGAAGATCGGTTCGCACTCACGCATCGCGCCGCGCTCCGAGCCCGGAGTGCCGTTGACGCTGACGGGTCGCGTTCTGGATGCGGCGGGCAAGCCCAGTGCGGGCGTGATCATTTACGGATACCAGACCGATCGGACCGGCGAGTATCCGGCGCCATCGCCACCCCGGAGCGCCCTCTCGAATTACCACGGCCGACTGCGTGGCTGGGTCCGCAGTGATGCACAGGGTCGTTATCGCTTCGACACGATCCTTCCCGGCAGCTATGGCGGCAATCCGGCGCACATCCACATGAACGTGATCGAGCCAGGCTGCGGCACGTACTACATCGACGATCTGATGTTCGAAGGCGACGAGAGCCTTGTGCGCCTGACGGCCGCGCAGCGGTCCCTGGAATTGAAGGGACTCGGTGGATCCGGCGTCGGAACGCTGGTCAGGCAGGGCAAGGGATGGACCGTCACGCGCGACGTCCATCTCGGCGAGAACGTGGCGGGCTACGTGCCTTGCACGAGCCCGCCACGTCCCTAGGCCGGCACTTCGCCCACGACCGTCGTGCGATAGAGCTCGCGGCGGTAGCCGTGGTAATCGTTGAAGGCCTGGTGCACGCAGAGCCGGTTGTCCCAGATCGCGAGCATGTCCGGCTCCCAGCGCAGCCGGCAGGTGAAGGCCGCCTGCACGAGGTGGTTCGCGAGGTACTCGATGATCGGCGAGGACTCGAATTCGTCGAAGCCTTCGATGCCGATCGCATAGGCACCGTCGACATACAGCGCCTTCTCGCCCGTCACGGGATGCGTGCGCACCATCGGGTGGAAGTTGCCACGGACCTTGCGCTGCAGGTCTTCCGACAGCTGGCCCGTGTGCTTCGTCGACGCGAGCCTGCCCAGGGGGTTGTCGCGCTCTTCGGCGGCGGCCTGCGCGGAGGCGAGTACGTCGCGCATCGAGAAGTGCGTGCGCAGGCCGGCGATCATCTTCTGATAGGCCGGGCTCAGTGAAGCGAGGGCCAGTGCGGAGTTGGCCCACTGCGTGTCGCCACCATAGGGCGGCACTTCGATCGAGCGCAGCGCGGTGATCGCGGGTGGCTTCGGCAGGAAGGGCGAATCGGTGTGCCACCCTTCGCCGAACACCATCTTGGACTTGTCGTCGGCTTCCTTGATGAGCGGGTGCACGTTCGGATGACCGGGAACGCCCTTGGTGTAGGCGTCTTCCGCGAAGGGGCCGAACCCCAGGCTGAAGGCCTCGTGTTCCGCGTGCGTGATCTTCTGGCCGCGGAAGAAAATCATCTTGTGGTGGTACAGCGCGTCGCGGATCTCCACGAACTGCGCCTCGCTCACCTTGGCCAGGTTCACGCCGCGGATTTCGGCGCCCATGGCAGCCGCGAGCGGCAGGGCTTCGATGTGCTGGTAGGGCTTCGCCTTGTTGTCGAACTGGCCAGTGGGGTGCAGGACGCGACGCATGGGGGATCCTTGGGGCTGTACCGTAATGCTTAACAGGTTAAGTGATGGCGCAAGAAAAAGCCACCGTTGGCCTGCCCGGAGGCAGGCCGCAGGTGGCTTTGGCCTTACAGCAGGTCCTTGACGCCGTCGCGCTCCTCGAGGAGCTCCTTGTGCGTGGCGTCCATGCGGGCGCGGCTGAAGGCATCGACCGACAGGCCCTGCACGATCTGGTACTCGCCGCCCTTCGTCGTGACCGGGTAGGAATAGATCACGCCCTCGGGGATGCCGTAGCTGCCGTCCGACGGGACGGCCATCGAGATCCAGTCGCCGTCGGCGGTACCGGTGACCCAGGTGTGCACGTGGTCGATCGCGGCGGCGGCGGCCGAAGCGGCCGACGAGGCGCCGCGCGCCTTGATGATGGCGGCGCCGCGCTGCTGCACGACCGGGATGAACTCGCTTTCGATCCAGGCCTGGTCGACGAGCGAGGTCGCGGCCACGCCGCCGACCGTCGCATGCGACAGGTCCGGGTATTGCGTCGCGGAGTGGTTGCCCCAGACGGTGAGCTTGCGGATGTCCGTCGTGTGCTTGCCCGTCTTGGCGGCCAGCTGCGCGAGGGCGCGGTTGTGGTCGAGGCGGGTCATCGCCGTGAAATTGCGCGGGTTCAGGTCCGGCGCGTTCGCGCGGGCGATCAGCGAGTTCGTGTTGGCCGGGTTACCGACGACGAGCACCTTGATGTTGCGGTCGGCGACTTCGTTCAT
>JBDLPS010000243.1:0-8145 GCA_039800965.1 Pseudomonadota bacterium | reverse complement strand
TGAAGGCCCTGACATGCACGAAGGCCGCATCTTCCACGCAGGCCGTGGCATGTCCGTCATGCAGCAGTTCCCGCACATCGTCGCCGGAGGCCCTTGCCTGGCCGAACCACTCCCGCGCCAGAGATGCCAGATCCGGCGTGCTTTCTCCGAACGTGGCCCCTATCGCCGGGCAATGTTCGGTGGCGGACGCGAAGCGCATCAGTTTCGTCATGGTGGGACCTCCGTGCCGACGGTGAGCACGACCAAGCCAACGTTGAGCACCACGGTCAGCCAGAAGACGACAAGGAACCGGCCTTTCGAGCACTTGTGGCGCAGCATTCGCTGAGCGGCCAGCGCGCCGGGCCAGCCGCCCAACAGTGATAGCAGGTGCAGGGTGCGCTCTCTCACCCGTCGACGACCGCGTTTCGCCGCGGACTTGTCGAGGGCGTACACGATGAAGGTCACGAGGCTCGCCACGCCGTAGCAGCCCGCCAGCAGCATTTCAGGCGCGCCGGCTCACGAGGATCGATTCCGCCATCGCTCTTTCATGCCGCGATCATACTTCCCGTAAGATCGATCGACCAAACCATCCACCGGCACCGTCAACACAGGGGAAGCGACCATGGCCGCGCGCAAGAAGAAGTCCGCGAAGAAAGCTGCGAAAAAGACCGTACGCAAGGTCGCGAGGAAGGCGGCGAAGCGCCCAGCCGCCAAGCAGCAGGCTGCGCGCAAGCCCGCCGCCCGGAAGCCCGCCCGCCGCGCTGCGCCCAAGCGCCCGCTCGATACGCTTGCGGCGGAGAAGGCCCGGCTCGAGGCGAACAAGAAGCTGGTGCTGGCCTTCTACGAGAAGATGATCGGCGAGAAGAACCCCGAGGCCGCACGGCCGTACATGGCCGGGAAATACGTGCAGCACAGCGCCTATGCGCGGGATGGCTTCGAGGGCGTCGCGGAGTTCGCACGCATGTTCAAGGAAAACTTCCCGAACCACCGCTACGAAGTGAAGAAGGTGATCGCGGAAGGTGACTTCGTCGTCCTGCACCTGCACGGTATCAACGGCATGGGACCGCACGGCGAGCAGGTCGTGGACATCTTCCGCGTGAAGGACGGCAAGGTCTGCGAGCACTGGGACGTCATCCAGGAAATCCCCGGCGACGCCCGGAACCCGAATGGGACGTTCTAGCCAGGCGGCGGCAGCGGGTTCAGCGCGAGGTCGCCGACGACCGTCGTCCACTCGCGCACGCGCCACCGTGTGACGAGGCCGCCCGCGACGTAAGGATCAGCCTTGGCGAAGGCCTCCGCCGCTGCGGGCGTGTCTCCCTGGAACAGGAACACCGACCCATCGACCGGATCGGCGAGACCGCCGGCGAGCACGAGCTCGCCACGCGCCTTCGCAGCGTGGGCCAGCTGCAGGTGGACCGCCCGGAACGGCGCGCGACGCGTCGCATAGTCCGGAACGGCTTCGTAGGTCAGCAGGTAGTGTTTCATGGTGCGGTGACGATGTTCGCGTGGCGGAGGACGAGGCGCCACGTGGGCTTGCCATCCAGGTCCTGGCGACGCCAGACCTGCGTGACGCGACGAAGCACGGTCTGGCCCGCTTGCGCACCCTGGTTGGGAACGACGGTATCCATGCCGATGCTGACCACGGTATCGCCGTAATCGCGCACTTCGTCGGTGGTGTAGGCGGCAGAGCGATAAGGCGGCGGGCCGTCGCCCAACAGCAGGCCCAGCAAGGTCTCCCGGCTGCCCACGATGCCGTTCGGATTGATGACCTTGAACTCCGGGGCAAAGAGGCGCTCGAGCGCCGCGCGATCCCGGGCAATCGCGATCCTGGCCTGTTGCTGCTCGAGGTCACGGATGACCTGCTCGGTGTTGCCGGCCGCGTAGGCCGCCGGCAACCCGCCCAGCAGCACCGCACAGCACAGGCTGCGGAATCCTTTCATAGCATCCCCCTCTTGCGTGGCCGCGTTAGTATATCGGCCATGAACGCGCTCACCCGAAGAAGTGCGGGTCGTCTCGCCCCGTTCCTCCTGCTTGTCGCCGCCCTGCTGGGCGGACCGGCCACCGCCGCGGACGGAGATGGCGACTGGCGCATCACCTTGCTCAAGCCGAAAGACTGCGGCGGCTGCAGTTTCCTCGAGGAATCCCTGAAGCGACGAGGCACGGTACAGCGCGCGACGCTCTCCGACGGCGGTACCGAAGTGGCCGCCACCATAGAGCGGCGCGCCAGTGCCGAACTCAGCGCGGAGGAGTGGCAGGACCTGCTGCGACTCCCCTACTTCGACGAACGTTCCTGGAAGCAGCGCACCGCTGAAAAGGTGCCGCAGGTTCTGCTCAAGCGAGACGGCCGCGTGGTCGCCGCGGGCGCCATCAACGATTCGATGGACATGCGCGACACGCGTTTCCCGACGGAACTCACCACGCCGCTGGATGGCTACGACCCCCAGCAGGTCCGCGCGGCGTACACCGGCTGGTGGCAGAACGCCTTCATCCAGGGCTGGAACCTGGACTGGTACTTCCGCCTCGCGCGCAACCCGGCATTGGGATCCGGCAAAGGCTTTGCCGAATGGATCAGCCGGCGGCCCAGACCGACGGCACCTTCGCTCGGCGGCACGAACGTGCTGCTCGCCTCGACGGGCAACGGCGCGACGGACAATCCGATCTTCAACGCGATCCGCTCGGAGGAAATCGAGGGCGTCCTCACGCGGGAACTCGGGGTGGACCCGGCTCGCATCCAGGTGCGCTACGGCGCTGGTTCTGCGCGCGGCAACAACGCCATCGAGGCCGTGGCAGACGGCATCCGCTTCGTCAAACGGGACGTACCCAGGGCCCAGTCCTTCACGATCGACTCGCTCGCGGCTTTCTTCGACGGCGTCAGGTCGCAACCCGGCGCACGAAACCTGATCGTCCTGATCGGCCACGGCGGTCCGGATGGGGCACCTCTCTGGGGAGAAGCAACGCCACTGGGATCCGAGGAGATGCAGTGGCTGCACACGCACGGCAAGGGCCGCGACGTGCTGGTCAGTGGCAACTGTTATGGCGGGGTGCTCGCGCAGTCGGTCGACTGCGGCTTCTTCGGCGCGCGCCCGGACGTCGTCGCGACAGGTTGTCAGGCGGACTCGCTCGAGGTGGCCCAGAGCAAGGACTACCTGCATGTCTATTTCGAGGCCTTCACGCAGGAAAAACGGACGGCGGCAGACGCTGACCACGACGGCACGGTGAGCTTCGAGGAAGCCCATTGGTACGCCACGCGATCCGGCGACGAGCGCAACATCACCTATTCGACGATCGATGCACTGGCCGAGGCCTGGTTCGGATCCCACCCGGACGCCCTGCCGGAGGACATCAGCCTCGCCGACCTGCAGAAGCTTGCGAC
Organism: Pseudomonadota bacterium; assembly: GCA_039800965.1. Taxonomy (GTDB): domain Bacteria; phylum Pseudomonadota; class Gammaproteobacteria; order Steroidobacterales; family Steroidobacteraceae; genus ZC4RG30. Next base: position 4,793 of record JBDLPS010000243.1, on the reverse strand, counting down.
GGCGGCAGGTCCGGCGGAACGGGACACGCTCGCCGCGCTGACGCGCGGCCTGGTGGGCAGCCACCGCCTCGCGCTGAAGGACCTGGCGACACAGGCGGCCCGCTACTCGGCTGCACCGGCGGGACCCCGGCCGATGGTCGGCCAGCTCGCGCGCCGGCTGCTGTACGTCTCGCAGGCCGGTACCGACCCGGCCCTGGCAGCAGCCCGCTCCTGTGGCAGCAGGTCGCCGGCCGAATTCCTCAAGCCCTGAAGGTCCCAACCCCTGTCGTGGCAGCACAGGCCGCGCGAGGGACGGGTCATCCTGAAACTGGCACTAACAGTTAAGCCCGCGGGGGGTACCGCCGGACGCGACCGGGAGTAAGATCCGGCGCAAGGCGTATTGAAATACCGCCGTTTTCGGGGGATGGGCCGCGATCTGCAACAGCCGCGGACCCGCAAAGACAACCGCAGGAGACTTCCAGTCATGTTCAGCCGATCCGCTTTTGTTCTGGGTACCGCGTTCGCCCTGTCGGCCGGTGCTGCCTACGCGCACCATTCTTTCGCGATGTTCGACAACGCGAAGGAACAGACGATCGAAGGTGAGGTCAAGGACTTCCAGTGGACCAACCCGCACATCTGGATCCAGGTGAACGTGAAGGGTTCGGACGGCAAGCTGACCGAGTACAGCATCGAGGGCGGCAGCCCGAACGGCCTCAAGCGCCAGGGGTGGACGAAGAAGTCCATCAACGCCGGCGACAAGATCGTGCTGAAGATGCATCCGCTCAAGGACGGTACGCCGGGCGGCAGCTTCATGAGCGCACAGGTGAACGGCAAGACGCTGGGCCGCAACGTCGCCGAGGAATATCCGCAGGGCCAGGCACCGGCCGCCAAGTAAGGCTGCGCGGTGGATGCTCCCGCCGTGCGGCGTCAGCTGCGCGGCGGGATATCGGCGGGGCTCAGGGCCCCTCGCCGCGGACCAACTGGATCCAGCCCTGCACCGAGCGCACCGCCACCCAAAGGTAGGTGCCGCCTGCAACGACCAGCAGGAATCCGCTGAGGATCCGGGCGAAGCCCAGCAAGGCCTCGTTGTGGAGCAGGGCGTGCACGGCATAAACGCCCGCCAGCAGGACGGCCAACGCCAACGCGGCAATCACCAGATAGAAGACCCGCGATACCGTTTCGACCTGCCAGTCGGTGTGCGCGAACGCGATCTCGTCGGCATGGTCGTCGCCGGATGCGCGCGCGATTGAATAGCCCAGCAAGGTCGTCAGGCCGGCAGGCAGCAGATAAAGGAAATACACCAGATGAGCGAGTCGTCGACGCTCGGCGTCGACATATTCGCCATCGCCCTGCCCCGCCGATGTGCCGGCACGCCGACGCACCTCGTACAGCCCGCTGCGATGAGCCTCCACCTTGGCATAGATGGCACCACAGGCCGGGCAAGCCTCCGGTGGCGCGACATCGGTCGGTCGGCGGACGTGGCCACACTTCAGGCAGGTCCGGGATGCGGTAGCGGATCCGTTCAAGCGGCACGACCCCATGTGGCATCGGCAAGGACTGGTCGTGATTGTGGCACAGCGACTGTCAGTTCAGCGCGTCAGGATGATTGGCGCTCCACGACGCACGACGAGGGTGTGTTCATACTGCGCCGATAAATTGCCCGGCAGGCCTTTCAGCGTCCAACCGTCGGCGGCCAGGCGCAGGCGCCGACTGCGCGTCGACAGGAAGGGCTCGAGGGTGATGACCTGTCCTTCCTTCAGACGTCGGCACTCGCGCGGATCGTCATAGCCCGGGATGAATCCCGGTGCCTCATGCAGTTTCCGGCCGACGCCATGGCTCCCCAGGTTCTCGATGACCCGGAACCCATGTGCGGTTGCGACGGCTTCCATTGCCGCACCGGGCGTGCGCAAGGATTCGCCGGCACGGACCGTGGCGATGGCGGCGTCGAGTGCCTCGCGCGTCGCGAGGCAGAGTCGATCCTTCAATGCATTCGAGGGCGGCACAACGCGCGTTCCGCCGGTGTCCGCATAAAAGCCTTTCAGTTCCGCTGAAACATCGACGTTCACGACATCACCGCGACGGATGACGCGCGGGCCGGGCACGCCGTGCGCGGTCTCTTCGTTGAGACTGATGCAGGTCGCACCGGGGAATCGGTACGCAAGACGGGGAGCAGAGCGGGCGCCGGCCCTGTCGAGCAGGCGGGCGCCGAGTTCATCGAGCTCGGCGGTGGTCATGCCGGGCTCGATTGCATCGAGCATGCGTGCGAGCACGCGGGCCACGATGCGGCCGACCGTGCGGAGACCCGCGAGATCGGCTTCCGATCGAACGATCAGGCGCGGATCTTGCGCAGCTTTTCGAGGATCTTGAGCTGCGCGGCGATGCGGGCCAGTTCGGCGAGGGCTTCGGCCTGCTCGAGCTTGTCGATCTTGCCGGACAGCGCCTCTTCGGCACGACGCTTGGCTTCCAGCGCAGCGGCCTCATCGAGGTCCTTCGCGCGGATCGCCGTGTCCGCCATGATGGTGACGCGGTTCGGCTGCACCTCGAGGGCGCCGCCGCCGACGAAGACCGAGTGCTCGGTCTCGCCTTCCTTCACGCGCACTTCACCGGCCTTGATCAGCGTCAGCAGGGGGGCGTGGCGCGGCGCGATGCCGAGCTCGCCTTCCTGTGCCGGGACGAAGACCATCTCGGCGGGACCCGAGTAGATCTCGCCTTCGGCGCTGACGATGTCGACGTGGATGGTCTTTGCCATGGTGGGCAGCCTTTAGTTCAGCGTCTTGGCCTTTTCCACGGCCTCGTCGATGCCGCCGACCATGTAGAAGGCCTGCTCCGGCAGGTGGTCGTAGTCGCCGTTCAGGATGCCCTTGAAGCCGCGGATCGTCTCGGCCAGCGGGACGATCTTGCCGTCCTGCCCCGTGAAGACCTTGGCGACGTTGAACGGCTGCGACAGGAAGCGCTGGATCTTGCGGGCGCGGAAGACGGTCTGCTTGTCTTCCTGCGAGAGCTCGTCCATGCCCAGGATCGCGATGATGTCCTGGAGTTCCTTGTACTTCTGCAGCACGCCCTGCACGCCGCGCGCGACGTTGTAGTGCTCTTCGCCGATGACCAGCGGGTCGAGCTGGCGGCTCGTCGAATCGAGCGGATCCACGGCCGGGTAGATGCCCAGCGAGGCGATCTGGCGCGACAGCACGACGGTGGCATCGAGGTGGGCGAAGGTCGTGGCGGGCGACGGGTCGGTCAGGTCGTCGGCCGGGACGTACACGGCCTGGATCGACGTGATCGAGCCGGTCTTCGTCGAGGTGATGCGCTCCTGCAGGACGCCCATTTCCTCGGCCAGCGTCGGCTGGTAACCCACGGCGGACGGCATACGACCCAGCAGCGCGGACACTTCCGTGCCGGCCAGGGTGTAGCGGTAGATGTTGTCGACGAAGAACAGCACGTCACGGCCGCGGCCGTTCGCCTGCTTCTCGTCGCGGAAGTATTCGGCCATCGTGAGACCCGTGAGCGCGACGCGCAGGCGGTTGCCCGGCGGCTCGTTCATCTGGCCGTACACCATGGCGACCTTCGAGTTCTCGAGGTTCTCGGCGTCGATGACGCCCGACTCGATCATCTCGTGGTAGAAGTCGTTGCCTTCGCGGGTACGCTCACCCACGCCGGCGAACACCGACAGGCCCGAGTACTGCTTGGCGATGTTGTTGATCAGCTCGAGCATGTTGACGGTCTTGCCGACACCGGCGCCGCCGAACAGGCCGACCTTGCCGCCCTTCGCGAAGGGGACGAGGAGATCGATGACCTTGATGCCCGTCACCAGCAGGTCCTGGCCACCCGCCTGTTCGTCGAAATTCGGGGCCGGACGATGGATCGGCAGGGTGCCTTCCGAAGCGACCGCACCGCGGTTGTCCTGCGGGGTACCGAGCACGTCCATGATGCGGCCCAGCGTGGCCTTGCCCACCGGCACGTTGATCGGCTTGCCCGTGGCCTGCACGGTGATGCCGCGCTTGAGGCCTTCCGAGGCGCCCATGGCGATCGTGCGGACGACGCCGTCGCCGAGCTGCTGCTGCACTTCGAGCGTGAGATCCACGCCGTCGAGCTTCAGTGCCTCGTACACCGCGGGAATCGACTCGCGCGGGAACTCGACGTCGATGACGGGTCCGATGATCTGGGTGATCTTGCCAGTTGCCATGATGGTGCTTCCTTCAGAATTCTTGGGTCGTCAGACCGCGGCCGCGCCGCCCACGATTTCCGCGAGCTCGGTGGTGATCGCCGCCTGGCGGGCCTTGTTGTAGACGAGCTGCAGGTCGCCGATGAGCTTGCCGGCGTTGTCCGTTGCGGCCTTCATCGCGACCATGCGCGCGGCCATTTCGGACGCGACGTTCTCGACGGCGCCACGGTAGACCTGCGACTCGACGTAGCGCATGAGCAGGCCATCGAGGATGTCCCCGGCAGACGGCTCGTAGATGTAGTCCCAGTGTTCCTGCAGCTGCGACGACGGCGCGACCTCGACCGGCAGCAACTGCTCGATCTTCGGCTTCTGCGTCATCGTGTTCACGAACTCGGCATGCACGAGGTAGAGCTTGTCGATCTTGCCTTCGCGATAGGCGTCGAGCATGACCTTCACGGTGCCGATGAGGTCGGCCACGTGCGGCTTGTCACCCAGGCCCGAAACGTTCGCGAGGATCGGCATGCCGAGACGGCGGAAGAAGGTGGTGCCCTTCGCGCCGATGAGGCAGAGGCTGACCGGCACGTTCTTGTCCTGCCACTCCTGGAACAGGTTCAGCGCCTGCTTGAAGAGGTTGGCATTCAGGCCGCCAGCCAGG
>JBDLPS010000242.1:0-9793 GCA_039800965.1 Pseudomonadota bacterium | reverse complement strand
CCGGCCCGTCGAGGAGGCGGCGACCGATTACCGCAAGGCGCGGGGCCCCGTGATCTTTCCGTCCACCATGGGCGCACACAATTTCAATCCGATGTCTTACAGCGCCCGAACGGGCCTTGTTTACATCCCGAGCGTCAACGTCGGCATGGCGCTCGCCGAGAGCCCGCCGCTCGGTGCGCGTCTGCCGGCGCGTTTCGAGACGGGCTTGCAGATGTCGCTTGCGCCGGAGCGTTCCGCGGCGCTCAAGGCCTGGGATCCGGTGGCACGCCGCGTGGTCTGGGAGGCGCCGACCAGTTCCTTCATGGACCATGGCGGCGTGCTGTCGACGGGTGGCGGCCTCGTGGTACAGGGCGGCATCGATGGCACGCTGCGCATCCATGACGATGAAACGGGGCGTCTGCTCAAGACGATCGATGTCGGCACGGCAATGATCGCCGCGCCCATGACCTATCGCGTCAACGGCATCCAGTACATCGCCATAACGGCGGGCTCAGGCGGCGGTGCATGGAATCTCTGGCTGCCCGGCAATGTGGCCGCCCTGCGTGGCAATGCGAACCGCGTGCTCGCGTTCCGCCTCGATGGTGGCGCGACGCCCCTGCCACCGTTGCTGCCGCCGGTCCTGCCGCTGCCGCCCGCGCCGGAGCCGGTGGGTACTGTCGCCGAGGTCAAGGCCGGCGAGGCCCTGTTCGGCGTGAACTGCGGCCATTGCCATGCGAACGTTCCGCGTGCGCCGGTACCCGACCTGCGTGCATCGGCCGTGGTGCGCGATGAAGCGGCATTCCAGGCCGTCGTGCGCGGAGGCAGCCTGCAGGCGCGTGGCATGCCGCGCTGGGACGACCTGCTCGACGAAGGCGAGGTGCATCTTATCCGTGCCTACCTCATAGACCTCGCGCGACGGGCGAAGGTGGGGGGCTGATGCGCATCCTTCCGGGTCTGCTGCTGCTTGGTGCGTTGTTCGCTTCGCAGGGGGGCTTCAGCGCCGAGAAGCAGCTCTTCGATCTCGTGGGTCCCGGGGTCGACATCATCGTCACGCGGGGCGGGGTCAGCCTGCCATTGGCGCAGGTGCCCGGCCTTGCTGCAGGCGATCGACTCCGTCTCAAACCCGTGTTGCCGGCCGGCGACGCTGCCAGGTACGTGATGGTCACTGCCTTCCTGCGCGGCTCGACGAACCCTCCGCCGGATGATTGGTTCAAGCGCTGCGATACCTGGCGCCGGGACTGCCTGGACAAGGGGCTCGACCTCGAGGTGCCGAAGGATGCCGTGCAGATGGTGCTGCTCTTCGCGCCCAAGACGGGTGGCGATTTCAAGACGCTCATGCGCACCGTGCAGGGCAGGCCCGGTGCCTTCGTGCGCGCCTCCCAGGAGCTGTTCCAGTTCTCGCTCGACCGCGTGCGGCTCGAGCGCTACGTATCCGAGCTCGGCGACATCGGTGCGACGCAGCCCGACCGCGTGAAGGAAGTCGCGCCACTGCTGGCGCGCAGCCTGGGCATCAAGGTCGACGAGAAATGCCTCGACAAGCTGCCGCCGATGCAGGTGCCCTGCCTCACGCAGGCCGAGAACTCGATGGTGCTCGCCGACGGCCATGATCCGTCGCTGGTGTCGACGCTCACGTCGGGGCCGGCCAGCGACCTGGCGATGCAGGTGGGCAATACGCGTGCGTTGAGTTCCGGTGCCTATCTGCCGTACATCAGTTCGCTGATGAGCCTGGCCCGCCTGATGGACAACTTCCACTCGGCCCGCTACCAGTACATCCCGGCCCTCACGCATCCGGAAGGCAGTCGCCTCACCTTGATGCTGAACACGCCGCCGTCCTTCCACGAGCCGCAGTCGGTGCTCGTGGCAGCCTTGCCGCCGATCGGAGAGGCGAGGCTGCCGCCCTTGCGCAATCCAGACCCTGCGCGTGCAGTCTGTGCCTATGATTCGCCGACCGTGCTGCCGCTCGCGGGTGCTTCGCTGCTGTTCGGCGCAAGCTTCGCACGTGAACTGGTGCTGCAGGCCCAGCCCCTCGAGGGGGTGTCGCGCGATCTTGCCGTCGTTGCCGATGCGCAGGCCGGTGGCCTGCGTCCTGCCGTGGTTCCGGAGGCGGGAGTCGCTTTCGATGCGTCCCGTCCTGCGGTGCTGCGGGGCCTTTGGGGCTTCGATCGACTGGAAGGGCCGAGCTACCGGCTGGGGCCCCGTTCCCTCGATGCAAGCTGGCAGCTGGCCCCGGATGACGCGGCGGCACTTGTCGTCGGCAGGGAATCGACCGTGCACCTGTTTGGCGGTGACGCGTCCTGCCTTGCCGCCGTGCAGGCGGTCGACGGCGCCGAGCAACCGGTGCCCGCAAGCTGGTCGATCGATGCGACAGGCCAGCTCGTCGCGCGCATCGATCTGCGCAATGCGCAGGGCGGCGGGGTGCGGCTGTCGCTGTCCTATCGGGGCCCGCAACCCGTGCAGGCCTTGTCGCTGCGCAGCTTTGTCGATCCCGGCAAGCTGGATGCGTTCGAACTGCATGCCGGTGAGGCGTCGGGGACGCTGCGTGGTACGCGCCTCGGCCTGGTGAAGACGCTGCGCGTCGGTGCCCTGGTCTTCGATCCTCCGTCCGATGCCGTCGTGCCGGGCGCCGAGTCCCTGCCGATGACCTTGCGGGCAGGAACGAGGCCGCTCGACATGGCCGTGGGTTCCACGTTTCGTGCCGTTGTCGAGTTGCGTGATGGCCGCAGCGTCACACTGGTTTCACGCCTGCTCCCTTCGAGGCCGCGTGCCGCGCTCGCAGGGCTTTCCGTCGACGACCCGCTTCCCCCCGAACCTCTTCCGTTGGTACTTCCGGGTGGGGGCGTCCTGCGGCCCGAGGCCACGCTCACGTTCTCCGTGCGCCTGGATGGTGCCGCGCGCTTTGGTCCTCGCGATGCGGTGGAGGTGGCCACCCAGGATGGGCTTGTCGTCGCGTCACTTGCGCCGGGCAACGGCCTGGTCCTGTCCAATGCCCAGGTTGCCATCGCCACGCTGAAGCCCCTCGTGCAGCTGGGGCCGACCGCTTTCGGTCCGCTCGTATTCCGCGTCGTGGTCGGTGCGCAGCAGGGGGAGTGGCAGCGCCTTGCCGTCGTCGTGCGCACGCCCGTGCTGCGTCGCCTGGTCTGCGCGGTGGATGGTGCCGGATCTTGCGAACTCGATGGGGAGCGGCTCTACCTGGTGCAGGCCATCGCGGACAACGAGACATTCGCCGATGCGGTGGAAGTGCCCGAAGCGTTCACGGCACGCAGGCTCGCCGTACCCCATCCGAAGCAGGGTCGGCTTTACCTGCGATTGCGGGACGATGCCGGTGTGACGGCCTTGCTGGATCAGTGATCGTCCAGCGTGGCGACCGCCCGCTGCGTGTCCGGCCCGAGGCTGTCGAATGAGAGGTGGTCCGCGCGGTGGCGCATGAGCGCCACGGCCAGCGAGTGGTCGAGCGACTCGTCCGCGTCGTCCAGGCTCGGTGTGGTACCTGCTTTGGCGACGGCGCTCCCGTGCCAGCGCAGGTCGAAGCGCAGCGACACTTCATCGTAGGTGGCACGGATCGACGCGGCTTTCCCGGGGGTGCTGATGAGCGCCGCGGCCTGCGCGAACTCCTCCAGGAAATCCTGCGCCCGGCGCACCAGGTCGGCGCGCGCGCCCCACTGGCGGCCCCAATGGTCCATGGTTTCGCGCAAGGCCAAGGGCCCCTCCGAGACCTGCCACTCCCGCTCCATGCTGCGACGGATGCCGATGCGGAAGACGGCGTTCAGCAGCAACGCCACCGCAACTGCTGTCAGCAGCGAGGAATCCAGTGCCGTCCGGACACCCGGCGGCAAGTGGAGCGCCGGCAGCAGTTGTTCGAAGGACAGGCCCACCATCAGGGCGAAGCCGATCGTGAGCGCGCGGCGGTTGTCGAGCAGTCGCTGCGTCATCATGTTGGTGCCGGTGCGGATGACGAAGGCGCCCGTGAAGCACAGCGCGGCACCCGCCACGCCAGGCGGGATCGCGAGCAGCCACGCGGAGCCTGAAGGCCAGAGTCCCAGCACGATCCATAGCAGGCCGACGCCCAGTGCGATGCGCCGCGACGCGACGCCGCTGGCCGCCACGAGGCCGACGCTGCCGGAGCTCGTGTCGACCGGCATCACGCCCAGCAGTCCGGCAACGATGGATCCGAGGCCCCCGGCCAGCGTGCCTGCCGAGATGCGTCCGACGTGGGCCCGTTTCCAGTTGACGTCCGATACCTGGTGGCTCGCGACGATATCCCCCGATGCGCGGATGAAACTCGCGATGCCGCCGACGATGAACGCGGGCAGCAGCGAGGAATGGAAGTCCGGCCGTACGAGCGGCCAGATCGCCCCTCCCGCCACGAGCTTCGGGATGCCGACGGCCGCTTCGCCGCCTGCAAGGAAGGCGATGCCGGTTGCCAGGCAACCGGTCACGAGGCCGACCAGCACCGCGAGCGGACGCAACGTGCGCGGCCCCCAGAGCGAGATGGCCAGCGTGACGGCCAGCGTGAGGCCGGCGAGCGCTGCTTCTGCCGAGCCCGGGGTCCTGCCCGCAAGGCCCGTCATCAGCTTGAGTCCCAGCGTTCCCCAGCCGATGCCGATCATGAAGACGACGAAACCGATGAGCTCGCTGGGAAAGAAGCTCCGGATGCGCCGCAGTGCCACGGACAGCGTCATTTCCGTGATGCCGGCCACGATCGCAAAGCCCGCGATGGCCGGTAGTCCGTGCTGGCTGGCCAGCGCCAGTGCCGGCGCGAGGTAGATGCCCGAGTAGCAGGCTGGCAGGAGGTAACCACTGCCGATGCCGTGCCGTCCCCAGGCCTGCAGCAGCGTGGTGATCCCCACGGCCAGCATGGCCAGGCTGAGATAGCGTTCGATGAAGAGCGAGTCCGCGCCGGCCGCTTCGGCGACGATGCGGGGAACCACCAGCGTGACGGCCGCCAGGCCGAAGTGCTGCAGGGCTTCCGGAAACAGCACCCTGAATGGCGGTGTGCTGTCGATGCCGTATGGCTTTGCCATATGCTGAAAATGCCAGAGTTGAGAACGGGGCTCCGCCCATCCTAACCGGCCGCGCCGTCTGGCGCTTCAGCCGGAAAGCGCCACGGGTTTTCCGTGGCGCTTCGTACTGTCTTACCGGCTGCCCGTGCGGTAGACGGTACGGCCGTTCACGCCCTTCAGCGCGCGCGAATTGCCCTCCGGGAAGAACCCCTGGAGCTTCGAGACGCTGGCGCCCGACAGCTGCTTGACGTCACCCAGCACGTACCAGTTGACGGATTCCGGGAAGACGCCGGTCACCAGCTGCTTGACCTTGCCACCCTCGGGCCAGGCGCAGTCGGTGTTCGGCGCGGTCAGGCTGCCGTCATAGTGGAAGTAGTTCTGCGGCAGGGAGGGCAGCATCGCGGCGAGGTTCACCGTCTTGGCGCCCGTGCCGGTGAACACGGCATCCAGCGCGCCGCTCTTGCCCGGGTTGATGAAGGCGCCGACGACGAGCAGCGGCCGCTCCCCGGCGGTGATGCCGCAGTTGTCCGCGCCCAGCGTCGCGCCGTCCTTGGCATGCACGAAGTGCACTTCAACCGGATAGCGCTTGCCATCCAGGGCATGTTCCGACGGCGTGTGGAAATGGAACTGCAGCAGGTTGTACTTGTTGGGGCCCACCATGACATAGGCATTGCAGCTGGAGGGCACGCTCACCTTGTAGCTGCCCCACTCGGCGGCGATGGTCTCAACCGTGGACGTGCCGCCCGAGCCGTAGACGGTCGTGGTCGACGGATTGGTGTTGCCGTTCACCGTCAGGGCGCAGGAGTTCGGGTACACCACCTGGACGTTCGCCGTCTCCGGCCGCGTCAGGTTTTTGACGATGTCGATGGGCGTCTGGGCTTCTTCGGTAGCCTGCGCACCCGACACCATCGTCAGGCTGGCGGCGACGAGTGCCGCGATCATCGATTTGTTCATCTGCTCTCTCCAATGGGTATTGACGTAAGGCGTCGGCGAGATCCGTGGGTCCTGCGACGTGGCGGTATCTTGGGTCTTCGTCATGCGGGGCGCATGGCATTCGCCACCACTTCAGATCGACTATTAAGTTAAGTCGCCGGGCTTCGCCGCGCGGCATGCGGCGATTCCGGAGTCGGTGGATCGGTGATCGGCCGGGCGCGGGATTCCGGCCCTGCCGGGACCCTGGCGGCGGCGAGGATCCGGATGCCTATTCACGATGGTCGGGGTGACAGGATTTGAACCTGCGACACCTACGTCCCGAACGTAGTGCTCTACCAGGCTGAGCTACACCCCGAGTCAGGCAAGGCGCGGGAGTTTACGTCAGGGGGGCAGTTCCTTCAACACACGTTCGCTTCGCCAGTGGAATTTCATGGCATGCGATTCTTCCGCAAGCGTCAGTGCTTCGCCTGCCTTGCGCAGCGAGATCGCCAGGCGGATCGCCTCGGGAAAAGGCGTGCCGGCCAGACGGTAACCATCCGGCGCGCTTCCATCCCGCGGCCGTGGGTTGCGGGCCAGCACTTCGACCACCCATTCCGTGCGTTCATGGCAGGCGATGCCTGCGGGGCCGCGTGTCATGGCGAAGCTGCGGCAGTACTGGCCCATCGCCGTGCGGAAACTCATCCCGATGCTTGTGCCGGACGGATCCTGTGATTTGCCGCCTGTCGGCAGTGATGACAGCGCGGCGTCCAGCGCACCGGTGGCGACGACGCGGCCGCCTTCGGATACCAGGGGCAGCGGTTGCGACGAGCGCAGCACCGAGGGCCCGATCATCACACCCAGCACGAAGGCCGCGGCGCCGACGCTGGCTTCGCGCCAGCTCCAGCGGGGCCCGGGCATCAGCGGTCGCGTCCGACCGCGATGCGCGCGAGCGCCGCGAGGCCGTCGCGGCAGGGAGAGTCGGGTAACGCCGACAGTGCATCGATGGCACGCTGCGATTCGGCTTCGGCGCGTCCGCGCGTGTAGTCGATGCCGCCGGTGCGGTCGATGCTTGCGATGATCGTCGCCATGTCCGGCAGCACTTCGTCCTCGTGAAGGATGACGCGGCGGATCGCGTCTGCCTCGTCTCCGGTCGCGTTGCGCAGCGCGTGGATCAGCGGCAGTGTGGGCTTGCCCTCGGCAAGATCCTCGCCGAGGTTCTTGCCGCGCGTTGCCGGGTCCGACCGGTAATCAAGCACGTCGTCGATGAGCTGGTACGCGGCGCCGAGGTGCCGGCCATAGCCGGCCAGCGCCACTTCGGCCGAGGCATCCCCGCCGCAGAGCACTGCCGCGACCTGCGCGCCGGCCTCGAACAGTCGGGCGGTCTTGCGGTAGATCACCTCGAGGTAGCGTTCCTCGGTGGTGTCCGGGTCGTGGGCGTTCATCAGTTGCAGCACTTCGCCTTCGGCGATCACGTTCGTCGCGTCGGCCATGATCTCCATGACCCGCTGCGACCCGGTGGCCGCCATCATCTGGAATGCGCGCGAATACACGAAGTCGCCCACCAGCACGCTGGCTTCGTTGCCGAACACCGCGTTGGCGGTGTCGCGCCCGCGCCGTTTGGACGAGTGGTCGACCACGTCGTCATGCAGCAAGGTCGCGGTATGGATGAATTCGATGAAGGCGGCTGCCTCGAGGTGTCGGCCGTGGGCGAGGGGCCGCCCACCCGCCGCAGCATGGGCCGACAGCAGCACGATCAGGGGTCGCAGGCGCTTGCCGCCACCGGCGATGATGTGCTCGGCGACCTGGTCGACCAGCGGCACCGCGCTCTTGAGGCGGGTCCGGATCACGCCGTCGACGGCCAGCATGTCCGCGTCCACCAAGGCGCGAATCTCGTCCAAGCTCATGCGCTGCAGCAGCCCCCTGTAAAATTGCGCGCATCGTAGCAGCCTGCGGTCCGCCGTGCGGGGCAGGGTGGCGCCGCTGCCGGCCCTCCCCGGGGCCTGGGCCCCAAGTGGCTGTTTGGCCACGGGAAAGAAGAGTCCAAAGGGGTTTGACCCGGGCGGGGCGGCCCAGTAGAATCCGCGGCCTTTGCAGGACAGGGCTTTTCATATGTACGCGGTCATCGCCACGGGCGGCAAACAGTATCGGGTCGAGAAGAACGGCACGCTTCGCGTGGAGCTTCTGGATGCGGCCCCGGGTTCGACGGTCACGTTCGACGAAGTGCTCCTCGTCGCCGACGGCGCCAACATCAAGGTCGGCGCGCCGCTGCTCAAGGGCAGCAAGGTCAGCGCCACGGTCGAGCGCCACGGCCAGGCTGACAAGGTGCCCATCGTCAAGTTCCGTCGCCGCAAGCACTACCTGCGCATGAAGAACCATCGCCAGAAGTACACGCTGGTGAAGATCACGGACATCGTGGCGGCCTAAGGCCCCCGCTTCAAGACTCGGAGAGTTTTCAGACATGGCACACAAGAAGGCAGGCGGCTCCACCCGCAACGGTCGCGAGTCCCACAGCAAGCGTCTGGGCGTCAAGCGTTTCGGCGGCGAGAGCGTGCTGGCCGGCAACATCCTGGTCCGCCAGCGTGGCACGCCGATGAAGGCGGGCAACGGCGTCGGCACGGGCACGGACCACACGCTGTTCGCCTTGGTCGACGGCCGCGTCAAGTTCGAGAAGAAGGGCCCCGAGGGCCGCACCTTCGTGAGCGTGCTGCCGCACTAAACGGCGCAGCCCGACAGGTTCGAACGACGAAGACCCCGGCCCCGCGCCGGGGTTTTTGTCTTGCCGGAGCAAAAAATCCATGAAGTTCGTCGACGAAGCTACGGTCAAGGTGCATGCCGGCAACGGCGGGCGCGGCTGCGTGAGCTTCCGCCGCGAGAAGTTCGTGCCTTTCGGTGGGCCGGACGGTGGCGATGGCGGGCATGGCGGCAGCGTCTACCTGCGCGCGGAGGGCGGCATCAATACGCTGGCCGATTTCCGCATCCAGCGCACCTTCAAGGCCCGCAATGGTCAGCCCGGCTCCGGCAACGACAAGACCGGCGCCAGTGGCGAAGACCTCTTTGTCACCGTTCCGGTCGGCACGACCGTCACCGACAAGGAAACCGGCGAGGAACTGGCGGACCTTAAGCACCCGGGCGAGGAGATCATGATCGCCAAGGGCGGCAAGGGCGGCTTCGGCAACGTGCGATTCAAGTCGAGCACCAACCGCGCTCCGCGGCAGTTCGGTTCGGGTCTGCCCGGCGAGAAGCGCGAGCTTGGCCTCGAGATGAAGGTCATCGCGGACGTCGGCCTGCTGGGCCTGCCGAACGCGGGCAAGTCGACGCTGATCCGCGCCGTCTCGGCTGCGCGGCCGCGCGTTGCGGATTATCCCTTCACGACGCTCTACCCGAACCTTGGCGTCGTGGATTGCGGCGAGCACCGCAGCTTCGTCATGGCCGACATTCCCGGGCTCATCGAGGGCGCCGCGGAGGGCGCGGGGCTGGGACATCGTTTCCTGAAGCATCTGCAGCGCACGCGCGTGCTGCTGCATCTCATCGACATCTGTCCGCCGGATCCGGAGGCGGATCCGGTCAAGGACGCCCGCGCCATCGCAGGCGAGCTCAAGAAGTACAGCGCGGACCTGGCCAGGAAGCCCCGCTGGCTGGTGCTTAACAAGGCCGACCTGCTGCTTCCGGAAGAGGCGGAAAAGGTCGCCAGGGACATCGTGCGTCGACTGCGGCACAAGGGGCCATGGTTCCTGATCTCGGGTGCGACGGGCGAGGGCACCAAGCCGCTGGTGCAGGCCGTCATGACGCTGGTCGAGGAAACCGCCCGCCCGGCCGTCGACGACGAGGCCTGATCCGGGGCCGCGCCGGAAGGCCTGCCAAAGCAAACGGCCCGCGAGGTTCGCACCGCGCGGGCCGTTTCA
>JBDLPS010000241.1:0-2609 GCA_039800965.1 Pseudomonadota bacterium | reverse complement strand
TGGCCAGCTCACGACGCTGGGGATGGATCGCCTGCGCCCCCTGGTGGAGGCTGCGGTTCGCGAGGTCGTGGATCCGCGTGCGCTGGTGTGGAAGAACGATGGTTCCTCCCGCGACCTCGAGAAGCTGCCCAAGGAGTTCGTGGCTGCGTTCGGCGAGGTGCCGGAGACGGTCGCTGTCGTCGAAGACGGGCTGACCTTCATCGCGCCCCTGGCCGGGGGTCAGAAAACGGGCTGGTTCTACGACCAGGCCATCAACCGCGACCATCTGGCCCGCTATGTGAAGCCGGGCGCGCGCGTGCTGGATGTCTGCAGCTACGTGGGCGCCTGGGCCCTGAGCGCCCTGCGCCATGGCGCGGGCAGTGCCGCCTGCGTCGATGCCTCGCAGTCGGCGCTGGACGCCGCGCAGCGCAACGCGGCGGCAAACGGTTTTTCGCTGGACGTGCACCGCGGCGATGCCTTCGAAGTGCTGGCGCAGCTGGCCGATGCCGGCGAGCGTTACGACCTCGTGATCGTCGATCCGCCGGCCTTCATCAAGCGCCGCAAGGACCAGCACCAGGGTGAGGCGGCCTACCGTCGCCTGAACCAGCTGGCGATGAAGCTGCTGGTCGACGACGCGATGCTGGTCAGCTGTTCCTGCTCCTACCACCTGGCGCAGGAGACGCTGCCCACGCTGCTGCAGGCTGCGGCGGCGAACCTGGGGCGCAACCTGCAGGTGCTGGAGTTCGGCGGACAGTCGCCCGATCATCCGGTGCACCCCGCCATCGTCGAGACGCGTTACCTCAAGACGCTGTTCTGCCGGGTTACCCGGTGAGCGCGTAGAATCACGGCATGCTTACCTATCCGCAGATCGATCCGGTTGCCGTGCACCTGGGCCCGCTGCGGATCCACTGGTACGGGATCATGTACGTGCTGGGCTTCGGCATCGCATGGTGGCTGGCCCGCCGGCGTGCCGCGAGGGCCGGGAGCACATGGGTTGCCGTCGACGTGGACGACCTTATCTACTGGGCGATGCTCGGGGTCATCCTTGGCGGCCGCATCGGCTACGTGCTCTTCTACGGGACCGGGTACTGGGCGGCTGATCCGCTCTATCCCTTCAAGATCTGGGAGGGCGGCATGTCCTTCCACGGAGCGCTGATCGGCGTGACCGCCGCGCTCGCGCTGTTCGCCTGGCGCCGCCGTCGTCACGTGTTGGACGTGCTGGATTTCACCGCGCCGCTGCCGGGTCTCGGGATCCTGGCCGGCCGCGTCGGCAATTTCATCAACGGCGAACTCTGGGGCGCCACGACGGCGCGGCCGTGGGGCTTCCTGGTGCCGACGGGGCCGGGCGGTGCGCTCGAGGCGCGGCATGCCTCGCAGCTCTACGAAGGCCTGCTCGAAGGCCTGTTGCTGTTCCTGATCCTGTGGGTCTACTCGTCGAAGCCGCGTCCGCGTGGGGCGGTGGCCGGCTTGTTGCTGGCCTGGTACGGACTCGTGCGCTGTCTGGTCGAATTCGTCCGCGTGCCCGACGCCCAGCTGGGTTACCTGGCGGATGGCTGGCTCACGATGGGTCAGGTGCTGTCGCTGCCCATGCTGGCGGCCGGCCTTGCCTTGCTGGCGCTTGCGGCCCTTCGCCCGCAGCTTTCCGGCAACCTGCGGGTCACGGCGTGAAGGCCTACCTCGACCTGCTGCAGGCGGTGCGTGAGCGCGGGGCGCGCAAGACGGATCGCACTGGCACCGGCACGCTGTCGCTGTTCGCCTGGCAATCGCGGTTCGACCTTTCCGCCGGTTTCCCGCTGGTCACCACGAAACGCGTCCACCTCCCGTCGGTCGTGCATGAGCTGTTGTGGTTCCTTCGTGGTGACACCAACACCCGCTACCTGCGCGAGCACGGCGTGACGATCTGGGATGAGTGGGCCGATGACCGGGGTGAGCTAGGTCCTGTCTACGGGCGCCAGTGGCGGGCGTGGAACGCCGGCGAGGGGCGCCTGATCGATCAGATGTCGCAGGTCGTCGAAACACTGCGCAGGGCGCCGGACTCCCGACGGATGGTGGTGAGCGCCTGGAACGTGGGCGAACTCGACCGGATGGCGCTGCTTCCCTGCCATGTGCTTTTCCAGTTCTATGTGGCGGAAGGACGGCTGTCCTGCCAGCTCTACCAGCGCAGTGCGGACGTATTCCTCGGCGTGCCGTTCAACATCGCTTCCTACGCGCTTCTGACGCACATGGTCGCGCAGCAGTGCGACCTCGAGCCGGGCGAATTCATCTGGACCGGTGGCGACTGCCACCTTTACCTGAACCACCTCGAGCAGGCCGACACGCAGTTGTCGCGCCAGCCGTTGCCCCTGCCGGGCTTGCGTTTCACGCGACGTCCGGCGACCTTGTTCGATTACCAAGCAGAGGACATCGAGTTCGTGAACTACCAACATCATCCGGCGATCAAGGCGCCCGTGGCGGTCTGAACCATGGCAACCAAGGCAAAGAAGAAAGCAAAGAAGGCCCCGCTGGTGGCGCCGGACCCGTACAAGCCGAACCCCTGGTTCGTGGTGCGCAACTCGAAAGTGCACGGCAAGGGTTGTTTCGCCCGGCGGGACATCCCCAAGGGCACGCGGATTTCCGAGTATGTCGGCGAC
>JBDLPS010000240.1:0-6599 GCA_039800965.1 Pseudomonadota bacterium | reverse complement strand
CGCCCGCATGGCGCGCACCCGCACCCGCCCCCTGCCCACCGGCGGCCTCAGCGAGCGCGAAGCGCTGGTGTTCGCGGGAATACTGGGCGTTGCCTCGATGCTGCTGCTGTTCCTGCTGGTGAATGCGCTCACGGCCGTGCTCACCTTCGCCTCGCTGATCGGCTACGCACTCATCTATACGGTGTGGCTCAAGCGGGCGACGCCGCAGAACATCGTCATCGGCGGCGCTGCGGGCGCCGCGCCGCCGGTGCTCGGCTGGGCCGCGGTCACGGGCACGATCGATCCGCATGCGCTGCTGCTCTTCCTGATCATCTTCGCCTGGACGCCACCGCATTTCTGGGCGCTGGCCATCGCGCGGCGCGACGACTACGCCAAGGTAGGGATCCCGATGATGCCGGTGACCTATGGCGTCGAATTCACGCGACTGCACGTGCTGCTCTACACCGTGATCATGGTGATCGTCACGCTGCTGCCCTACCTCACGGGGCTGAGCGGGCTGCTCTACCTGGCCGCGACGCTGGGGTTGAACGCGGTCTTCCTCTACTACGCGCTCGCGCTCAAGCTCTCGGCCCGCGCGGACCTGCCGATGAAGCTTTTCCGCTTCTCGATCCAGTACCTGATGTGGCTCTTCCTCGCCTTGCTGGTAGACCACTACCTGCCTTACGGCCCACTTGTTTCCCATTGACGCGCACGGAGCACTCCATGAACCGCCGCTCGCTGTTGTTCGGACTGCTCGCCCCTGCCTTCGCCCCGCTCGCCCGCGGGCAGATACTCTGGGAGGACGGTGTGCACTACGAGCGTGTGAACCCGCCGGTGCCGGCTTCCACGCCGGGCAAGGTCGAGGTCACGGAAATCTTTTCCTACGGCTGCCCCTACTGCTATTCCGCGCTGCCGCTTGCCGAACGAATCCGGGCCAGCCTTCCGGCGTACGCCGAGATGACCTACGTGCATGCATCCTTCATCCCCGCCGAGGGCTGGCCGATGCTCCAGCGTGCCCATGCCACCGCAAAGGCGCTCGGCATCGCCGATGCACAGCACAAGGCGATGTTCGAAGCCATCTGGGAAACCGGCGAACTGCCGCTGATCGATCCGCAGACGCATCGGCCATCGCAACCGTTGCCGCACATCGGCTATGCGGCGAAGTTCTATGCGCGGCACGCGGGAATCAAGGAAGACGACTTTCTGGCGCGCTCGCGCCAACCGGACATCGACGAGGCCGTGCGCCGCGCGGATGCCCTGGTAAAGGCCTACGGCATCAGCGGCACGCCCTCGTTCGTCGTGAACGGCAGGTACCGCATGGCCAAGGGCATCCGCACGTCGGACGACATGGTGAAGGCGATCAACTACCTGGTCGCCCTCGAGAAACCCAAGGCCTGATGGAATGCAGCAAGGGAGCAGAAAACAATGAGCAGCTTCAAGTTCCTGATCGGTGGAAAATTGGTCGACGGCGACCAGACGATGTCGGTGATCAACCCGGCCACCGAGGAGCCGGTCACCACGGAATGCCCGCGCGCGTCCGTCGCGCAGGTCAACGCAGCCGTTGCCGCGGCCAAGGCGGCCTTCCCCGCCTGGGCGGCCAAGCCCATCGCCGAGCGCCGTGCGCTGCTGCACAAGATGGCGGACGTCATCGATGCGAACGCCGACGAGATCGCGCGGCTGCTCACGCTGGAGCAAGGCAAGCCGCTGATGTTCGCCACGGGCGAAGTGCGCAACATGGCCGCTGACGTGCGCGCGCTGGTGAACCTCGAACTGCCGGTCAAGGTGCTCGAGGACAGCGACACCCGCCGCGCGGAGCAGCATCGCCGGCCGCTGGGCGTGGTGGCCGCGATCATCCCCTGGAACTTCCCGATCGCGCTGCTGGGCACGAAGCTGCCGACGGCGCTCATCGCCGGCAACACGCTGGTCGTCAAGCCGGCCGCCACGACGCCGCTCGCGACGCTGAAACTCGGCGAACTCATCAAGGATGTCCTCCCGCCGGGTGTCATCAATTTCATCGCCGATGCGAACGATCTCGGCGACGTGCTGACCAAGCACCCGGACATCCGCAAGATCTCCTTCACGGGCTCGACGGCCACGGGCAAGCGCGTAATGGCCTGCGCGGCGGATTCGCTCAAGCGCGTCACGCTGGAACTCGGCGGCAACGATGCCGCGATCGTGCTCGATGACGTGGATCCCGCCGCTGCGGCTCAAGGCATCTTCATGGGTGCGTTCTTCAACAGCGGACAGGTCTGCATCGCCCTGAAGCGGCTCTACGTGCACGAGAAGGTCTACGACGCCGTCGTCGAAGAGCTCGGCAAGATCGCCAAGGGCGCCGCCGTGGGCAACGGCCTTGAGCCGGGCGTGATGTTCGGCCCGCTGCAGAACAAGATGCAGTTCGAAAAGGTGAAGGGTTTCCTCGAGGCGGGGAAGAAGGACGGGCGCCTCGTCGCCGGCGGCGAGACCAGCGACAAGGGCTACTTCATCCGACCGGCGATCGTTGCAGACATCAAGGAAGGATCGGCCCTGGTGGACGAAGAACAGTTCGGCCCCGTGCTGCCGGTCATCAAGTTCAGCGACGTCGAGGACGCGCTGGCCCGTGCCAATGCCTCGCCCTACGGGCTGGGCGGGTCGGTCTGGTCCTCGAACCTGGACCGCGCGGTTGCCCTCGCGAACCGCATGGAATCGGGCACGGTGTGGATCAACAAGCACCTGGAACTCGCCAACCACATCCCCTTCGGTGGCGCCAAGGCTTCCGGGATGGGCGTGGAGATGGGCGAAGAGGGCCTCAACGAGTTCACGCAGCTGCAGGTCGTGAACATCGCGAAGGCCCCGAAGGCCGCGGCGTAAGGCCGCGACCGAGGGGGAGGCGTCATGCTCATCGAGCGGATCTGGCCGGACAACCGGCTGCGCAACTTCCACTATCTCGTCGCATGCGGCGAGACGGGCGAAGCCCTTGCGATCGATCCGCTCGACTGGAATCTCGTGCATGACGCCGCCCGCGCGAAGGGCTGGACGATCACGCAGATCGTCAGCACGCACGAGCATGCCGACCACACGGCCGGCAATGCCGCGCTGAAGGAAGCCACCGGTGCGCACGTGATGGCGCATGCAGGTGCCGCCTCGAAGATCGGCGGCGTCGATCGCGGGCTCGTCAGAGGTGACGTGATCCGGGTCGGCCGCACGGTCGAACTCGAATGCCTCGATACGCCGGGGCACACCATGTCCCATGTCTGCCTGCTTTCGCATACGGACAGCCCTGCGCTGTTCTCGGGCGACACGCTGTTCAACGCCGGCGCCGGCAATTGCCATGGCGGCGGCCATCCCGAAGCCCTGTACGACACCTTCGCCACGCAGCTCTTCCGGCTGCCGGATGCGACGCGCCTTTATGCAGGCCACGATTACCTCGTGAACAACCTGCGCTTCTCGCTGGATCGCGAGCCGGGAAACCTCGACGCAGCACGCCTGCTGACGGATACGGCAGCGCGCGCCGCGCTCGAGATGCCCGTCACGACGCTCGGCGAGGAGAAGACCTTCAATACCTTCTTCCGCCTGCAAAACCCTGAAGTCATCGCGCGACTGCGCGAGCGCTTCCCGGACCTGCCGGACCAGCCCTCCCCGAAGGACGTCTTCCTGCGCTTGCGCGAACTGCGCAACACCTGGTGACCCCCATGACAACCGGCGCCGAACGTCACCCCCTGCGGCTGTGGTTCACCGTCGCGCTGCTGCTGGCCGTCTTCGGGGGCGTCGCGCTCATCCTCGCACCCGTGCGGGGCGCGATCGCGTGGGCAGCCTTCCTCGCCTTCCTGCTGCTGCCCCTGCAAAGACGGCTCACGAACCGCTTCGGCGGCAGCGCGGGAGCCGCCGCGGGGCTGCTGACAGGTCTCGCTCCGCTGGTGCTGCTGGTGCCGCTGAGCCTGCTCGGCCTCGCGTTCGCCAACCAGGTCGGCGGGCTTGTTGGCCCCCTGCAGTCGGGCGCCAACCTCTTCGACCTCGAGGTACTGCGCGACCCGGTCGGACACCCGCGTGTCGCGCGCATCACGGCCTGGGCAGGGCAACAGTTCAACCTTGGTCCCGATGCGCTCCACGCCTACGTTGTCGGCGCGGTCCAGCGTTATGCCGCAACCATGGCCAAGGCGGGCGGGCAGGTGGTCGTGAGCGCCGCGGGCGGCTTCCTGCGCTTCTTCCTCATGCTGTTCATCCTGTTCTTCATGCTGCGTGACGGGGAGGCCGCCTTCCTGCGCATGGTGCGGCTCCTGCCGATCGAGGCGACGCGACGCGACGCACTGCTGGACCGGCTCGCCAAAGTCACGCGCGCCGTGGTCTACGGCGCCGGTGCAACAGCCATCATCCAGGGTTCGCTCGTGGGCGTGGCCTGGGCCATGGCGGGCCTGCCAGGCCCTGTCGTGTTCGGCGTCCTGGCCGCGGTATTCGCACTGTTGCCGGTCGGCGGCACGGGACTCGTCTGGGTGCCCGGCACGCTCTGGCTGCTCGCGCAGGACAGCATCGGGTGGGCCCTGTTCCTGCTGTGCTGGGGCGTGTTCGTCTCGGTCGTCGACAACTTCATCCGTCCCGCGCTCATCTCCCACCAGACGCCGGTGCCAACGCTGCTGGTGTTCCTGGGCGTGATCGGCGGCGTCGCCGCCTTCGGCTTCATCGGCTTCGTGTTCGGGCCTGTCCTCCTGGTGCTGGCCACCGAGGTGCTGCGCTTCGCCGAACAACAACGAGATTCATGGACCTCTCCGACATCCTGAACCCGCTCAACGAGGAGCAGCGTGCCGCCGTCACGGCGCCGCACGCACCGACGCTGGTGCTCGCGGGCGCCGGCAGCGGCAAGACCCGCGTGCTGACCCACCGGATCGCGTGGGCGGTCCGGGCGCTTGGCGCGTCACCCTACAACGTGCTCGCCGTGACCTTCACCAACAAGGCAGCCGGCGAGATGCGCCACCGCATAGAGCCGCTGCTGGGGGTGCCGGGCAACGCGATGTGGGTCGGCACTTTCCACGGCATCGCCCATCGCCTTCTGCGCCTGCATTTCGCCGAGGTGGGCTTGCCGCGCGGCTTCCAGATCCTCGACGGCGAGGACCAGATGAGGGTCATCAAGAAGCTGATCAAGGCGGAAGGCCTGGACGACACCCGCTTCGTGCCCCGCGACGTGCAGTACTACATCAACCACCGCAAGGACGAGGGACTGCGCCCGCATCAGGTGAAGGCCGGCTTCGATCCGATGCAACAGACTCTGCACAAACTCTATGCCGACTACGAGGAGACCTGCCGGCGCAACGGCGTCGTGGACTTCGCGGAACTGCTGCTGCGCGCTTACGAACTGCTGCGCGACGACGCGTCGCTGGCCGGACACTATCGTTCGCGGTTCACCCACGTGCTGGTGGACGAATTCCAGGACACCAACACGATCCAGTACGCCTGGACCCGCCTCATTGCAGGCCCGCAGGGCTCTCCCTTCGTGGTCGGTGACGATGACCAGTCCATCTACCGCTGGCGCGGTGCCAAGGTCGAAAACCTGCACCAGTTCAGTCGCGATTACCCCGAAGCGAACCTGTTCCGCCTGGAGCAGAACTACCGCTCGACGGGCACGATCCTGTCGGCGGCGAACGCGCTGATCGCCAACAATACCGGGCGCCTCGGCAAGAACCTCTGGACCAGCGGCGGCAAGGGCGAGCCCATCAAGCTCTATGCCGCCTGGAACGACCGCGACGAGGCGGATTTCATCCTCAATCGCATCAACGACTGGACGCGGAACGGGGGAGCGCGGCGCGAGGTCGCCGTGCTCTACCGGTCCAACGCGCAGTCGCGCGTGCTGGAAGAAACCTTCCTCTCGGCACGCGTGCCCTACAAGGTCTATGGCGGCCTGCGATTCTACGAGCGCGCGGAGATCAAGGACGCGCTGGCCTACCTGCGCCTGCTGTCCAACCGCGACGAAGACGCATCCTTCGAGCGGGTGGTCAACCTGCCCACCCGCGGCATCGGCGCCAAGACGCTCGACGTCCTGCGCGACGCAGCACGGGCCCAAGGCATCTCGCTGTGGCAGGCCGCTGCCGGTGCGCTGTCGCGCTCGCCGGACGGCAAGGAACTCGGCCTCGGAGCGCGCGGCGCGTCGGCATTGCTCGGCTTCCTCGGCCTGGTAGAGCGACTCGACCGTGAGACCCGGGAGCTGTCGCTGCACGAACAGATCGATCAGGTCATCCAGGGCTCCGGGCTCATCGAGCACCACAAGAAGGACAAGCAGGACCGAGGCGAAGCACGGGTCGAGAACCTGGAGGAACTCGTCTCTGCCGCGCGCGGCTTCGATGCCAACGACGTGACGCAGGGCGGTACGGACCAGGCGTTGCCGCCACTCGAAGCCTTCCTGGCCCACGCGGTGCTCGAATCCGGCGAAGGCCAGGCCGACGCCTGGGAAGACTGCGTGCAGATGATGACCTTGCACACCGCCAAGGGACTTGAGTTCCCCGTGGTCTTCCTCTGCGGCATGGAAGAGGGCCTTTTCCCGCATCAACGGTCGGTCGAGGACCTGGAAGGCCTTGAGGAGGAACGCCGCCTTGCCTACGTCGGCACCACGCGCGCGATGAAACAGCTGTACATCACCTATGCGGAGAAGCGGGTGT
>JBDLPS010000239.1:0-3246 GCA_039800965.1 Pseudomonadota bacterium | reverse complement strand
ACAGGACAGCGCCCGTGATCCACAGTGATTTCCTCATGACCCCCACTCCTTGTTTGCTGGACGACACAATCCGCCTCACCGCCACGGTGACGGCATGCGGTACGGCTGGAAAACGGACACCGCATCGATGCGGGTGATGCGCCCGCCCTCGATGCGATAAACCTCGAACAGTTCGCGCGTGAGCGGGTAACGCAGCGGGCCGGGCACAGCGGCGTCGCGCTGCGGGTAATCGGCCAGGCGCTGGGCCACGACCAGACCCCGGGCCTCGTCGACCGCGACATACCGCCGCCCACGCAACTGCTCCAGCGTGCCGTACAGGTCCTGACCGTCCGCGAGGACCTGTCCGTTCTGGCGCCGGACAACGGTCGAGGCGAGCCCAGTTCCAGCGGCGCCCCGACCGCCTTCCAGCGACTTCGAATGTGCCTCGACGAGCGCCAGCAAGGCCTCCCGCGCCACGCGCTTCGGCACCGGGCCGAGGAACGCCTCGTCCTGGCGGAACTGCGCCGGCGCAAGCCAGGCGCCCGGATTGCGCTCGCGCGCCACCACGGCCTCGATCTCCGACACGCGACCGTCCTGCATGTGGATGCGCAGGCCGGCATAGGCCGGCGCCTCATGGTCGTAGACGAGCCCATACCAGGCGACATTGCCAGTCCTGGCATCCGCCACGCGCATCGCACCCGGCGCCACGTTGCGGATCGAGGCCCAGAGGCCGTCACCCACGTCCATCGGCACACCGTTCTCGCTGTAGCGAACCCGTGCCGCCCAGGGGATGTCCTGCGACCGACGGGCCGCCATCGCCGCCACGACCGCGTCACCAGTGCGCAGCATGCAAGCCTCCTCACAGGGCGCCGCTGCGGACTTCGCCACCACCGGCATCGCAGGCGGTTTCGCATGCAGGTAATACGGCGAGGGCATGAAATACGGCACGTAACTGAACACCGTCTCGATGCGGTAGATCCGCCCGTCGACCACCTTGAAGGCCTCGACCAGAGAGATGGAGTTCGGCCAGTTGAGGGCCGTCTTCATCTCCCGGCCATCGGTGAGCTTGTAGCGGTTGAAGCCGTTGGCGTGATCGAAGAAGCCCGTCGCCACGACGACGCCACGCTCCTCGTCGATCACCGGATAGCGCCGCTCGCGAACGCGCTTGTTGATGTAGTAGATGCCGAGCTTGAACTGGGCCTCGCAACCCGGGGAGAGGGAACTTGCGTTGGCCTGCCCGCCCGGCGCGGCCAGTGCGCTGGCCTTGGTCGTGCTGATGCCGTTCTCGATGCGCGCGCAATCCTCGTGGAAAGGCGCGAACACGGTGCCGTCGTTCAGTTCCACCGTATTGAAGTAGCTGTCCGCAACGGCGCGCAGGCGCTCGCGCGGGCGACGACTGGCTTCGGGCAAGATCTCGTTGAAGGACGCGTCGTGCTCGAGCTTGCTGAAATCACCCCAGGGCAAGGGCAGGCCGCTGTTGCGCACGACGACCGCCTCGACCTCCGTGATGCGCCGGTCGCGTACCTGCATCCGCATGCCGTAGTAGACCGGTGCGCCGTGTTCATCCACCGCGCCGATCCACGCCACCTCGCCCTGCTTCGCGTCCGCGGCCTCAAGTCCCGTTGCCGCCACACCAGTCACCGTCGCCCAGATACCGAAACGCCCCAGCGGCATTTCGACGTTGTTCTCGGTGTAGCGCACGCCCGACGCAAGCGGCAGGCGCGAGACGTCGCGCGCCTTCAGGGCAGCAAGATAATCGTGCTGCAGGCCGATGAGACAGGCGTGGTCGCAATCCCGCGGCGGCAGCGCACTGCGCTGGCCAGGCGACTGGGCGGAGGCGCCCGCGGCGGCGAGCAGCAGGCTCGCGAACACGAGTCGATGGACGATGGATGCCTTGAACATGGAGATGCCTCCGGATCAGTGCAGCGGAATCGCGCGGATGATGAAAGGCCCTGGATCCTGACCCTTGCGCTTCGGATCGATCAGATAGCCGATCTTGCCTTCCACGGCATAGGCGACGTCACCCACGGACGTCACTCCCGGTGAGGAATCCAGGCCATCGCGCAGAACGCGGACACGGACGGTGTCGCCGTCCACCACGAGTTCATCGATGCGCCCCGTCGCGCCCTCGGCGAGCAGGAATCGGTTGCCATCGAGGAGCCTCATTCCGTCCGGACCACCCAGCGGATGGTCCACCGAAAGCGGCACGATGCGCGTCAGTTCGCCCCTGGCGTCCTGTTCGACACGCAGCAACGCGCCCGTAGTCACGATGTTGACGTAGAGCCTGCCCGCCCGGTCGAAGGCGAGCCCGTCGGCACCCTTCAGCACGGGATCCTCCGCGAACACTTCCAGCGCGACGCCACCCTTGCGAAGGCGCAACAGGCGACCGCCACTCGTATCGGTGGCATAGACGCTGCCATCCTTCGCGACGCTGATGTCATTGCAGACGGAACGCCCCCCGGGAAACACGTGGCGGGCACGGAACTCGCCGGACGCGAGATCGAGGGCGACCAGGGACGTCACGGCGCCGGCCACCGGCGGTGCGAAGGCGTTCGGGACGGAACACACCCACAGCGTGCGACTCGGCTCGTGGACCAGCACGCCATAGACCGAGAGCAAGCCATTCTTCGCGTCCGGCCGGACCCAGGCCCTGGCCTTCACGTCGCTCGGGCGTGCCCGGTAGACGATACCCTTGATGCTACCCACGTAGAGCGTGCCGTCCCGCGCCGCCGAGAGACTCTCCGGGTAGACGTCCCGATCGTCGATCGGCAGGTCGCGAGCCACTCGCGAGGCGCCTGGCGCCACGCAACCGGCCAGCAGGACAAGCGCCGGCAGGAACACCCGCAGTGTCTGGATACTCATCCCCCCTCCCCTGACCGCCGCCTCAGCGGGCCGCTTCGTGTTTGAGTCGCTCTGCCTGCTCGTCCCCCAGGTAACGGTGCACGATGCCGTGCACGAGGTAGAGCACCGGGATCATGAGGACCGCAGCGAGCATCTTGTAAAGGTAGTTCACGGTGCCGACGGCAAGGAACTGCTGCGTCGGCCAGTGCTGCGGACCGATCACGAACGCCACGTACAGCACCACGAAACTGTCGAAGAACTGCGAGACGACCGTCGAACCGGTCGCGCGCAGCCAGATCCAGCGCTCACCGGTAGCGGCACGGATGCGATGGAAGACATAGACGTCGACAAGCTGACCGACGAGGAAGGCCAGCAGCGAGCCTGCGATCGTCCACATGCCCTGACCGAAGATCTGCGCATAGGCGT
>JBDLPS010000238.1:0-17939 GCA_039800965.1 Pseudomonadota bacterium | reverse complement strand
GCGGCCAGCGGGGCCGCGGCAAGGAGCGCCACCAGGAAGGACAGGGATCGCATGGTTCATCAGCATAGCCTCTGTCGTGTCGGGTTCAACCCAGGTGGCGGCCGCGAGGCCACCACCCGTGCAGGTCCCGACCCCTGTCAGGACATGCTTACAGGCTGTAGTACATGTCCATCTCGACCGGGTGCGTGCTCATGCGGTAGCGCGTCACTTCCTGCATCTTCAGGGCGATGTAGGCATCGATGACGTCGTCCGTGAACACACCGCCGGCCTTGAGGAAGCCGCGGTCCTTGTCGAGGTGTTCCAGGGCCATGTCCAGCGAGTGGCAGACCTCGGGGATGTGCTTCGCCTCTTCCGGCTCCAGGTCGTACAGGTCCTTGTCTGCGGCTTCGCCCGGGTGGATCTTGTTCTGGATGCCATCGAGGCCCGCCATCATCATGGCCGAGAAGGCCAGGTACGGATTCGCCAGCGAATCCGGGAAGCGCACTTCGATGCGGCGCGCCTTCGGGTTCGAGACGAACGGGATGCGGATCGAGGCAGAGCGGTTGCGGGCCGAGTAGGCCAGCATGACCGGCGCTTCGAAGCCCGGCACCAGGCGCTTGTAGCTGTTGGTGCCCGGGTTCGTGAAGGCATTGATGGCCTTCGCGTGCTTGATGATGCCGCCGATGTAGTACAGCGCGAGATCCGACAGTCCGCCGTACTTGTCACCGGCGAACAGCGCCTTGCCGTCCTTCGACAGGGACTGGTGCACGTGCATGCCCGACCCGTTGTCTCCGACAATGGGCTTCGGCATGAAGGTGACCGACTTGCCGTAGCGCGCGGCCACGTTCTGGATCGCGTACTTGAGTATGAGGACTTCGTCGGCCTTGCGGACAAGCGTGCCGGAGCCGACGCCGATCTCGCACTGGCCGCCCGTGGCGACTTCAGAGTGGTGCACTTCGACCTCGAGGCCCATCTCCTCGAGCGCGTTGCACATCTCGCTGCGGATGTCCTGCAGGGCATCGACCGGCGGCACCGGGAAATAGCCGCCCTTCACGCCGGCGCGATGGCCGAGGTTGCGCAGGTCGCCGTAGTCACGGCCCGTGTTCCAGGCGCCGCTGTAGCTGTCCACCGAGTAGGAGCAGCCGTTCATCCCGTTCGTCCACTTGACATCGTCAAAGACGAAGAACTCGTTTTCCGGTCCGAAACGCGCGGAGTCGGCGATGCCCGTGGACTTCAGGTAGGCCTCGGCGCGACGCGCCAGCGAGCGCGGGTCGCGCTCATAGCCCTGCATGGTGGCGGGCTCGATGATGTCGCAGCGCAGGTTGAGGGTCAGTTCCTCGAAGAACGGATCAAGCACGGCGGTCGAAGGATCCGGCATCAGGATCATGTCGGACTCGTTGATGCCCTTCCAACCCGCGATCGACGAGCCGTCGAACATCTTGCCGTCCGTGAAGAGGCCCTCGTTGACGGTACGAGCCGGCACCGAAACGTGGTGCTCCTTGCCGCGGGTGTCGCAGAACCGGAAGTCGACGTACTTGACCTCCTTCTCCTGGATGAGCTTCAGAACGTCGTTCGCAGTCGTCATGTGATCCTCCGGTGGGATGGTTTTCTGGTCCGCGGGCACCAAAACAATGCATGGCCCGTGCCAGCCTTGCAGCTGAACAAAATCAATCAGTTGTACGCCCATCGCCCAGAAATGGGGTGCCATTATGCACCAAAGTGGTGCG
This sequence comes from Pseudomonadota bacterium, assembly GCA_039800965.1. Taxonomy (GTDB): domain Bacteria; phylum Pseudomonadota; class Gammaproteobacteria; order Steroidobacterales; family Steroidobacteraceae; genus ZC4RG30. The sequence goes on along the minus strand of JBDLPS010000238.1, from coordinate 16,233 downwards.
CATGATCCCCGAATGCACCATGCAGGTGCAGCTGGCCGATGCCGGAACAGGCGTGGCGGGCTCTCCGCCCGCCGCCCGCCCCGTGGCGAGCCGCTATACTGCCCGGTTTTCCGCCCGTCTTCATCCCGAGCCAAGTCATTATGGCGACTAACAAAATCGGCAGCCGCCCGCAGACCTTCCAGGACCTGATCCTGACCTTGCAGCGCTACTGGGCCTCCCAAGGCTGCGTGATCCTGCAGCCCTGCGACCTCGAGGTCGGGGCAGGCACCTTCCACACGGCGACCTTCCTCCGCTCGATCGGCCCGGAGCCCTGGAGCGCGGCCTACGTGCAGCCCTCTCGCCGTCCGACCGACGGCCGCTACGGCGACAACCCCTTCCGCTTGCAGCACTACTACCAGTTCCAGGTCGTCATCAAGCCCTCGCCGCTCGACATCCTCGATCTCTACGTCGGCAGCCTGCGCCATATCGGCTTCGACCCGGAGACGCACGACCTGCGCTTCGTCGAGGACAACTGGGAGTCGCCCACGCTCGGCGCCTGGGGCCTGGGCTGGGAGGTCTGGCTCAACGGCATGGAAGTCACGCAGTTCACCTACTTCCAGCAGGTCGGCGGACTCGACTGCCGTCCGGTGACCGGCGAGATCACCTACGGCCTCGAACGCCTCGCGATGTACCTGCAGGGCGTGGAGAGCGTGTTCGACCTCGTCTGGGCGGATGGCCCGCGCGGTCGCGTGACCTATCGCGACGTGTTCCACCAGAACGAAGTCGAGCAGTCGACCTACAACTTCGAGCACGCGGATATCGCCGTGCTGTTCCGGCACTTCGACGAGCACGAGAAGGCCTGCAACGAACTGCTGGCCGCCAAGCTTGCGCTGCCGGCTTACGAACAGGTGCTCAAGGCCTCGCACACCTTCAACCTGCTCGACGCGCGCAAGGCGATCTCGGTCACCGAGCGCCAGCGATACATCCTGCGCGTGCGAACGCTCGCACGCGCCGTGGCACAGAGTTACCACGCCAGCCGTGAAGCGCTGGGCTTCCCGATGCTGAAGACCGCTGCGGCGAAGGAGCCCGCATGAGCCGCCGCGACAGTTTCCTCGTCGAGCTGCATACGGAAGAGCTGCCACCGAAAGCGCTGACCGCGTTGGAGGCCTCCCTCCGCGACGGCATCGTCGCGAAGCTGGATACAGCCGGCCTGGCCTACGGCAAGGTCGAATCCTTCGCGACGCCGCGGCGCCTCGCCGTGCTCGTCTCGAAACTGACCGAGCGTGCGCCGGACCAGAAAGTCCAGCGACGCGGCCCGCCAGTCACCGCGGCCTTCGACGCCGCCGGTCAGCCGACACGCGCCGCGCAGGCTTTCGTGCAGAGCTGTGGCGTCCCGCTGGAGCAGATCGGTCGCGAGACCGATGCGAAGGGCAGCGAATACCTCAGTTTCACCGGCGTGAAGCCCGGCGCCGCCGTGCAGGACCTGCTGCCCGGCTTCGTCAGCGAATCACTGGACGCGCTGCCGATCCCCAAGCGCATGCGCTGGGGTTCGGGCGAGGCGCAGTTCGTACGTCCCGTGCACGGCCTCGTGCTGATGTACGGCACGGACGTGATTCCGGCGACGATCCTGGACACCGTCTCCGGCAACCACACGCGCGGCCATCGCTTCATGTCGTCGAAGCCCGTCGCCATCGCCGCGCCGTCGCGTTATGCAGCGACGCTCGAAAAGCGCGGCAAAGTCATCGCGAGCTTCGCCGCCCGTCGCGATCGCGTGCGCGCCGGCGTCGAGCAGGCTGCAGCGGAAGCTGGTGGCCGCGCGCTGATCTCGGACGCGTTGCTCGATGAAGTCACCGCGCTCGTCGAATGGCCCGTGCCGGTGGCCGGCCGCTTCGAAGAACGCTTCCTCGAACTGCCGCGCGAAGTGCTGATTTCGACGCTGCAGGACCACCAGCGTTATTTCCCGGTGGAAGACGCGAACGGCCGCCTGATGCCCTGGTTCATCACGCTGTCGAACATCGAAAGCAAGGATCCGGCCGTCGTGCGCGCCGGCAACGAGCGCGTCGTGCGTCCGCGTCTGTCGGATGCGGCGTTCTTCTATGCGCAGGACCGCAAGGCCCCTCTGGCTTCGCGTGGCGGCGCGCTGGATGCGGTCACCTTCCAGGCGCAGCTCGGTTCGATCGGCGACAAGGTCCGCCGCGTGAGCGCGCTGGCCCGCGGCATCGCCGTGCGCATCGGCGGCGACGAGCGCCTGGCCGCACGTGCCGCCGAGCTCGCCAAGTGCGACCTCGTCACCAACATGGTCGGCGAGTTCCCGGAACTGCAGGGCATCATGGGCCGCTACTACGCGACGGCCGATGGTGAACCGGCAGAGGTCGCGCAGGCCGTGGCCGAGCACTACCAGCCGCGTGGCGCGGGTGATGCCGTGCCGACGACGCCGGCGGGCCTTGCCGTGTCGATCGCCGACAAGCTCGACACGCTGACCGGCATCTTCGCAATCGGGCAGAAGCCCTCGGGCACGAAGGATCCCTTCGCACTGCGCCGCGCCGCCATCGGCATCGGCCGCATGATCTACGAGCGCAAGCTGCCGCTGGATCTCGTCGATCTCATCCATGATTCGCTCAAATTGCACACGGTGTTCGAAGCACCGGTCGCCGCGGGCGGCAAGCCGCTCGCGACGCGCGATGTGGTGGCCGGGCAGGTCTATGACTATCTGATCGAGCGCCAGCGCAATGCCTGGCTCGAACCGCCGGATGGTGGTCCGACGATCCCGGGCCTCACACCCGAAGCCTGCGATGCCGTCATCGCCGTGCGGCCGCGTTCCCCGCTCGATTTCGATGCACGCCTGCGCGCACTGCTGGGCTTCCTGCAGTTGCCCGAGGCCGCGAGCCTCACGGCGGCGAACAAGCGCATCGCGAACCTGCTCAAGAAGTCCGCGGGCGACGAAACGACGAGCACGACGGTCAACACCTCACGTCTCACCGATGGCGCCGAGCGCGATCTTTATGACGCCGTGGTCGCAGCGGAGCATTCAGTGCCCGGCCACGTCTCCATCGGCGCCTACGCGGAAGCGCTTTCGGAACTCGCGCGGCTGCGTGGTGCCGTGGACGCCTTCTTCGATGGCGTGATGGTGATGGACCCGGATCCAGCGCTGCGTTCGAACCGGCTGGCGCTGCTGGTCACGCTGCGTGGCCTGTTCACCGGCATCGCGGATCTCTCCAGGCTACCGGGGTAAGGCACATGCTCCACGGCGGAACGGTAAGTATCTGGCCGCTGCTCGTCGCAGCGCTCTGCGGTTTCTTCATCGGCGGGCTCTGGTACGGGCCGTTGTTCCAGAAACCCTGGATGGCAGCATCCGGCATGAGCTTCGAAAAGGGGCGGCAGCAGAACATGCCGCTCGTCTTCGGCCTCACCTATGTCCTGAACGTCATCATCGCCTTTGCCATCGCGATGCTAGCGGGCAGGAGCCATGGCGTGCTGTGGACGGCCCATGCCGGTTTCTTCGCCAGCCTGATGTTCGTCGCGCCGGCGATGGGCGTGATCTATCTCTTCGAGAGCCGTTCACTCAAACACTGGCTCATCAACGCCGGATACCAGGTCGTGAACGCGACCACGATGGGCGCAGTGCTCGGGGCCTGGCCGCGCTAGGGCAGACCCCTCGCCGGACTCATTCGCCCCAGACTTCCTGCGCCACCTCTATCACGAGGCGCAGCTTCGCTTCCTGCTGGGCAACACTCACGTCATTGCCCAATTCGGTGCTGGCGAAGCCACACTGCGGAGACAGCGCGAGCTGCTCGAGCGGGCAGTATTTCGCCGCCTCGTCGATGCGACGCTTGATGTCATCCTTCCCCTCGAGCTCGCCCAGCTTGGTGGTGACGAGACCCAGCACCACGGTCTTGTCCTTCGGCACATGCCGCAGCGGCTGGAAGTCGCCGGAACGTGCATCGTCGTATTCGAGGAAGAAGGCGTCCACGTCGAGCTCGTTGAAGAGCACCTCGGCCACCGGTTCGTAACCGCCTTCGGCGGCCCAGGAGCTGCGGTAATTGCCACGGCACAGGTGGATCGCGGTGACCATGTCGGCCGGCCTGCTGGCCAGGGCACCGTTGATCAGCTGCGCATACTGGCGCGGCAGCGCATCGGGATCTTCGCCGCGCGCACGGGCGCGTTCGCGCTGGGCGGTGTCGCAGAGATAGGCCAGGTTCGTGTCGTCGAACTGCAGGTAGCGCAGGCCGGCGTCGCCCAACTGGGCCACTTCTGCCTGATAGGCCTTCACGACGTCGTCGAAGAACTGCGGGAGGTCCGGATAGATCTCGCGGCTGATGCCCTCGCGGCCACCTCGGAAATGCAGCATCGTCGGGCTCGGGATGGTGATGCGCGGCGTTCGGGCGGTGAGCGACTTCAGGTGCTGGTAGTTCGCGACCTCGATCGGAAGCGCGTGCTTCACGCGACCCGTGATTGCCATGACCGGCGGCGCGAAGTCGACATCACCCGTGGCCCTGTGGAATCGGGTCGGCAGCCCGCCCTGCTCGTCGACGCCGTCGAGCTGCAGCAGGAAATCCGTGTGGAAGTGGCGGCGACGCAGTTCGCCGTCCGTGATCGACGGCAGGCCCACGCGCTCCTGGAAGGCAACAACCTCGGTGATGGCCCGGTCCTCGATGGCGCGCAGGGCAGCAGCATCGATTTCGCCACGGCGGAAGCGGTTGCGCGCTTCCAGCAGAAAGGCAGGACGGAGGAAACTGCCGACGTGCTCGGCGCGGAAGGGAGGGGCGTGACGACGGGTGGTCAAAATCCGGATCTCACAGGCGCCGGCACCGTACCGGCACCCGTGATTTTACGTTCCAGAGCTTTACGGCTGATGAATCAAAACGTCGATTTCCGACATCGACGCGTCAGCATAAATACCTAGTGAGCCAGCTCACCCTCGGCGTTGCGCACGTCGACCTTGCGCAACAAAAGGACCAGCGTGGCAAGGCCGGCGAGCGCCAGCGGCAACAACGGCACGAAGAACATCTGCTGCAAGGGCACGCCGAGGCCGATCACGTAGCCACCGACCATGGGGCCGGCGACGGAACCCACGCGGCCGAAGCCCAAGGCCGCACCGACGCCCGTCGTGCGCACGCGCGATGGGTAGATGAGGCCTGCCGATGCGTTCAGCGCGCCCTGGCAACCGATCACGCCGAAGCCCGCACCACAGACCGCGAGCGTCAGCAGCGTCGGGGACGAGAAGCCCTGCGTGGCGATGGTCAGCAGGCTCGCGATGCCGACGCCGAGCAGCACCAGTACCCAGCGAAGGCCGAGCCTGCCGAGCATCAGCGCCGTGCAGACCGCGGCGATCGCACCCGCCCAGTGAAAGAAGCTGTTTGTCAGGGAGAACTGCATGGGCGACAGGTTGCCCATCTTCAGCACCGTGCTGATCCAGCTGTTCAGGAAGTGCATCGACAGCAGGACGCCGGCGAACATCACCCACAGCAGCGGCGTGGTGACGCGCAGCTGCGGACCAAAGAGTTCGCCGAAGCCGCCACGGCCCTCGTTGCCCTTTTCGTTCAGGACGTACTTCGTGTCGGCATCGACATCCAACGAGGGATCCATGCGCTTCAGACGCGCGGTGATATGCCCGCGGTCCTCGGCGCGCCCTCGGTTCACGAGGAACAGCAGCGACTCCGGCAGCAGCGCCGTCAACAGCACGACGACCACGATCGGCACGATCGCGCCCGTGATGAACACCGACTGCCAGCCATGCGTGGGCGCGAGATGGGCGGCCACCACGCCCGGCAGGCCGCTGCCCAGCGACATGCCGAGGATCACGATACTGGTCAGCGTCGCGCGTCGACGGCGGGGCGTCAGTTCCGCCGCGAGGGCGATCACGTTCGGCAACACGCCGCCCAGGCCGAGGCCCGTGACGAACCGGGTGGTGCCGAGCGCGGAAACCGAGTGCGTGGCCAGCGCGCAGACCGTGGCCGCCGAATACAGCAGCGTGCCCAGGATGATCAGTTTCTTGCGGCCGATGCGGTCGCCGAATCCGCCAAGGAAAATCGCACCGATCATCATGCCGATGAGGTTTGCCGACTGGACGGGACCGACCAGCTGCGCCGGCTTCAGGCCCCAGTCGTCCGCCAGCCAGGGCGCGACGACACCCACGATCTGCAGGTCGAAGCCATCGCAGACCAGCGCCAGCAACAACAGGATGATCATGATCCAGCCGCGTGACCCCAGCGATTGCCGGTCGATCACGTCATCGACACGCACTTCCTTCATAGCCATGCACCGCCCCCCTGTTTGGCGTGCCGATTACATTGTGTAGTCGGTCTGTGTCTTCTGGTATTCGATGAACCAGTCCAGCGCGACCGGGTTGGCCATCGCATCACGGTTCGCCGCCTTGGCCGGCGGCATGCCGGCGAGGATGCGACGCACGGGCACTTCCATGCGCTTGCCGCTGATCGTGTACGGGATCGACGGGACCTGGTAGATCTTGTCCGGCACGTGGCGCGGCGAGCAGTCGCTGCGCAGGCGCGCGTTGATCGCCTTGACGAGGTCATCGTCGAGCGTGAGGCCTTCACGGAGCCTGACGAACATCGGCATGAAGAACCTGCCGCCCGGCAGGTCGAGGTTGACGATCAAGCCGTCCTCGACGCCCGGCACCAGCACGATCGTGCGGTAGATCTCGGAAGTCCCGATGCGGATGCCGAAGCGGTTCAGCGTCGCATCGGAGCGGCCCAGCACCATCACGCCGCCACGCGCATTGAGCTTGTAGAAATCCCCCTGGCGCCACTGGCCCGGGAAATCCGAAAAGTAGGTTTCGGTGTAGCGCTCGTCGTTCGCGTCGTTCCAGAAACCGATCGGCATGGAAGGCATCGGCTGCGTGACGACCATCTCGCCCACTTCGTCCACGACGTATTCGCCGCTCTCGCCGATCACGTGCACGGCGACGCCCAGCGCGCGTGCCTGGATCTCGCCCGCGTACTGCGGCAGCGTGACCACGCCCGCGACGAAACCCGAGCAGATGTCCGTGCCACCGCAACCCGGCGCAACCCAGGCGTCCTGCTTCACCTTGTCGTGGAACCAGGCCTGGCATTCCGGCGTGACCGGGGAGCCCGCGACCGTCACCGACTGCAGGCTCGACAGGTCGAACTTGTCCTTGGGGACGACGCCGTTCTTCTCGAGGATCGACTGATAGGTCGGGCTCGCGCCGAAAAGGTTCGCCTTCGAGTCCTGCACCATCTTCCAGAGCAGGTCGCCATCCGGCCAGGCCGGATTGCCGTCGTAGAGCACGGGGATCACGTCGGAGAGCAGCGCGCTCACGACGAAGTTCCACATCATCCACCCGGTGGTGGTGAAGAAGAACAGCCGCTCGCCGGCGTGCATGTCGAAGTTGAAGGCGTAATGCTTCAGCTGCTCGATGATGATGCCGCCATGGCTGTGCATGATCGGCTTAGGCAGGCCCGTGGTGCCCGACGAGAACAGGATCCACAGCGGATGCATGAACGGGACTTCCTCGTACCGGAAGTCCTCGCGGGCCACGGGCGGATGGTCGAGCAGCTCGCTCCACAGCACGGTGTCCGGCGTGAGGCGGCGTGGATTGGCCGGATCGAGGTAGGGCACCTGGATCACGGTCTTCACGGACGTGAGGCGTGCGAGGATCTTCTCGACCTCTTCGCGGCGGTCGAAGGGCTTGCCCCCGTACTGGTAGCCATCCACGTGGATGAAGACCGTCGGGTCGAGCTGGGAGAAGCGGTCGAGCACGCCGGGGGTGCCGAAGTCCGGGCCGCAGGACGACCAGATCGCGCCGATGGCGGTCGTCGCAAGCATCGCGACCAGGGCTTCGGGGATGTTCACGATGTAGGCACAGACGCGGTCGCCCTTCTTGACGCCCAGACGGCGCAACTGCGTGGCGACGACGCGCACGCGGTTACCAAGGTCATCCCAGGTGATGGCCTCGAGGGCCTGGCGCTCGTTCAGGTGCAGCAGTGCCGTCTGGCCGGGCTTTTCATTGCGCAGCATGTGGCGCGCATAGTTGAGCTCCGCGCCGGGGAACCACTCGGCGCCCGGCATCGTGCGCTTGCCCAGGACGGCGGACGCAGGCTTCGACGCCTCTATCCCGAAGAAGTCCCAGCAAGCCTGCCAGAACCCGTCGAGGTCCGTTGTGGACCAGCGCCAGAGTGCCTCGTAGTCCGTGAAGGTCAGGCCGCGCTCGGCTTCGAGCCACTCCTGGAACTGCGTCAGGCGCGCCTTGCGGATGCGCTCCGGGGACGGAGACCAGAGCAGTTCACCTTGCTGGACCATCGGACACTCCATTCAAAAACAGTGCGGTATTGAAGCATATTTCGCGGCGTTGACTTTGCCGCCCCCGGTCCGACAATCACGCCATGGCCGCTGAACCCCTTGTACTGGTGCCAGGACTGCTCTGCGATGACACCGTATGGCGTCCCCAGATGGCGGTGCTGGGCGCCCGCCACGCCCTGCACATCGCCCGGCATGGTAGGGCGGACAGCCTCGGCCGCATGGCCGGGCAGATCCTCGAGCAGGCACCGGCACGTTTTGCGCTGGCGGGCCACTCGATGGGGGGGCGCGTCGCCCTCGAGGTGCTCGCGCAGGCACCGGAACGCGTGACGCGGCTTGCGCTCATGGATACCGGCTACGAAGGGCTGGCCGTGGGCGAGGCCGGCGAACGGGAGCGCGCCGGGCGGATGCGGCTCGTCGACATCGCTCGCCAGCGGGGCATGCGCGAGATGGGTGCCGACTGGGTGCGCGGCATGGTGCATCCACGACGCCTGCACGACGCAGCCCTGGTCGGCGCGATCCTCGACATGATCGAACGCTCGACCCCGGATCTCTTCGAGGGGCAGCAGCGCGCCCTGCTCGCGCGACCGGACCGCGCCGCACTGCTGCCCACGATACGCGTGCCCACGCTCGTGCTCTGTGGGCACGAGGATGCCTGGAGCAACCTCGAACGCCACCGTGCGATCGCGCGGCTCATCCCGGGCAGCGTGCTGGTGGACATCCCCGACTGCGGCCACATGTGCACGCTTGAGCAGCCCGAGCCCGTCTCGACTGCACTGCAGGCCTGGCTGGATGAAGCGCCGCAGGCGCACCGTATCGATCCCTGAGGCGAGCGGATGCTCACCGCCAACACCACCAGCTAGACTAGCGCCATGCAACTGTTGCGCTCCCTCGTATTCACGACGATGTTCCTGGTGTTCACGCTGCTGTATGCCGCGTTCTTCGTCATCGCGGGGCTGCTGCTGCCATGGCGCCTGCGCTTCGCGCTGGCCCGTTTCTGGGGCCGCGTGCTGCTCGGGCTGCTCAAGGGCATCTGCGGTCTGGGTTACACCGTGGAAGGCACGGAGCACCTCCCAGCCGATGGCCGGTACGTCGTGCTCATGAAGCACGCCTCGACCTGGGAGACCTTCGCCCAGACCGTGCTGATCCCGCCGCAGGCCTGGGTGCTCAAGCGGGAACTCACCTGGATTCCCTTCATCGGCTGGGGCATCCGCCTGCTGCGCGGCATCGCCATCGACCGCGGCGCCGGAGGCCGCGCCGTACGCCAGCTCATCGACCAGGGAAAGGCCCGCCTCGCGGAAGGCTGCTGCGTGGTGGTGTTCCCGGAAGGCACCCGCATGCCGCCGGGGCAGACCCGGCGCTATGGCGTAGGTGGCGCCGCGCTGGCAAGCGAAGCCGGCGTACCGGTGGTACCGGTCGGCCACGACTCAGGCTATTTCTGGCCACGCCGCGGCTGGTTGAAGAAAGCCGGCACGATCCGCGTCGTGATCGGCCCGCCGATCACGGCGGCAGGCCGCGACCCGCGGGACATCAACGCCGAAGCACAGGCCTTCATCGAGGCCCATTCCGGCCCGCCGGCCTGAATCCCCCCAGGGGGATTGGAGGGTCAGCGCGCGGCCGCCCGATGCTCGGCGACCGCCATGCCCTGCGACAGCAGTTTCGACGCCGTGGGCCAGCGGTTGGGTGAATGCAGCAGGACCAGCCACACCTTGTGTGCGCCCCGCTCGGCCAACGCGATGAGGCACTTGCCGGCTTTGTTGGTGAACCCCGTCTTCAGACCGGACACATCCGGATCCCGGCCGAGGATGGCGTTGGTGTTCTTGAAGGCGATCCGGCGGCCGTTGAGGGTGCGGAATTCCGCACGCTGGACGCTGGCACGCTGCGAGATCTCGGCCCTTGCGTCGGCGGCGCGCGCCAGGACGAGCAGATCGCGGGGCGTGCTGACGTGTCCCTGCGCGTCGTAGCCACAGGGATTGCGGAACGACGACTGCGCCATGCCCAGGCTGCGGGCCTTTTCGTTCATCATCCGCACGAAATTCTCGGTCGTGCCACCAACATGTTCGGCCATGGCGATGCAGGCGTCGTTGCCGGAGCGCACGATCATGGCCGTCAGCAGATCGCCCGCGCGGACACGGTCCCCGGTCTTCAAGCCGATGCGGGAGGGTTCGGTGTTCGCCGCACGGTCGCTCACCGTGACTTCGGCATCGGCGTTCCAGTGGTGATCGAGGGCGACGAGCGCGGACAACAGTTTGGTGAGCGACGCCGGCGGCCGCGGAGTATCCATGGCCTTGCCCCAGACGAGCTGATCGTCGACGGCAACGGCGTAGGCCGCCGCCGCATTGGGATAACGGTCCATCGGATCAGGCGCGGCCCGCGACACCTTCGCGGACTTCGGTGCCCTGTGCGTCTTGTGTGCGGCATCGGCCACGCCTGCCGCACCCAGCATCGGCAGAAGGCACAGAACCATCAACCAGCCCTTGCGCATCGTCTCAATCGCCTCCCAGCAATCCGCGCAACGCGCGTTTTCCCCTGTCGAGCGCATCCTCAAGGATGCGCAGGCTCCCGGATGATACGCGACCCTCCTGCAGCGCAGGCAGCCCGATCCTGCGTCGCCGGATGCGTGGACAGGTAATCGGGCAGGTCCGCCCTGTCGTCGTTCCGTTCGATCGTCATGCGGCAAAGGATGTCATCGAAGCGATGCGTGGCGATGCGGTGCGCCGCGAGCCAGCGACGCGCGAAGGCATCCGCTTCGCGTTCGAAATCCCGCGAATGCTTCGCCTGCAGCAACAATGGGACGGCTCCCGTCAGGGCGGACAGCGATGTCAGGTCGCCGAACAGGACGACCGACATCGCGGAGACTCCCGCGCCCTGCAGCAGCTGGCGCAACGCGTGGCGTTGCCGGACATGGCCGATCTCATGGGCCAGCACCGCCTGCAGTTCCTCATCGTCACGGGACATCGCGACAAGGGAGTCCGTCAGGATGACGGTGCCGGCGGGCAGCGCGAAGGCGTTCGCCCCGAGCGCCTTCGAATCGCGCAGAACCAGTCGCAGGGGCTGGCCACTGCCCGCATCGGCCGCCATCCGGTTGAACAGGTCGTTCAGCTGCTGCTGCCGCGCTTCCGGCAACGCCGAGGGCAGCAGCAGCGATCGGTCCAGGATTTCGAGGCTCCGGGCTCCGATCGCGGCATCGATACCGGGGGGCAAAGCGTCGGCGACGCGATGGGCCAGCCACGGCATGCCGAACTGGAGGAACAGGCCGCAGGTCGCGACAACCGCCAGCAGCGACAGCAGGACCACCCGCCACCGCTGTTCGAGCCGGTGGACCCAGCCGGGGGACATCCGCGCACCCGGCAGCAGCGCATCGATGGCATCGTTGTCGTCCGTCTCGAAGAGCGCTCCGTCCGGGAAGCGCAGTCGTCGCGGGATCGCGCCGATCCGGTCGGAGATGACCACCGTGGACAGGACGTCGCTCCGGGTGACGGCCTCGGCCTGCAACCGCACGCCCTCCTCGCCGTCGCACGACAGGATGGCCGCGACCGGCCGCGACCGTTGCGCGTCGAAATAGCGGCCGTGTATCGGCGCCACGCGTTACAGCCCGAAGTCGATGTCGAAGATCTCGCTGATCTCCTCGCCCACTGCGGTGGAATCATCGGCAACGCCGGCCGTGAAGGCCTCGAGGTCGCCATCGACGAGGAGCACGGTCTGCGACAGCTGGTAGCGCAGCAACCGCACCTTGGCCCAAGGCGCGTAGAAGCCGAGCGTGAAGACGATGCCCAGGAGATTGGTCAGGATGATGCCCGTCAGCGGGAGGGTCCTCAGCGTGGACCGCACCCGGTGCGGACCGATGGCGAGGCCACCGTAGGCGGCATTGGCCAGCGATGCCTTGAAATAGGCGCCGGCGACGACGAGCGGAACGAGCACCGCGGCGATCCCGACGAGCGCCGGCCCCGGGGTCCCGGCCTTGGGGGTGGTACCCAGCGCTGCAAAACCGCCTGCGGCCACTGCTACCGCAACCAGCATCGCACCGATCGCCAGCAGGAACCCGAGCAGGTAGAAGCGGTAGAAGCGGCCCACCGTCGTGGTGAATCCGAACCGCTGGCTGCCATAGGCTGCGTTGGACAGCAGGAAGTTCGCCCGCTTCCACATCGAGAGCGGGATCAGGATGCCGAGCGTCAGTGAACCAAGCAGCACCCAGCCTACATAGGCAGCCAGCGCCTGGCGGTATTCCCCGTGGAAATGGAAGCGCAAGCCGCGCCACGACGTCATGCGCAGGTGGAAGCGGCGCGACCGGAGCACCAGCCAGGGCACCGCGAACATCAGCGCGGGCAGGAGGGCCAGTGTGAGCAACGGGCTGATCCTGCCCGCGAAGGTGAACACCACGTAGGCCAGCACGGCGATGAGCCTTCCCTTGAGGATCGCCTTGGGGTCGGCGTGGTAGTCGAAGCTCGTACCATCCAGCGCGGTGCTGCCATAGAAGTAGCGCAGGCGACGTACCTTGGCCCAGGCGGAGTAAATGCCGAGCGTGACGATGGTCAGCAACAGGTTGACGATCCAGATCCGGAAATATTCGCTACCGGTGGCGCGGAACTCGAAGGCGACTTCCCGCGGCGCGGGAGCCGATGCGACGGCAGGGACGGCTTCTTCCATGGGGATCTCCTTACAAGAGCGTGACTATATCGGCGTCGAGTGCTGCGGGCGCGGCCTTCGGTGCATAGCGCTTCACGACCCGGCCCTCGCGGTCGACGAGGAACTTCGTGAAATTCCATTTGATGGCTTGCGTTCCGAGAACGCCGGGGCGCTCCGCCTTCAGGAAGCGGAACAGCGGGTGCGCGCCATCGCCATTCACATCGATCTTCGCGAACAACGGGAAGTCCACGTCGTAGTTCGTGCGGCAGAAGGCCTGGATCTCCGCCTCGTCACCCGGCTCCTGCGCACCGAACTGGTTGCAGGGAAAACCCAGCACCGTGAAGCCGCGGTCGCGGTACTTGCGCTGCAGGGCCTGCAGCCCGGCGTACTGCGGCGTGAAGCCGCAGCGGCTCGCGACGTTCACGACGAGCAGCACCTGGCCGCGGAAGTCCGCCAGCGGGCGATCGGCGCCGTCGATATCCCGCGCGGTGAAATCATGGACGGTCGCAGTCATGGGGACTCCCGGGTTCAGTCGTGCTCGAAGAGATCGCGACCGCGCGTTTCCGGCAGGAACAGCACGCCGATGACGGCCGTCAGCAGCGCGATGCCGATGGGATACCACAGGCCACTGTAGATATTGCCCACCTGCGCGACGATGGCGAAGGACAGCGTCGGCAGCAGGCCCCCGAACCAGCCGTTGCCGATGTGATAGGGCAAGGACATCGAGGTATAGCGGATGCGCGTGGGAAAGAGCTCCACGAGCAGCGCCGCGATCGGACCATAGACCATCGTCACATAGAGCACGAGCAGCGTGAGTATCGCGATGACCGTGCCGTAGTGGATCGCCGCAGGATCCGCAGCCTTCGGATAGCCCGCCGCGGCGAGCGCCGCAGCGAGTCCCGCCTTGTCATCGTGCGCGAGCTCCGTCGCGCCGACACGGATGCGGGCGGGCCCCGTGCCGCGCAGGCTGTCGTAGTTAACCGAGGCATTGGCCAGGGCCTGCTTCGCGATGTCGCAGCTGCTGGTGAACTTCGCCGCACCCGTCGGGTTGAACTGGAACGAGCACTCGGCCGGATCCGCCACCAGCTGCACCGGCGCGGACTGCAGCGCCCGCGCCAGCGCAGGATTGCCTGCGGCGGTCAGCGCATGGAACAGCGGCAGGTAGGTCGCGGCGGCGAGCAGGCAACCCGCGAGGATGATCGGCTTGCGGCCGATGCGATCCGACAGTCGACCGAACACGATGAAGAAGGGGGTGGCCAGCAACAACGAGGCGGCGACCAGCAGATTCGCCGTCGCGCCATCGATCTTCAGCGTCTGCGTGAGGAAGAACTGCGTGTAGAACTGGCCCGCGTACCAGACCACGGCCTGGCCTGCCGTCGCGCCGAACAGCGCGACGAGCACGACCTTCAGGTTGCGCCACTGGCCGAAGGATTCGGACAGGGGTGCCTTCGACGCACGCCCCTCCGCCTTCATCTTTCGGAAGGCGGGCGACTCCTCCATCGACAGGCGGATCCACAAGGACAGCACCAGCAGCAGCACCGACACCAGGAAAGGGATGCGCCAGCCGCCAGCCGCGAAGGCTGCTTCGCCCAGGCCCTTGCGCGTGCCGAGGATCACCAGCAGCGACAGGAACAGGCCCAGCGTGGCGGTGGTCTGGATCCAGGCGGTCTGGCCACCGCGATGGCCCTGCGGCGAGTGCTCCGCGACGAAAGTGGCCGCGCCGCCGTATTCGCCGCCCAGCGCGAGACCCTGCGCCATGCGCAGCAGCACCAGGAGGATCGGGGCTGCAACGCCGAGCGTCGCGTAGCCCGGCAAGAGACCCACGCCGAAGGTCGACGCGCCCATGATCAGGATGGTGACGAGGAAGGTGTGCTTGCGGCCGACCGTGTCGCCGAGCTTGCCGAACACCAGCGCACCGAAGGGGCGCACGATGAAGCCTGCCGCGAAGGTCAGCAGCGCGAAGATGAAGGCCGTCGTGTCGTCGAGGCTCGTGAAGAACTGCTTCGCGATCACCGGCGCCAGCGAGCCGTAGAGGTAGAAGTCGTACCACTCGAACACCGTGCCCAGCGACGAGGCCAGGATCACCTTGCGTTCGGCCGGCGTCATCGGGCGCCGCGTGGCCGCGGTCTTGTGCTCTGCCATCGGTTTCCCCCCGTTCGTTCGGAGCATATAGTCCGGGCTCGTCCGGCGAAAATTTAAATAGAAGAGGTCCGAGATGACGTCGCGCATCAGCCTGTCTGCCCTGGGGATGGTTCTGGCCCTGTCCGCCGCCACGGCTTCGGCCGCCGCGCCGCAGGCCCATTGGGTCACGAGCTGGGCCGCCTCGCCCCTGCCCTCGGGCGCCATCGGACCGATGCCACCGGCGGCCTCGTTCAACAACCAGACGATCCGCCAGACCCTGCGCATCAGCGCAGGCGGCAGCCAGCTGCGCCTGCGCCTGACCAACGAATACGGCACGAAGCCCCTGAAGGTGGGTGCCGTCACGGTGTCGGTGCTGCAGGCCGACGGCACGACCGGCCCTGCCCTGCCCGTGAATTTCGCCGGGGGCCGCAGCACGCTGATCCCCGCCGGTGCGCCGCTGCTCAGCGATGCCGTGGCCCTCAAGGTCGGCCCGCTCGCGCAGCTCGTGATCAGCCTCTATCTGCCGGAAGACACCGGCCCCTGTACCTGCCACGGCGTGGGAGTGCAGGAAGCGCAGATCTCGGACGCCGGTGATTTCACGAACACGGCGTTCACGCCGAAGCAGACCGCGCAGTACCGCGCCTTCCTGTCCGGCGTCGAGGTCGATGCGCCCAAGGGCCGCACCATCGTCACCTTCGGTGATTCCATCACCGACGGCGTCGGATCTTCGGCCGGCAAGAACCGCCGCTGGCCCGACCAGTTCATCGAGCGCCTGCACGCCAAGGGCGGCACGAACTGGGCCATCTCGAACCAGGGCATCAGCGGCAACCGCGTGCTCGAGAGCGGCATGGGCGAATCCGCCCTCACCCGCTTCGACCGCGATGTCATCGCGCAGGCCGGCGTCACGCATGTCGTGATCTTCGAAGGCGTGAACGACCTGGGTCTCTCTTACGGAAACCCGACCGGCCCGAACTCGGAGCGCATGAAGTCCATGCTGCCGCGCGAGAAGGCCACGGCCGACATGCTGATCGCAGGGTACCGCCAGCTCATCGCCCGCGCCCATGCCCATGGCATCAAGGTGATCGGTGCGACGATCGCGCCCTACGAAGGCGCGACCTACTGGGCGCCCGAGGGCGAGGCCCAGCGCCAGAAGGTCAACGAGTGGATCCGCAAGGGCGGCGAGGTGGACGGCGTGATCGACTTCGACGCCGCCGTGCGCGATCCGGCCAAGCC
>JBDLPS010000237.1:0-10950 GCA_039800965.1 Pseudomonadota bacterium | reverse complement strand
ACAGCTTTGTCGCGAACGCGCCGGACCGGTATCTCGATGAAAGGGAAATCCAGGATCGAAACGCGGCCTACATGAAGGCGTACACGTACGCCGTGAGCATGTTGCTGGTCGGCTACATCGCGAGCGACGTCGTGGGCAAGGTGTACTCAGGCTTCGAGGTGACACCGCATGTCGTGACGAACTACCTCAACCTGGCCTTCTTCACTTGTCTGATCATGCCGGCGTCCATCCTCGCGTGGCGCGACAGACCCGGCGACGCGGAGGCGTAAGCACAGCCAGGATCAGGCAGGGTCTCGGGCAATCAGTTCCCCGGGGCGCATGGTATCGTCCTGCGCACAAGAACAACGACGAGGAACCCGCGCGTGCCACAGACCCCATCGACTCCGCTCCGGACCACGCGCCGGGTAGTCACCGGTCACGACGCCAGCGGCAAGTCCATCGTGCTGTCGGACGGCGCGCCACCGCAGCATCACCCGATGCAGGGGCCCGAGGTCGGTGCCGATTTTTTTGAAATGTGGAACACGCCACGGACGGTACCCGCGCTCACGGCCACGGAAGCCACAGAGCCGAACGAACGCCCCTTCACGATCATGCCCACGTCGGGCCACCTGCTGCGCGTGATCGACATCTATCCGCCCCACCTGGGCGGAAAGCGCACGGTCATGCACCGGACCAAGACGCTGGATTACGTGGTCGTCATCGAGGGCGAGATCGTGCTGGTGCTCGACGACAGCGAAGTCGTGCTGCGGCAGGGCGACGTGACCATCCAGCGGGGCACCAACCACGCCTGGGAGAACCGCTCGGACTGCATGACGCGCATGGCCTTCTTCCATATCGACGCGGAGTTCAGCCCGGCGCTGCTGGCCACCCTGCCCCAGCCGCTGGACCTGATGCGCTAGGTACGTCGATGCAGCGGATCGACGGGGAATTCGATTACATCGTGGTGGGCGGCGGCACGGCCGGCTGCCTGCTCGCCACACGGCTGTCCGAGGATGCCGGCACGCGCGTCTGCCTCATCGAGGCGGGTGGCGACGGTCGCAGCCGGGCCGTCGACATCCCCGCCGCGCTGGTCATGGCGCAGCGCGACCCGGAACTGAACTGGCGTTACCAGTCCGCGCCGCAGCCTCGCCTCCAGGGGCGTCGCATCGGCTATCCGCGCGGCAAGGGCCTCGGCGGTTCCGCGCTCATCAATGGCATGGTCTATTTCCGCGGCCATCCCTTCGACTACGACGACTGGGCCACAGCGGGCGCGACGGGCTGGAGCTATCGCGAACTGCTGCCCTATTTCCGGCGCAGCGAACACAACGAGAACTTCCCGGATTCGCCTTACCACGGCCGCAGCGGCCCGATGAACGTGCGCACGGTCACGCACCCCAATCCGCTGAACCAGGTGTTTTTCGACGCGCTGTCCTCGCTGGGCGTGCCACACAGCGCGGATCTCAACAGCGGCGACTCGACCGGGGCGGCGCTGCGACAACTGCAGATCCGCGACGGCGTGCGCAACACGACGGCGCACGCGATGCTGCGACCGGCGCTGGGTCGCCCGAACCTCACGGTGCTCACGCAGGCGCATGCCACGCGCGTGCTGCTCGACGAACAGCGCGTGACGGGCGTCGAGGCGATGACGCCGACGGGCCTCGTGACGGTGCGCAACCGTGGCGAAGTGGTGCTGTGCGCCGGCGCCCTGCAGTCGCCGCAGCTCCTGCTGCTTTCCGGCATCGGCGATGCGGCGGAACTGGCGCAGGCCGGCATCATGCCGCGCCACGCCCTGTCCGGCGTCGGCCGCAACCTGCAGGACCACCTGGCGAGCCCCGTGCACAGCATGACGGATGTGGCGGACTCCTACGGCATGTCCTGGCGCGCGATGCCGCGCAACCTGCTGAACCTGGCGCAGTACGCCTTCGGTCGCAGCGGGCCCCTTGCCAACAACATCTTCGAGGCAGCCGCCTTCGTCAAAACGCGCGAAGGCCTGGATCGCCCCGACGTGCAGCTGGTCTTCCAGGCAGCGAAACGTCCTTCCACCAAGGTGCCATTCCCCGTCGGGCACGGTTACGCCATCAGTCCCGTCGGCCTGTATCCACGCAGCCGCGGCAGGATCACGCTGTCCGGCCCGGATCCGCTCGCGGCGCCGGTCATCGACCCGGCGCTGCTGTCCGCACCGGAGGACATCGAACCCTTGATCCGCGGCATCCGCCTGGCGCGCCGCGTGTTCGATTCACCGGCCTTCGCGCGCTACCGCGCCACGGAAACCGCGCCGGGATCGGCTCGGGAAACCGACGATGCGCTGGCGGACTACATCCGCCGCGAGGCCTACACCGTCCACCACCCCGTGAGCACCTGCCGCATGGGGCGCGATGCCGGCGCGGTAGTGGACCCCGCGCTGCGCGTGATCGGTCTGGAAGGCCTGCGCGTCGCAGATGCTTCCGTCTTTCCTTCGATCATCGGCGGCAACACCAATGCCGCCGTGATGATGGTGGCCGAAAAGGCCGCCGACCTGCTGCTCGGGCGCACCCCGCCGGCGCCCGCCGACATTCCCGACCTGCCAAGGACACCGACATGAGCACTTCCCTGAGCACTGCCGAACGTATCGAGATCGAGCGCGCCTGCGAACGCGTGGTGCTCGACTACTGCCGCGCGCTGGACCTCGGCGACATGAGCGCCGCGGCCGACTGCTTCGCGGAACACGGTTCGATGGCGCGGCCGATGACACCGGACGTCGTGATCCAGGGCCGCGAGACGATCCGCGCCTCGCTGCTGACCCGCCCGAAGACGCTGCTGACCAAGCACCTCACGACGAACATCCAGATCGACGTGCAGGATCGCGACAACGCGTCGGGCCTTTCCTACCTCACCATGATCTCCACGACACCGGCGGAAGGCGCGACGCCGCCTTACGTGTCGGCGGGCCCGCTGTGGTTCGGCGAATGCGCCGACACCTTCGTGCGCGAGAACGGTGCGTGGAAGCTCAAGGATCGTCGCGGATCGATCCAGATGAAGTATTTCGGCGGCACGCCATGATGTTCCAGGACAAGGTGGTGCTGGTGACCGGAGGCTCGTCCGGCATCGGCCGTGCGGCGGCGCTGGCCTTCGCGCAGGAAGGCGCGGCCGTCATGATTGGCGATATCGACGTCCGTGCCGCCGACACGGTGCGCGACATCGAGGCGGCCGGTGGCCGCGCGGCATGGTGCCGGACGGATGTGACACGCAAGGCCGACGTCGAAGGCCTGGTCCGCGAGACCGTATCGCGCTTCGGTGGCCTGCATGCAGCCCTGAACAACGCCGGCATCCTGCCGCCGCCGACGATCTTCGCCGACGTCGACGAAGCGGATTTCGATCGCACCATCGCCGTCGATCTGAAGGGCGTTTTCCTGTGCCTGCAGGCCGAACTGCGGCACATGGCGGCGCATGGCGGCGGTGCGATCGTGAACACCGCATCCGTAGGCGCAGTGATCGCCAACGCGAACATGGCGCCCTATGTGGCGGCCAAACATGGCGTGGCAGGCCTCACGAAGTGCGCTGCCATCGAATACGCACGTCAGGGCATCCGCGTGAACGCGATCGCCCCCGGCCTCGTCCGCACCGAAATGACCGAGGCGTGGTTCCATGCGCCCGGCTTCATGGATGCCTTCCTGGCGGCAAGCCCGATCGGCCGAGCCGCGGCACCGGAGGAAATGTGCGGGATGATCCTGCACCTGTGCTCCGGCGCGGCGAGCTTCGCCAACGGCCAGGTGTTCGTGGTGGACGGCGGCCAGACGGCGATCTGACGCCGCGCCTGCGGCTAGAACCCCAGCAGCGCAGCGGCACGCACCCAGGCCGCGGGATCGGTGGCCGCAACGAAGCCCAGTCCCGCCAGCGCGCCGCCGAGGTGGGCGCCGTGGTTCACATGACCCGTGCCACTGCGCTCGGACCACCAGGACCAGGCAAGGTAGCCCAGGGCGAAAAGCGGCGCAGGGATGGGCACTGGAACCGGCAGGATGAGCAGGCGGGACGTCGGCTGGTAGACGATCGCGGCAAACAACACCGCTGAAATCGCACCGGAGGCGCCCAGCGTGGCATACCCCGGATCGCGCCGATGGCGCACCGCGGTCCAGCCCTGGCTCACGAGGATGCCGAACGCATAGAGCAGCCCGAAGCGCAGGCTGCCGATCCGGGACTCGAGCGCGGGCCCGAAGCTCCACAAAGTCAGCGTATTGAACAAGAGGTGCGCGAAGTCCGCGTGCACGAAGGCGGCCGTGGCCATCGTCCAGCGCCGACGCCCGCGCGCCGCCTCCCATGGCCGGAAAAGCAGCAGTCGCGGCAGCTGGCGGGCAACGGTAAGGCCGGCCACGCCGATCGCGAGGATGACGACGAGCAGGAGCACGCAAAGGCTGGGAGTGGCAGTCATGGCATCGGCATCTTAATGCCCCCGCAATACCGCGCGCTGTAAAGTACGGCCCTCCAGGATCAAGAAGCGGACCGGACCCCTCCCGTGTGGATCGTCGACGTCGCCCTGCGCAGGCCCTACACGTTCATCGTGATGGCGCTGCTGTTGCCACTGTTCGGCATCCTTGCGTTGCAGCGGATGGCGGTCGACATCTTCCCGAGGATCCCGATCCCCATCCTGTCGGCCGTCTGGAACTACAACGGCCTGCCGGCAGACGAAGTCGGCAGCCGCATCACGACGCAGTTCGAGCGCGGCATCTCGACGGTCGTCAACGACGTCGAGCACATCGAATCGCAGTCGCTGGCCGGGTACTCGGTCATCAAGACCTTCCTTCACCCGGGCGCCAACGTGGAGAAGGCGCAGTCGCAGATGGTGGCGACGAGCCAGTCGACTTCCCGTTCGATGCCCGTGGGCATCAGCCCGCCGATGATCGTCGCCTACGACGCGTCGAACGTCCCGGTGCTGCAGGTATCCCTGACCAGCGAACGACTCGCGGAGCACGAGCTCTTCGACCTCGCGAACAACTTCGTCCGTGTCCGGCTCGCGACCGTGCAGGGTGCTTCGGTCACCACTCCCTATGGCGGCAAGGCCAGACAGATACAGGTCGACCTGGATCCGGCCGCGCTGGCCGCCCGGGGCCTGATGGCCAGCGACGTGACCGATGCGATCGCGGCGCAGAACCTGACGCTGCCTGCCGGCACGCAGAAGATCGGCGACACCGAATACGACGTGAAACTCAACGCCAGCACGCCGACGATCGACGCGCTGAACGACCTCCCCCTCAAGGGTGCGGCGGGCGGACTGTTCCTGCGCGACGTGGCCCATGTGCGCGACGGCTTCACCCCGCAGACGAACATCGTCCGCGTCGACGGACAGCGCGCGGCGCTGCTGCAGATCCAGCGCAGCGCGGGGGCCTCGACGCTCGACATCATCGCGCGCGTCAAGGAGGCGCTGCCGCAGATCGCGGCCACGCTGCCCGAGGAACTGCGCATGGACCTCATCGGCGACCAGTCGGTCTTCGTGCGCGCCGCGATCACCGGCGTCATCCACGAGGGCCTCATCGCCGCCTGCCTGACCGCCCTGCTGATCCTGGTGTTCCTCGGCAGCTGGCGCAGCACGTTGATCATCTGCATCTCGATCCCGCTGTCGATCCTGGCAGCGATCATCGCGCTGTCCGCGCTGGGGCAGACGATCAACATCATGACGCTGTCGGGCTTCGCCCTGTCGATCGGCATCCTGATCGACGATGCGACCGTGACGATCGAGAACATCAATGCCCATCTCGAGCAGGGGAAAGACATCCTCGCAGCGATCCGCGACGGCGCGCAGCAGATCGTGCTGCCGGCGCTCGTCTCGGTACTGTGCATCTGCGTGGTGTTCGTGCCGATGTTCTTCCTGAGCGGCGTCGCCCAGTTCCTGTTCGCGCCGATGGCACAGGCGGTGATCTTCTCGCTGCTGGCGTCCTTCGTGCTCTCGCGCACGCTGGTGCCCACGCTGGCCAAGTACTGGCTGGCAACCCAGCCGGTCGTCCACCACGCGACGCTCGCCACCGCGCGCGGCTTCCGCGAACGCTTCGATGCCGGTTTCCTCGCGCTGCGGGAGGGCTACGAGCACGTGCTGACGCGGGTGCTGGCGCGTCCGCTGCGCTTCGCGTCCGCATTCCTCGCCGCCGCGCTGCTGTCGCTGCCACTGGTGCTCGCGCTCGGCACCGACTTCTTCCCGGCGGTCGATGCCGGCCAGATCAAGCTGCACGTGCGGGCGCGTGGCGGGTTGCGCGTGGAGGAGACCGCGGCCCTGTGCGACCGCATCGAGGCGGCGGTACGCGGGATCGTGCCCGAAAGCGAGATCGCCACGCTCGTCGACAACATCGGCATGCCGCAGAGTGGCCTGAACCTGATCTACAGCAACTCCGGACCGACGGGCAGCGGCGACGCCGACATCCTCCTGACGCTGAAGCGCGGCCATGGCCCTACGGCGGCCTACGTCGACCGCCTGCGCGCGGAACTGCCATCGCAGTTCCCCGGCGCGGATTTCGCCTTCCTGCCAGCGGACATCGTCAGCCAGATCCTGAACCTCGGCCTGCCTTCCCCCATCGACGTGCAGGTGATCGGCAACAACCTTGATGCCAACCGCGAGGTCGCGCGCCGGCTGCTGGACAGGCTGCGAAGGATCCCGGGTCTTGTAGACCTGCGGATGCAGCAGAGCTTCGACCGGCCACAGCTCATGCTCCACGTCGATCGGGACCAGGCGCGCGACATCGGCCTGACGCAGCGGCAGGTCGCCCAAGACCTGCTGATCAACCTCAGTGGCAGCTTCCAGACCGCACCGACTTTCTGGCTCAACCCCGCCAATGGCGTGCAGTACAACGTCGCGACGCAGACGCCACAGCACAGGCTCGCCTCGACCGGGGACGTGATGGCGTTGCCGCTGGGACCGGACGGCGCAGGTGCCAGCCGGACGCTGGGACAACTGGCCGAACTGCGGTTCCAGACCGCTCCCGCCGTGGTGTCGCACCACAACGTGCAGCCAGTCCTGAACCTCTATGGCGACGTGTCCGGGCGCGACTTCGGTGGCGCTGCCCGCGAACTGCGTGCCGCCGTGGCGGCAGCGCGCGCCGACCTGCCGCGCGGCACGCGTATCGAACTGCGCGGACAGCTGGAGACCATGCAGGCGTCTTTCAGGGGACTGCTTGCCGGCCTCGCGCTGGCCATCCTGCTCATCTACCTGTTGCTGGTGGTGATGTTCCAGTCATGGACCGATGCACTGATCATCATCGCGGCGCTCCCCGCGGCGCTGGCCGGCATTGCCTGGTGCCTGTTCCTCACCGGCACCACGCTCTCGGTGCCGGCGCTCACCGGTGCGATCCTGTGCATGGGCGTTGCGACCGCCAACAGCATCCTGGTCGTCAGCTTCGCGCGTGAACGGCTCGCGGCAGGTCTCGACGCGGCATCGGCCATGCTCGAGGCGGGGCATGCCCGGCTGCGTCCCGTGCTCATGACCGCGCTGGCCATGCTGGCCGGCATGGCGCCGATGGCCCTTGGGCTCGGCGAAGGCAGCGAACAGAACGCGCCGCTCGGCCGCGCGGTCATCGGCGGCCTCGCCTTCGCGACGGTCGCGACGCTGTTCTTCGTGCCCTCTGTCTTCACGTTCCTGCACGCGCACCGCGCGCGTCGCACCGCCACCGGAGTGCCCGCCCATGTCTGACACGCCCCACGCCACGGCCCGAGGCCTGCCCCGCGCCCGCACGGTGCTCGTGGTCGGCGCCTCTGTCGCGGCCCTGCTTCTCGGGCAGGGACTGCTCTCCCGCCACCAGGCCTTCGCTGCCCTCCAGGCACGCAGCGCCGACGCGGCCGTGCTCGCGGTCACCACGACGCACCCGTCCAGCGGCGGCGGCGGCGAAGGACTGGTGCTACCCGGCACGCTGCTGACGCAGAACGAAGCAAACCTCTACGCACGCAGCCAGGGCTACGTGAAGCGTTTGCACGCCGACATCGGGCAGCGCGTGAAGGCAGGCCAGTTGCTGGCCGAGATCGACACGCCGGAACTGGACGAGCAATTGCGGCAGGCACGCGCGGACGAAGGCACGGGGCGCGCGAACGAGGAACTCGCAAGGGCCACCGCCGGACGCTGGCAGTCGCTGTTCGACCAGAAATTGGTCTCCCGCCAGGCCATGGAGGAGAAGCTCGCTGACGCACGCGCCAGGCGGGCGACGCTGGACGCGCAGTCGGCGAACGTCGCGCGACTCCTCCAGTTGCAGGGCTTCCGCCGCATCGTGGCGCCCTTCGACGGCACGGTGACCGCGCGCAACGCCGACGTCGGCCAACTGGTGACGGCCGCCGGAGCAACCAACGCCGCCAACGGCGCGGCGCCGCTGTTCCGCGTTGCATCGGGCGGCAGGCTTCGCCTCTACGTGCAGGTTCCGCAGGCGCAATCGGCGCAGGTGAAGGCCGGCATGCACGCGACGGTGGCCGTGCCGGAACGACCGGGAAGCCGGCACGATGCAAAGGTGGCACGGACCGCAGGCGCCATCGAACCTTCCACGCGTACGCTGCGCGTTGAACTCACGGTCGAGGATCCGGCAGGCGACCTGCTCCCCGGTGCTTTCGCGCACGCCACCTTCGCGCTGGACGGCGGGCAAGGCCCGCTGCGCCTGCCCGTCGGCGCACTCATCTTCCGCGGCAAAGGCACGCAGGTCGCGCTGGTCGACGCCGCCGGCAAGGCCGTCCTGCGCACGGTGAAGCTGGGACGGGACTTCGGCACCGAATTCGAGGTCGCGGACGGCGTCGATGCCGCGGACGAGGTGATCCTCAACCCGCCGGATTCGCTGCTGGAAGGACAGCCGGTGAAGCGGATCGCCGCAGCGAAGACGCCCGGGACGCCGCCGCCCCGGTAGACTGTGCCGCCCCACCATTCGGTGGCGCGGTGATCCATGCCTCCTGTCCTCCGCCTCGACAACGTCTCGCTCGCTTTCGGCTCACGCCCGCTGCTCGAACAGGCCTCCCTGCAGGTCGAGCCGGGCGAGCGCGTCTGTATCGTTGGCCGCAACGGCGAGGGGAAATCCTCGCTGATGCGTCTGGTCGGCGGCGAAGCACTGCCGGACGCAGGCCAGGTGTGGATCCGCCCCGGCGCGCGCGTGGCGCATCTCCCGCAGGACATCGTCGCCGTGGCGGGCGAGACCGTGCGCGAAGTGGTGGCTGGCGGACTGCCGGACGTAGCCGCCCTGCTTGCCGATTACCACGCGACATCCGCCAACTATGCGCGCACGCATTCCGAAGCCGACGGGGCAAGGCTCGCGCGCTTGATGTCGGCGCTCGATGCGGCGCAAGGCTGGCAGATCGAGCAGCGGGTCGATACCGCGCTCTCCCACCTCGGCCTCGACGGCGAAGTCGCCTACGAAGCGCTGTCCGGGGGATGGCGCCGACGCGCGCTGCTCGGGCGCGCGCTGGTCTGCGAGCCGGAACTCCTGCTGCTCGACGAACCGACCAACCATCTGGACATCGAGGCCATCGAATGGCTCGAGCAGTTCCTGCTCGGTTTCGGCGGCGCCCTCCTGTTCGTCAGCCACGACCGGCGCTTCGTCAACACGCTGGCCACGCGCGTGATCGACCTCGACCGCGGCACCCTGAGCAGCTGGCCCGGCAACTACGACGCCTACGTGCAGAAGAAGGCCGAACAGCTCGCGAACGAGGCAAAGGAAAACGCCCTTTTCGACAAGAAGCTGGCCCAGGAAGAGGTCTGGATCCGCAAGGGCATCGAAGCACGCCGCACGCGCAATGAGGGCCGCGTCCGC
This sequence comes from Pseudomonadota bacterium, assembly GCA_039800965.1. Taxonomy (GTDB): domain Bacteria; phylum Pseudomonadota; class Gammaproteobacteria; order Steroidobacterales; family Steroidobacteraceae; genus ZC4RG30. The sequence continues at coordinate 1,237 of JBDLPS010000237.1, read as the reverse complement.
GCGCTGAAGGCGATGCGCGAGGAACGCCGCGACAGGCGTGACCGCGTCGGCCGGCTGGCCGCAGGGGTGCAGGAAGCGGGCGAATCCGGAAAGCTGGTTTTCGAGGCGGAGGACGCCGACGTCGCCTATGGCGACCGGCGGGTGATCCGCGGGTTCTCCACTCGCGTGCTGCGCGGCGACCGCATCGGCATCGTCGGCCCCAACGGGGCGGGCAAGAGCACGTTGATCAAGTTGCTGCTGGGCGAACTCGAGGCGAGCGGCGGCAAGGTCCTGCGTGGCACGAAGCTCGAGGTCGCATATTTCGACCAGCAGCGCGCCACGCTCGACCTGGATGCGACCGTGATGGACAACGTCGCCGACCGCACCGATTACGTCTGCGTGAACGGGGAGAACCAGCATGTCTCCGGCTACCTGCGCAACTTCCTGTTCCGGCCGGACCAGTTGAAGACACCCGCGGGGGCGCTGTCCGGCGGCGAACGCAACCGCCTGCTGCTGGCCAGGCTCTTCGCGCAACCGGCGAACCTCCTGGTGCTCGACGAACCAACCAACGACCTGGACATCGACACGCTCGAACTCCTGCAGGAACTGGTTGCCGATTTCTCCGGCACCTTGTTGCTGGTGAGCCATGACCGCGCTTTCCTCGACGCAGTAGTGACAAACCTGCTCGTGCTGGAGGGCGACGGCCGCGTACAGGATTTCGTGGGTGGCTACAGCGACTGGGCGGCATGGCGCGATGCCCGCGACGCCAACAGGTCGCGCGGCGCACCGCCGTCCGCCGCACGACCGTCACCGCCGGCGCCACCCTCGCTGCCAGCGACGCAGCCGGCAAAGCGCAAGCTCTCGTACAAGGAGCAACGGGAACTCGCCACGCTAACCACGCGCATGGAAGAGCTCGAGGCCGAGAAGACGGAACTGGAGCGGCGCATCGCCGAGCCCTCGTTCTACGCCCAGGACCACGCCACGGTGAGCGCGGAACTCTCCCGCGTCGCGTCGCTCGACGCCGAACTCGACGCCGCGCTGGCCCGCTGGGTCGAGCTGGAAGGATAGGAACCATGACCGATACCGAAGGACGCGGTCGCCCAGACGGCCGCCGCAGCATCCGCAGCTTCGTTGTCCGCGCCGGGCGCATGACCACCGGCCAGGAAAAAGCCCACGAGGACTTCTGGCCACGCTACGGATTGCCCTACTCGCCGGTGCCTGCGGACCTGGATGCCGTGTTCGGCCGACGGGCGCCGCG
>JBDLPS010000236.1:0-4996 GCA_039800965.1 Pseudomonadota bacterium | reverse complement strand
AGGCGCTGGCGGACATCTGGCTCTATCCGGATGGAAACGGCCACGAACTCAAGGCTGCCATCGCCAGGCACCACGGCGTGTCGATGGAGCAGGTCACCTTGGGCAACGGCTCGAACGACCTGCTCGTCCTGCTCGCCGAGGCCTTCCTGGCGCCGGGTGTTTCCGCGGTCGTTTCTCAGTACGCTTTTGCCATCTATGGACTGGTTATCCATGCAACGGGCGCAGTCACCAAGGTCGCGCCCGCGTTGCCTGAGGATTCGGAGTCGCCTTTCGGTCACGACCTCGATGCGATGTTCGCGGCGATCGACGGGACGACGCGCCTTGTCTACATCGCGAATCCGAACAACCCGACCGGCAGCTGGGTATCGGATGCGGCACTGCGCGGCTTCCTGTGCAAGGTGCCGGACACGACGATCGTGGTGCTGGACGAGGCGTACTTCGAATACGCGCGTCGTTTCGGCTGCACGGATGGGGCGGACCTGATCGCGGCGCATCCGAACCTCGTCGTGCTGCGCACTTTTTCCAAAGCGCATGCCCTCGCGGGCCTGCGTGTCGGCTATGGGCTGTCGCATCCGGGGGTTGCCGACATGCTCAATCGCGTGCGACAGCCCTTCAATGTCGACATCCCGGCACTCGCAGCGGCCGAGGCTGCGCTGGGCGATGTCTCGCAGGGTCAGCGCGCCGCCGCCCTGGTGGACCAGGGCATGGCCCAACTGGCGGAAGGGCTGCCGCGTATCGGGGTCAATGCCTATCCGTCCGCCGGCAATTTCGTGCTTGCCGACGTGAGCAGGGGCGGATTGTCCGGCCAGCAGGTCTTCGACAGGCTGTTGAGGCGGGGCGTCATCGTCCGGCCGGTCGGCGGCTATGGCCTGCCACGTTGCGTACGCATCACCATCGGCACTGCCGACCAGAACGAGCGCCTGCTCGCCTCGCTGCAACACTGCCTCGATTGACCGGAAGATTTTCATGACGGCCCGATATCGCGTCACACCCGTGAGCACCGTCGGTGGGCGCATCCGCGTCCCCGGTGACAAGTCCATTTCCCATCGCAGCCTGATGCTCGGTGGCATCGCATCCGGCGTAACGGAGGTCACCGGCTTCCTGTCCAGCGCCGACTGCCTGGCGACGCTCGAGGCGCAGCGCCGGATGGGGGTGCGCGTCGAACTGCTTGGACCCAATCACCTGCGCGTACACGGCGTCGGCGCAAAGGGTCTCTCGGCACCAGCGCAGGACCTCGACATGGGCAACGCCGGCACGGCGATCCGCCTCTTCATGGGTCTGCTGGCCGGCCAGTCCTTCGCGTCGACGCTCACCGGCGATGCTTCGCTGCGAAAGCGGCCGATGGAGCGCGTGGCGGGCCCGCTGCGCTTGATGGGCGCCCACATCGATACGACCGAAGGCAAGCCGCCGGTACGCATCCGTCCGGTCGCGCGGCTTCAGTCGATCGACTACGCGCTTCCGATGGCCAGCGCCCAGGTGAAATCGGCGGTGCTGCTGGCGGCGCTGCGCGCCGAGGGCACGACGCACGTTACGGAACCCGCGCCGACGCGTGACCATACCGAGCGCATGCTCGAGGCCTTTGGCGTCACCGTGCGACGCGAACCCGGGCAGGTGTGGCTTGCTGGCGGGCAGTCGCTCGCGGGAGCTCCGATCAGCGTACCCGGGGATATTTCATCCGCGGCCTTCTTCATCGTTGCCGGCGCGATCGCCGGCCTGCCGGGGTTCACCATCGAGAACGTCGGCATCAACCCGACCCGTACCGGCGTGCTCGACATCCTCAGGCTCATGGGCGCGGACATCCGCCTGCACCCGCGCGAAGGCGCCGGCGCGGAACCGACCGCGGACATCGAGGTGCGGGCATCGGGACTCAAGGGCATCCGTGTCCCCGAGGAACTCGTCCCACTCGCCATCGACGAATTCCCGATCCTCTTCATCGCCGCGGCCTGCGCCGAAGGCGAAACGGTGGTGACTGGCGCCGAGGAGCTGCGGGTCAAGGAAAGCGACCGCCTCGCGGTCATGGCGGAAGGGCTGACCCGGCTCGGGATCCCGAACGAACTTCAGCCTGACGGCATCCGGATCCAGGGAGGCCATCGGTTCCGGGGCGGCGTGGTCGACAGCCACGGGGACCACCGCGTTGCGATGTCCTTCGCCGTCGCCAGCCTCCGCTCGGAGGGCGAGATCCTCGTCGAGGACGTCGAGAACGTCGCGACATCGTTCCCCGGCTTCGTCGAGGTGGCGCGTGCGGCGGGGCTCGAGGTGTCGCTCGCGTGACCCCCGTCGTCCCGGTCCTGGCCGTCGACGGCCCCAGTGGTTCGGGCAAGGGCACGGTCTGTCGGCTCGTGGCCGGGCGTCTGGGCTGGCACCTTCTGGACAGCGGGGCCCTGTACCGCATCGTCGCCCTAGGGGGGCGGAGGAATGGCCTCCCGACGGACGACGTGGAGGGCCATGCCGTCCTGGCGCGTCAGCTGGACGTGCGGTTCGGCAGCCGCCCGGACGGTTCCGAACAGGTGCTGTTCGGCCCGCACGGGGAGGACATCACCGCCGGGATCCGTACGGAAGAGGCCGGCATGGGGGCCTCCCGGGTCGCTGCCTGGCCGCAAGTCCGGGAAGCCCTGCTGCAACGGCAGCGGGATTTCGCCCGTCCGCCCGGGCTTGTTGCTGACGGGCGTGACATGGGGACGGTCGTTTTCCCGGGGGCGGGGCTCAAGATCTTCCTGACCGCCAGCGCCGAAGAACGCGCGAGAAGACGCCATAACCAGTTGAAAGAAAAGGGCTATGAGGGTAGTCTTGCCGACCTTTCGCGCGAGATCGCGGAGCGTGACGCGCGTGATGCAAGCCGGCCGGTGTCGCCCTTGAAGGCGGCCGACGACGCCATCGTCGTCGATTCGACGCCGATGGGCATCACCGCCGTTGTCGACCACGTGCTCGCCTTGGCGTTGTCGCGGGGACTTGCGCCGCGCAGCTGACTTTTTTCCGGTGGCCCTCGAAGGACCTTGGGCCCATGACAACAACCGCAGCACTCAGGGATGTAAAAGAGTGCGCGCAACGAGTGAGTGTATGAGCGAATCATTCAGCGAACTGTTCGAACAAAGCCTGGCGAACCAGCGTATCCGCCCGGGCATGATCCTGACGGGCCTTGTCATCGATGTCGGCAGCGACATGGTGATCGTGAACGTCGGCCTGAAGTCCGAAGCCGTCATTCCCCTCGACCAGTTCCGCAATGAGCGCGGCGAGATCGAGGTCCAGGCCGGCGACCAGGTAGAAGTCGCGCTCGATGCCGTCGAAGACGGCACCGGCGAAACCCGCCTGTCGCGCGAGAAGGCCAAGCGTGCCCGCACCTGGACCCGCCTCGAGAAGGCGTTCACCGACGCGGAGATCGTCACCGGCATCATCACCGGCCGCGTGAAGGGTGGTTTCACCGTCGAGCTCGAGAACGTCCGCGCGTTCCTCCCGGGTTCGCTCGTCGACGTCCGCCCGGTGCGCGATACGGCGTACCTGGAAGGCAAGCCGCTCGAGTTCAAGGTCATCAAGCTCGACCAGAAGCGCAACAACGTCGTGGTTTCGCGCCGCGCCGTCGTCGAGCAGGAATTCTCCGCCGAGCGCAGCGCGCTCATGGACAACCTGCAGGAAGGTTCGGTCGTCAAGGGCGTGGTCAAGAACCTCACCGACTACGGTGCGTTCGTTGACCTCGGTGGCATCGACGGCCTGCTGCACATCACCGACATGGCCTGGAAGCGCGTCAAGCATCCTTCCGAGGTCGTGCAGGTCGGGCAGGAAGTGGAAGTCCGCATCCTCAAGTTCGACCGCGAGCGCTCGCGCGTGTCGCTGGGCCTCAAGCAGCTCGGCGCGGATCCTTGGGAGAACATCGCCCGCCGCTACCCGCCGAACACGCGCGTGTTCGGCAAGGTCACGAACATCGCCGACTACGGCGCGTTCGTGGAGATCGAGGATGGCGTCGAGGGTCTGGTCCATGTCTCCGAGATGGACTGGACCAACAAGAACGTGAACCCGGCCAAGGTCGTCCAGACGGGCGAAGAGGTCGAGGTCATGGTGCTGGATGTCGACGAAGAGCGTCGTCGCATCTCGCTGGGCCTCAAGCAATGCAAGGCCAACCCGTGGAAGGAGTTCGCCGAGAACTACAACCGTGGCGACCGTGTGTCGGGCCAGATCAAGTCGATCACCGACTTCGGCGTCTTCATCGGCCTGGCCGGCAATATCGACGGCCTGGTGCACCTGTCGGACATCTCCTGGGACATCCCGGGCGAGGAAGCGGTGCGCAGCTACCAGAAGGGCCAGCTGCTCGAAGCGATGGTGCTGTCGATCGATCCGGAACGCGAGCGCATCTCCCTCGGCATCAAGCAGATGGCGAAGGATCCGTTCTCGGGCTATGTCGCCGAGAACCCGCGTGGCACGGTCGTGCGGGGCGTGGTCAAGGAAGTCGACGCGCGCGGCGCGATCATCGACCTTGGCAACGGCATCGAAGGCCAGCTGCGTGTGACCGAACTGGGTCGTGACCGCATCGACGATGCGCGCACCGTCCTGAAGGTCGGCGAGGAGATCGAGGCGAAGTTCATGGGCGTCGACCGCAAGACGCGCTCGATCACGCTGTCGATCCGTGCGAAGGAAATGCACGAGGAAGCCGAGGCCGTCGAGAGCTACCGCTCGGAGACGGGCGGCAGCGCCACGGGCACCAGCCTGGGCGACCTGCTGAAGGCGCAGATCAACGCCGATCGCGACTGAAGCTGAAGGGAAGCCCCGTGCGGCGAGCGCTGCACGGGGCGACCTGCGACAAGTCCAGAGGCCTGTTTCGCCATGACAAAGTCGGAACTCATCGAGATCATCACCGCCAAGCAGAAACATCTGCCGGCGCGTGACGTGGAGCTTGCGCTCAAGCAGATCCTCGAGATCATGAGCGATGCCTTGTCAGCCGGAGATCGAATAGAGATCCGTGGTTTCGGCAGTTTCTCGCTGCATTTCCGTCCACCACGCCAGGGGC
>JBDLPS010000235.1:0-9255 GCA_039800965.1 Pseudomonadota bacterium | reverse complement strand
GTCGGCCAGGGTGAGCGGTTCGTGTAGTTGCCGATGTCGTCAGGCTGCGTGCCGGCGAACTGGTATTGCGGGTGGAAGCTGGCCACCTGCAGCACGCCTTCCAGTCCCAACGCCTCGACGGCAGCATCCGCAGCGTCCAGGAAATCGTTGAAGTCGAGGAAATCCGACATCGCGAGCGGATGGACAAGCAGTGTGGTCTCTATGGCCGCCGGGTCGGCCTGGTCCAGAAGCGTGAGTTCCTGCGCGAGTTCCTCGATCAGCTGCTCTGCGGTCGTTGCGCCGGTGATGGCGAAGCGCACCTGCTGCTTCACGTGGACGGCTTTGGCGAAGGGGCAGAGGTTCAGTCCGATCACGGCGCGCTCCAGCCAGCGCTGCGTGTCTTCGATCGCCGAGGCGGCAAGCGCCGTATCCTCAAGCGGATGGAGCGCGTCGGGCAGCTTCACCACATCAAGTCGTCCGGCACGACGAAATCCTTGTAGGGATCATCGCCGGACTCGTCCGCCCTGGGCACGTTGTGGTGGATCACGGCGCGCTCCACGCGCGAACGGATGTCCGCGGCGATGGCCGGCGGCACGAAGGCATAGCGACCTTCGTTGCGGACGATCGCCAGTTCGCCCCGCACCAAGCGGTCCCGCTGCTCGGGGCTGACGCAGACACGCCGGATCTTGGTGCCGTCGACGAAGTTATAGAACTCGTCGGTTTCGACGCGCGCGACCTGGTGTTGCGCGACGAGCTGCTTGATCTCCGCGAATTTCGCTTTCCGGTCGGCCTTTTCCTGCTTCTTGCGGTTGAGATCGGCGTCCCGCGCGGCTTTTTCGGCCTGCGCCTTCTGTGCCGCGAGTTGCTGCGGCGTCGGGCCGGTGGGCTTCTTGCGGCCCCGCGGCTGCTGGAACTGATCGCGCTTCTGCTGGCGCTCTGCGTTCTGGACCTGCTTTTCGGTGACCAGTCCTGCCTTGAGCAGCTGGTCGCGGAGGGAAAGGCTCATGATCCCGCAATCCTACAGGATCACGAGCCGTGCCGGTCAGACGCGCAGCAGGGCGTCCTTCAACTGGTCGGCAGTGTCGTGGATGTGCTCCTTGTTGAGTTCGCCGAGCAGCACGTCCTTCAGTTTCGAGTGGTAGTGCAGGCGCAGCTCGCCCAGCGTGCGGGCGGGGGCGACGATGAACAGGTGCTTGATGTGTCCGGTGATCACCTGCGTGTTCAGCCAGGCAGCCGTCGCGGCGGCGTAGCTGTCCTCCTGCAGGTGGCGCTCGGACTCATTGGCGCCGCTGGTGTGGTGGGCCCGGGTGGCGCCATGGCTGTGGGCGTGCACGTCGGGCTTGGCCAGTTCCGAGAGGTCCATGCGGCGGTCATCCCCCGTGTTGCGGAAAACGCGCAGGTTTTGTCCGTCGGTGACGGCGATGATCGTGTCGTGGGGGTAGAACATGGGGGTTTCCTCGGGTCAGTCTGTAATGGCTGTGGGGTCAGTATCGGACTGCCCCCGGTCCCGGCCAATAGGTGCTTGTCGCAAGCAGCTGGCCGGGAATTGGTAGCATGCGCGCATGCCCGACAGTACGTCCCACCTGCCTGTCCATTCCGGATTCTGGCGCCGCGTTGCAGCGACCCTCGTGGACGCCTGCCTGCTGCTGGCCTTGTTGCTCGCGATCAGCCATGCCGTGGGCTGGCCGGGTCTGCTGCTGCGTGACGAGTTCGCGCCGCGCGCGGGGGCCTTCCTCGCGAGCCTCGTCTACTACGCCGGCTTCGAGGCTTCGGTCTGGCAGGCCACGCCGGGCAAGCGTGCCGTCCGGATCAAGGTCACGGACCTCGCCGGGCACCGCATCGGCGTGGCGCGTGCTGTCTGGCGCCACGTGGCCGAGCTGCTGTCCGTCGCTTTCGTGATGGTGGGCTTCCTCATGTCCGCCTTCACGCGGCGTCGCCAGTGCCTGCACGACATGATGGCCGGCACGCTCGTCGTCCGCGCGGCGCGGACGCCGCAGGAAATCGCTTTTACGCCCCCCGCCCGTGCCTGGCCCCGATGGCGTATCGCGGCGCTTGTCGTCGCCTACCTCGGGGCGCTCGCGCTGTTGCCCCGCGTGACGCCCTGGATCCACCTGCCTTTCGAGATCCCCGGTTTCGAAGACAATCGCTACCACGCGCGTACCGAAGTCGTAGCCGCCCTGTACTTCGCGGCGGACGCGATCGACACGGTGGAAACCGTCTACGCCGAGAGCAAGGATTTCACGGCCGTGAACCTCGCCGCACTCGACCTCGAGGACGATGCGTCCGAAACCATTGCCGACATGGCCATCGTCGGCGGCGTGATCCGCATCACCTTCGGGGGGCAGTCCGATCCGGTGCTGCAGGGCCGGACTGTCAGCCTGACTCCGGCCGTCAACGAGGATGGCGACATTTCCTGGGTCTGTGGCTATGCCGACGTGCCGGAGGGCTACGCGGTCAGCCGCGAGGAATACCAGCGTTTCACCAATATCCCCGCCGATGCCTTGCCGGCGACCTGTGTCCCGGCCGATGCGTCGGCTGACCCATCGCCTGCTTCGCAGAGCGTGCGGATCTGAGCCAGAGGTTCCCCATGCAATACCGCGCATCCTTCAGCCTGGTCGTGGCGCTTTGCGTGCTGTCGTCCTCCCCGGCCGCCTGGGCCGTGCCTGACGGCCCCTTGGGGGAATTGACCATGCCTGGCACCGCTGCGGCGCCGGAGGGCGCCATGGCCGCCAGGCTTGCCTACAACCTCGGCTATGACGAATTCGAAAAAGCGCAGGCCAGGGAAAAACAGGGCGCCGGGATGGATGCCTTGCGCGGGCACTTCACGGCTGCCCGCCTGAAATTCGACGAAGCGACGAAGGCAGATCCGACGCTGAAGGAGGCCTGGAACCTCGTCGGCTACACCAGTCGCAGGTTGGGGGACTACGAGCGTTCCCTGGCGGCCTACGAACGGGCCCTCTCTCTCGACCCGATTTATGGGGAAGCGATTGAATACCGTGCCGAGGCTTTCCTGGCCTTGAATCGCATCGACGACGCGAAGGCGGCGTATCTCGGTTTGCTGGCCTCGGCGCGCAACCACGCCGATGTCCTGATGGAGGCGATGCGGCGCTGGGTTGCCGAGCGTCGCCGCTCGCCGGCTGGCGTCGCCGCCGCAGACATCGATGCCTTTGCCAAATGGGTCGAGGAGCGTGGCGCCATCGCCCGACAGACCGCTTCCCTGAACCTGGACCGTTCGGTGGTGCGCAGCTGGGACTGATGCGCTGGCTGGCCGGATTCGCCGCGTGCCTGTGCGCGGCCGCCGGGGCCATCGAGCTGCCGGTGCCCGTGGGTTTCCCGCCCCCGGTAGTCCCTGCCGACAACGTCCCCACGTCGCCGAAGATCGATCTCGGCAGGCGACTCTTCTTCGAGACCGCCTTGTCCCGGAACGGCGCGGTGTCCTGTGCCTCCTGCCATGATCCGGCGCTTGCCTATGCCGATGGTCGGCGCAGGCCGGTCGGCGCGGGTGGCGAAACATTGCCGCGCAACGCGCCCACGCTGGTGAATGCAGCCTACGCACCCTCGCTCGGCTGGCTCGACGAAGGCGTGGCCACGCTCGAAGCGCAGATGGAAAAGCCCCTGTTCGCCACCGATCCGGTCGAGATGGGCCTGGCGGGACGTGAGCCGCAGGTGCTTGCGCTGCTGCGTGCCGATCCGGCTTACCTTGCTGCGTTCGCGCTGGCGTTCCCGACGGATGAAGACCCCGTGTCCATCAGTAATGTCGTGCGAGCCATCGCCAGCTTCGAGAGGACGTTGCTGTCGGGCCGGTCTGCCTTCGACCGTTACGTATACGAAGACCGACGCGCTGCGCTGGGTCCGGCCGCGCGTCGCGGGATGGCGCTGTTCTATTCGGCGCGAGCCGGTTGCGCCGACTGCCACGGCGGGCCGGCGTTCGCGGGCACCTTGCGTGCCGAGGGCCACGAAGCCGCGAGGCCGCTTTTCGCGGCGACCGGCGTTGCACCCGGAAAATTCAAGGTACCGACCTTGCGCAACGTCGCACGCACCGCGCCCTACATGCACGATGGCAGCCTGCCGACGCTGGCCGCGGTCGTGGAATTCTATGACAGGGGCGGTGGCGGGGGCGCGATGAGGCGCCTGCATCTCTCGGCCCGCGAGAAAGGCGATCTGGTCGCCTTCCTCGAGGGCCTTTCGGACGGGCGCTGAGGACTCAATCGACCTTGTTGGCCTCGACCGAGATGCGCAGGGTGATGTCCATGCGGAAGCCCAGGTCCTTGCCGTAGCTGATGCCGAATGCTTCGCGGTCGAAAGTGCCCGAGGCGTCCGCACCGCAGGTGTCTTTCTTGGTGAACTCGATGTACTTGCACAGGAAGCTGTTCACCTTGAGCGTCAACGGCCTGGTCACGCCGTGCAGCGTGAGTTCGCCCTGTACTTCGGTAGGTTTGTCGCCCTTGAACTTCGCGAGCTTTCCCTTGAAGGTCGCGGTCGGGTATTTCCCCGCATCGAGCAGGTCGGGCGATACCGCGTGTTCGTTCATCGCGTCGAGGCCCATGTCGATCGACTTGGTGTCGATGGTCACGTCGACGGTGCCGCTGCGTCCCTCGCGGTCATAGGTCACCATCCCCGAGCTGCGGTTGAACTTGCCGCGCCAGACCGAAAGGCCGCCGAAGTGGTCTGCCTCGAAGGCCGGGTAGCTGTGGCCAGGGTCGATCTTGTAGCTCGCGGGGGCTGCCAGGACACTGCCCGTGGCGAGCGCGGCCATTCCAAGGGTTGCTGCGAGGGCGAATGCGGGCTTCTTCATGGGGTTCCTTGGTAAGGTTCACGGAATGTACGCAACGATAGCGCAAGCCAGAGGAAATGCGACATGACGACGGCGAGGGCGGAACAGTTGCGCGCGACCTTGCGGCTCGAGCCGCACCCGGAAGGTGGACATTACCGCGAAATCTACCGCTCCCCCGATCGCGTGCAGCCGGCCGATGGCCGTCCGCCGCGCAATGCGATCACCACGATATTCTTCCTGCTGCAGGCCGGCGAGCAGAGCCGCTGGCACCGCGTCACGTCGGACGAGGCATGGCATTACTACGAGGGCGAAGGGCTGGAGCTGCTTGTCGCGCCGCCCACGATGGACCGCGTCGCGCGGCTCGTGCTCGGCCCGGTCGGCGACGCGCGGCGGCCGGTGTACACCGTGCCGGCACATTGGTGGCAGGCGGCGCGGCCCTTGGGCAGCTACGCGTTGTCCGGCTGCACCGTGGGCCCGGGTTTCGATTTCGCCGATTTCGGTTTCCTGCGTGACGACGGGTTCGCAAGCGCGCGATTGCGCGACATCGACGTCGACGCCGCGACGCTCATCTAGATCCGGGGGATTCCATGTCCAGACTGTTCATCCTGCGTTTCACCGACAGACCGGATGCCTTGCCGATACGCCAGCGTTACATGGCCGCACACGTGGCCTGGCTCGACGCCCATGCGGATGAAGTGCTCGTGGCCGGCACGCTGCGCGTGAATCCCGAGGATGCGGCGGTCGCGGCCATCTGGATCGTGAAGGCCGACAGTCGCGAGGCGGTGCTTGCCTTGTCGGACGGCGATCCGTTCTGGGTGAGCGGACTGCGGGCGACGCGCGAGGTTTTCCATTACCGCTCGCACAGTCCGATCCCCGTGCTCAACGCTGACTGATCAGTCCCAGCCTTCCAGTACCAGCTTCCCGAGGGTGTGCGCGGTTTCCAGCTGTGCATGCGCGTGGCGCAGGTTCGCGGCGTTGATCGACCCCAGCGTGGCACTGCGGGTGGCATGCAGTCGCCCCGCGTCGAACAGGGCGGCGGCCTCGTTCAGCAGGCGATGCTGTTCGATCATGTCCGGCGGCTGGTAGACCGGTCGCGTGAACATGTATTCGTGGCTGTAGCGGAGCGACTTCTGCCGGAAAAGACCCATGTCGACCGGCACGCGCGGCGCGAGGATGGTGCAGAACCCGCCATGCGGCGTGAGCAGCCCGGTGACCGCCTCGAGATAGCCTTCCGGCTGCGCGCAGCAGAACACGAAATCGATCGCGCCGATGTCGTGGGCCGCGAGCTGGGTTTTCAGGTCCTCGTCGTGGCGAATCACCGCGTCCGCCCCGACGCGCCGGCACTGCGCGATGCTTTCCGGCCGTGACGCCGTCGCGACAACGGTCAGCCCGGCCAGTTTTGCGACCTGCGTGGCGATGCTGCCCACGCCGCCGGCGCCGCCAATGAGCAGCAGGCGTTTGCCTTGGTCCGAACCGTCGCGGTGCACGCGCAATTGCTCGTGCAGGGCTTCCCATGCGGTGATCAGCGTCAGCGGCATTGCGGCGGCATCGGCCCAGGACAGCGACGTCGGTTTTGAGCCGACGATGCGTTCGTCGACCAGCTGGAACTGCGCATTGCTGCCCTGGCGGTTCACCGCGCCGGCGTACCACACGGCATCGCCGGGTTTGAACAGTTCGCATCGGGGTCCTGTCGCGACGACCGTGCCTGCCGCGTCGTAACCGAGGATGCGGGTGCCGAAATCCGCAGGGCCTTGGTCCCGGCGAACGCGGAAATCCACGGGATTCACCGATACGGCGCGTACCTCTATGAGCAGGTCGCGCCCGCTGGCGGTTGGCGGGGCGATCTCGAAATCGACGAGCGAATCGGGGTCGGATGAGGGCAGGGAGCGGGTGAAGCCGACGGCTTTCATGGTGGACTCCGGAGCGTGTCGATGACGTGGCGGGCAGCGGCGACGCCCGACTGCCAGGCGCCATAGATCGTGCCGTAATGATGTGGATGGCAGGCTTCGCCGGCGAGCAGCAACCGGGGCGAGATCGGTGAAGCGAGGACCTCGCGCTGCCGGGCCGCGCCAGGACGCGCAGCGGTATAGCTTCCTCCCGCCCAGCGATCGCCGTCCCAGCTGGTGGAGAGTGTCCGCCGGATCCGGTTCGGCAGCGCGGTGCCGAAGGTCTGCCCGAGCGCTTCGCGGGCGAAACTTTCCAGAGCACCTTGTGCTTCGAGTTCCCGCGACAGGTTGCCACCGAAATAGGCCATCGCCAGCGGTTGCCCGGCAGGCCGGATCCCGAAGTGGACCGTGCGCGAGGTGTCCGCGCGCACCAGGCAGTGGCCGGGGCCGTCCAGCGGGAGGTCGGCCTCGTCGAAGCGGAAGAAGACCTTGTTGTTGCTCCCCAGAGGCACGTCGGCCAGGGCGCGCTGGTGAGTGGTCGGAAGGTCGGGCGTGAAGCGGATGTCCCCGCGAGCGAGCAGCGACGTCGGCACCGTGACGATGGCTGCGCGGGCATCGAGGGTGCCGCGCGAGGTCGTGATCCGCACGCCGTTCCCATCGTGGTCGATGGCGGTGACCGCGGCGTCCAGCGTCACGTCCAGGCCGATTGCCGCACCGGCAACCACCGTGCCGATGCCTTCGGCCACGGCCCAGTCCCGTGCCGAATCGGCATAGCGGGCCAGGTCGAGGCTGGATGTCTCCCGACTCTCCACGCCCATGATCCAGGTCATCACGGCATCGAATCGCGGACGGAACGGGTCGCTGGGCAGCAGGTCCGACACCGGTACGTCGAGTCCTGCTTCCGCCGCCCTGCCGACGCAGGTCCAGCTGCGGGCGTAAGCGGCCTCTGCATCGGCCACCTCGGCGGCGGTGGGTCGGCGGCCGCCGATATGGCTGCGGGCTCCCCAGTCCGGGTTGCACTCGATGACGTGCAGGCCCTGATCGCGCGCCAGCTGCGTCCAGGGGCTTTCGTCGGCGAAGTGCAGCCAGGCTGCGCCGAGGTCGGCCGGCACGCCCAGCGTCGCCACGTCCGTGCAGGCCCGGCCCCCGACGCGACCGCGCGCTTCCAGCAGACGCACCGCCAGCCCGGCGGCTGCAAGGAAACGGGCGGCTGCGATGCCCGCGCTGCCGGCGCCGATGACTGCGACATCCATCATGCGTACCATGGTGCCATGAAGCGTCTAGATCAGCTGATCGACAGCAACCGTGCCTGGGCGGCCGCGATGGTCCGGCAGAAGCCGGATTTCTTCTCGCGTCTGGTCAAGCAGCAGAGCCCGCGTTACCTCTGGATCGGCTGTGCCGACAGTCGCGTTCCCGCCAACGAGATCGTCGACCTGGCGCCGGGCGAGCTCTTCGTCCACCGCAACGTCGCCAACCTCGTCATCCACACCGACCTGAACTGTCTTTCCGTGTTGCAGTACGCCGTCGACGTGCTGAAGGTCGAGGACGTCATCGTCACCGGTCATTATGGTTGCGGCGGCATCATGGCTGCCTTGAACGACCAGAACGTCGGCCTTGCAGACAACTGGCTCTGTCACGTCAAGGACATCCGCGACCACCACCGCGTGCTGCTGAAGAACGCTGGCGATGCCGCCCTTGATCGCCTTTGTGAATTGAACGTGCTGGAGCAGGCGCTGAATGTCTGCCGCACGACGGTGGTGCAGGATGCCTGGCGGCGCGGCCAGCAACTGGCCGTGCACGCGTGGATCTATGCGGTGACCGACGGCCTGGTGCGCGACCTCAACTTCTGTGCGACGGCCGAGGACGATGCCACGGCGCTGTTCAACCGCGCGGTGTCCGCGCTGCCGCCGAAGGATCCGTCCAAAACCTGATTGCAGCGACTGCGGGGGCTTCCCCTTCAGAGGGCTTTACCCGCGGAGGCGCTGCATCGCTTCGTTGGCCAACAGTCGTGCCCGAGCTGCGGGCTCGGCCGCGCCATCTTGCGGCCCTATGACGATGACGCCGTCCGGTCGGTTGCCGACGTCCAGTCGCTGCACCGAGTCATCAGACGCACCCTGGATTTTCTGCAGCAGGATGGAGTAGCCCCGCTGCCCGAGTTCGTCGGCAAGATGGCCCAGCAGGGCCAGGATGACCGGATCGGCAAGGCAGGTCTCGCCGATCGAGCCCGCGGGCAATACGACGGCGATGCACTGCGTGCGTCGCAGGCGCAGGTTGCGGGCGGTCGTGTTGACGACGTAGCCCTGCTCGCGCGCGAGTCGCGCGATGAGGTCGCGTTTTTTCTTGGCGACGAGCGGGCTGCCCGCCAGAGCCCTGGAAACCGTCGAGGACGACACGCCCGCAAGGCGGGCTATGTCGGCCATCGTCGACGGCGTGGATGAGGGCTTCCTGCTCATCCGTAAACGCGCATCAGCCTTGTGCCGCGTCCGGCCGCGCCGGCACGACATGCCGCGAACCTCGGCTGAACCAGCCTTTCACCTTGTATTCGAAGTCGTCCATCAGCGTGTAGATCACCGGCACCACGAAGAGCGAGAGCGCGGTGGATGCGACCAGGCCGCC
>JBDLPS010000234.1:0-4299 GCA_039800965.1 Pseudomonadota bacterium | reverse complement strand
GAATTCCTCGATGGGTGTCGCACCGCGGACAAAATATCGGCCATCGCCTTCGTCGCGGATATTCAACTCGGGTGCGACGTCATGCTCATCGTCGATCTCTCCGACGATTTCCTCGATCACGTCCTCGATCGTGACGAGACCCGCGACCCCGCCGTATTCATCCACGACGATCGCCATGTGGTAGCGGTTGACGCGGAACTCCTTGAGCAGCAGGTTCACGCGCTTGGATTCGGGTACGAATACGGCCTTCCGGACGCAGGGCCCGATATCGAAAGCCTTGCCCGGGGCCAGCGCGAAGAGGCGCAGGAGATCCTTGGCAAGCAGTATCCCGACGATCTCCTCGCCTTCGGCGGCGAGCACAGGGAAGCGGGAATGGCCGGAATCGAGCACGGCGGACAGCACGCGCTGCGCCGGGTCATCCCGACGCACGCAGGTCATCTGCTCGCGCGGCACCATGATGTCGCGGGCCTGCAGCTCGGAGACGGCCATGACGCCCTCGAGCATCGACAACCCGTCGGTGTCGAGGAGGCCCTGCTGCTGCGCGTCGCGCAACACCTCAAGGAGCTGCCGACGGTCCTTCGGGCCCGTGAGATGCCGGAGGCGCCGGCGCCAACTGCTGCGGGAACCGCTCATGGCGACCGATAAGGGTTGGGAATGCCAAGGCGACGCAGCACGGAGATCTCGCGCCGCTCCATGCGCAGGGCATCAGCATCGTCCTCGTGGTCATAGCCCACCAGATGAAGAGTGCCATGCACCACCAGGTGCGCCCAGTGGGCGCGCTCCGGCTTGCCCTGATCGCGCGCCTCCCGCCGAAGGACGGCGGGGCAGACCACGATGTCGCCGAGCGGCTGCGGGAACACGCCCGAAGCGACGGTCGAAGGAAAGGACAGCACGTTCGTCGGCTTGTCCTTGCCGCGGAAATGGCGGTTCAGCCTGCGCATCGCCGCGGGCGTCACCACCTGGACGGCGATTTCCTTGCCAAAGGCACGGGCGCCCAACGCGGCTGCGGCCCATTCGCCGATCGCGCGGGCCGACGGCATGGCCGCCGCCGTGCGACGACCGATATCGACGCGCAAAGGCGCCTTGGCGAGGCGCGCCGGGCGGCCCTTCATGGCCGCAACTCCTGCCCCGTCCGTTCGGCATGCGCCTCGTAGGCCTGCACGATCCGCTGCACCAGCGGATGGCGAACGACATCGCCGGCGTCGAAGAACGAAAAGGCGACGCCCTGCACGCCGCGGAGGAACTCCAGCACGTGCTTGAGGCCGGACTGCCTGCCGGCTGGCAGGTCGGTCTGCGTGACGTCACCGGTCACCACCGCATGCGAGCCGAAGCCGATGCGGGTCAGGAACATCTTCATCTGTTCGGGCGTCGTGTTCTGCGCTTCGTCGAGGATGATGAATGATTCGTTGAGCGACCGGCCGCGCATGAAGGCCAGCGGCGCGACCTCGATGACGTTGCGCTCGATGAGTCGTGCGACGCGGTCGAACCCCAGCATCTCGTACAGCGCGTCGTACATGGGTCGCAGGTAGGGATCGACCTTCTGCGTGAGGTCGCCAGGCAGGAATCCCAGCCTCTCGCCGGCCTCAACGGCCGGCCGCACGAGGACAATGCGCCTCACGCGCTCCGTCTGCAGCGCCTCGACCGCACATGCCACGGCGAGATAGGTCTTGCCGGTCCCTGCAGGACCCACGCCGAAGGTGAGGTCGTTGGCGTGGATGTTCCCGAGGTACTGGCGCTGGTGCGGACCTCGCGCGCGGATCAGGCCGCGCGGAACGCGCGCAACCCCGTCGTTGCTTTCAACGTCGCGAGGGTCCTGGGCACGCTGCGTCGGCTCGTCCGCCGGCGACTCGTGTTCGCGCAAGGCCAGATGCACGTCCGGCAGGTCGACCTCGCCGCCCTTGTCCGTGGCGGCGAAAAGATCGCGGAGCACCTGTTCCGCGCCGGCAGCCCGCTCGCCCTCCACGCGGAAGTGGCTGCCGCGGCGGCGCACCGACACGCCCAACCGCTGCTCGACGAGTTTGAGGTTCTGGTCCAACGGCCCGCACAACGCAGCAAGGCGCGCGTTGTCCACAGGCTCGATGTTGAATTCGACCGGCTTCACGCGTGCACCAGCCGACCCCGAAGCGAATTCGGCAGGGCTTCGGTGACCTCGACCTCGACGAACCGGTTGATGAGATCGGCAGGCCCCGCGAAATTCACCCAGCGGTTGTTCTCGGTACGTCCGGCGAGCTCGTTCGCGTCGCGCCTCGAAGGGCGCTCGACGAGCACTGTCTGCCGCGTGCCGACCATGCCACGGCTGATCGCGCGCGCCTGTTCGTTCAGCAGTTCCTGCAGGCGCGCAAGGCGCTGCTGCTTGGTCTCCCAAGGCACGTCGTCAGGCAGGGACGCGGCAGGCGTTCCGGGGCGGCGGCTGTAGATGAAGCTGAAGGACTGGTCGAAGTTCACGTCGCGCGTGAGCTGCAACGTCTGCTCGAAATCACGTTCGGTCTCGCCGGGGAAGCCGACGATGATGTCCGTCGAAATGCTGATGTCGGGCCGCACTGCGCGCAGCCGCCGCAGCTTTTCCTTGTATTCGAGCACGGTGTAGCCACGCCGCATGAGCTGCAGGATGCGGTCCGAACCACTCTGCACCGGCAGATGCAGGAAGTTCGCGAGCTTGCGTGTGCGGGCGAAGGCCGCCACCAGCGAATCGGAGAAATTGATCGGGTGCGAGGTCGTGAAGCGGATCCGGCGCAGGCCCTCGTAGTCCGCGATCGCGAGGATCAGCTGGCCGAGGTCCATCACCCCGCCCTCAGGACGCTCACCCTCGTAGGCGTTCACGTTCTGCCCCAGCAGCGTGATTTCCCCCACGCCCTGACCCACCAGCCCTCCGACCTCTTCCAGGACCGAAGGCGCAGGGCGGCTTATCTCCTCGCCGCGGGTATAGGGCACGACGCAGTAACTGCAGAACTTGCTGCAGCCTTCCATGATCGAGACAAAAGCCGTCGCCCCTTCCGCACGGGGCGGCGGCAGGCGATCGAACTTCTCGATCTCGGGGAAACTGACATCGATCTGCGCCCGGCCGGTGCTGCGGAGGGATTCGATCATCTCCGGCAGGCGGTGCACGGTCTGCGGCCCGAACACCAGGTCGACGTAGGGCGCACGGGCCGTGATCGCGTCGCCTTCCTGGCTCGCGACACAACCGCCGACGCCGATGATGACGCCGGGTCGTGCCTGCTTGATCGCCCGCCAGTGGCCCAGCAGCGAGAAGACTTTGTCCTCCGCCTTGTCCCGCACGGAACAGGTGTTCATGAGCAGGATGTCCGCCGACTGTTCGTCGGCGGCAGGCATGAGGCCCTCCCAGGCGCCGAGCACATCCCCCATGCGGGAAGAGTCGTACTCGTTCATCTGGCAGCCGAAGGTCTTTATGAAATAGCGGCCTGGCATGGTGTTGCGAACGCGCTAGGTTACCGGTTTTCACCCGACGCGGGTCGAAAAGCAAGATTTGACGGCAATATGCATCGATCCGTGGTGAATAAGGCATTAAATACACCGATATTGGCAAGAATATCGGCAGAAACACGTCATTCCGGCCACCCCGCCGGCATCTCCCGCAGGACGGTAAGTGCTTTACGCAGAGCTGCCCAACATTTGATCTGGATCAATGCGGGCCAGGGCACCGGTCCCGACAATTTGTCCCAACAAGGAATGGGAGCGCGCAATGGCTGAGGCCGGCTTTTACAACGACAAGGTCGTGCGGCAATTCGCCGTCATGACAGTGGTCTGGGGCATCGTAGGCATGCTGGTCGGGGTGCTCATCGCAGCGCAGCTGTACTGGCCGGCCCTGAACTTCGACCTGCCCTGGCTGAGCTTCGGGCGCCTGCGCCCCCTGCACACCAACGCCGTCATCTTCGCGTTCGGCGGCTGCGCGCTCTTCGCCACCAGCCTGCACGTCGTCCAGCGCACCTGCCACGTCCGACTTCTGTCGGATGGCCTGGCCTCGTTCGTCTTCTGGGGTTGGCAACTGATCATCCTGTCCGCCGCCGTCACCTTGCCACTGGGTTACACCCAGGGCAAGGAATACGCCGAACTGGAATGGCCGATCGACATCGCGATCGCCGTCGTCTGGGTGGCCTACGCGGTACTGTTCTTCGGCACGATCGTCCAGCGCCGCGTGAAGCACATCTACGTGGCGAACTGGTTCTTCGGCGCCTTCATCATCGCCGTCGCGCTGCTGCACATCGTGAACAGCATCGCGATCCCGGTGTCCGCCATGAAGTCCTACTCGGTCTACGGCGGTGCCGTCGATGCGATGGTGCA
>JBDLPS010000233.1:0-12907 GCA_039800965.1 Pseudomonadota bacterium | reverse complement strand
GGCTCCATAGCCCAGCTCCGGCGGGATGACGAGCACCCGCGTACCGCCCACCTGCATACCCTGCACACCCTCATCCCAACCCCGGATGACCATGCCCGCACCAAGCTCGAAGTCGAATGGATCGTTGCGATCCTTGCTGGAATCGAACTTGCGGCCGCGCCCCTGCGGCGCGGCTTCATCGAACAACCATCCGGTGTAGTGCACGGTCACGAAATTGCCGACCACGGCAGCATCACCGCCGCCCGGAACCGTGTCCTCGTACTGCAGGCCAGAATCGGTGGTATCCATTGTCAGGCCTTCACGCGCCGCGGCGCGGTTTCCTTGAGGAACAGCGAGACGAAGAAGCCCAGCACCAGTCCGCAGGCGGCAAAGTAGAGCGCCGCCTTGAGGCCGTACTTGCCTGCCAAGTTGCTCGCGATGATGGGGCTGATGCCGCCACCGACGAATTCGCCAGCGAAGATCACGAAGCCCGCCATGGAAGCCAGCATGCCCGGCGGCGCCGCCTCCGCGGCAACCGGACCAGCCAGGATCGCCAGCGCGGCAAAGTTGAACAGAGAAGCAAAGAACAGCAGCGTCCACAGCGTGCTGGTGCTCTCCGGTCCGGCCTGCGTGAAGAAATACAAGGACACGGCAGCCAGGAAATAGGACGCGACGGTCGACAGCTTGCGACCGATGACATCCGAAAGGGCCGGCATCGCGAACTGCCCGATGGCACCACCTACGCCCACAGCCGAGAAAACATTGCCTGCGGTGATGGGATCAAGGCCGAGGCCCGCTCCCACGGGAGCAGTCAGGTAGGCGGTAAGCATGGCGGCGATCACGAAGATGCCACCCATGGCGCAGATCAGCGTCAGCGGCGCGACCTTGGCGTTGCGGTGGCCGAACATGCCGAGCACCGAACCACTTCCGTGGCCGGTATCGGCCCGTTTGGCCGGCTCCCGCACGACCAGCCACATCAGCACGGCCATCACGAGGCCCGGCACGCCAACCATCATGAAGACGGTGTGCCAGCTATGGCTGTCGAGCAACCGCGTCGCGATGATCGGACCCAGAGCGAGGCCGAACAGGGAAATCATGCACTGGAAAATGCCGTTGTTCATGCCGCGACGGGAAGGCTTCGAAGCCTCGACTGCGACGGCGACGCCAGTGGAGGCCACAGGACCTTCGGCGACACCCATGATGACGCGCACCAGCACCAGCGCCATGACCGAGCCTGCCATGCCACTGAATGCCGACATCAGGGAAAAGACGAGAATGGCAGGCGCAAGCACCGCACGGCGGCCGACCCGGTCGGCGAGATAGCCCATCACGAAAGCCGACGCACCCCAGGCCATGCCAAGGTAGCCGGCCATGGCGCCGCCGTCCGCCGGCGAAAGGCCGAGATCCTGCGCCATCGTGGAATTGGGTGACTGCAGGATGATCGGGAGGATGAACCTGTCGAGTCCCACCAGGCCGAACGTGATGCTCAGCAGCAGGATGATCTTCCACTCGTAGCTGGTATCCCAGCCCTTGGCTTCTTGCGTCATGTCGCCCCCCTGGCGCATTGGTATTGTCGGACGAGTGTAACCCCATATCCTTGAATTACGGTACGGTGCGCACCACGGTCCCGCGCCAACCCCGGAGAGCCCGCATGACCCCTGTCCGGACCTTCCTTGCCTGCGCTGCCGCCATACTTGCGACGGCCGGCTGTCATCGGGCAGGCCCGACGCCCGGGCAGGTCGATACGCAGCGCCTGATGGCGGCGGACGCCGAACCTGGAAGCTGGATGACATCGGGACGCGATTTCGGCAACAGCCACTACTCGCCCCTTTCCAGCCTCAACCGCGACACCATCGGGCGACTGGGCTTCGCATGGGCGTACCAGACGGACAGCAACCGCGGCCTGCAGGCTACCCCGATAGTCGTCGATGGCGTGATGTATGCCTCAGGCATGGCGGGCCGTACCTTTGCGCTGGACGCCCGCAACGGCCGTGAGATCTGGGCCTTCGATCCGCAGGTCGATGGCCAGATCAGCCGCATGGCCTGCTGCGACAACGTGAACCGCGGTGTGGCCGTATGGCGCGGCAAAGTCTACGTCGCGGCACTCGATGGTCGTCTTTTCGCGCTGGATGCGAAGACCGGCGCCGTGCTGTGGAGCGTGGACACGATCGTCGACCACGCGAGGGGCTATACCAGCACCGGCGCACCGGAGATCGCAGGCGACAAGGTGGTCATCGGCAATGCCGGCGGCGAATACGACGGACGCGGCTATGTCAGCGCCTACGACCTCGAGAAAGGCACGCTCGCCTGGCGCTTCTTCACGGTGCCCGGGGATCCGCGCAAGCCTTTCGAACATCCTGAACTCGAGATGGCAGCCAAGACCTGGGACTCGGCCAGTCGCTGGGAAATAGGCCTGGGTGGCGCCACGTGGAATGGCATGGCCTATGACCCTCGCCTGAACCTGCTGTACGTCGCGACCGGCAACGCGCAACCCTGGAGCCAGGGCAAGCGCAGCCCCGCCGGCGGCGACAACCTGTTCACCTGCTCGGTGCTCGCGCTCGATGCCAGCACCGGCCGCCTGGCGTGGTTCTATCAGGAAGTGCCCGGCGACCAGTGGGACTATGACTCGAACGCGCCGATGATCCTGGCCGATCTGGAGATCGAGGGTCGCAAACGCCAGGTCCTGATGCATGCACCGAAGAACGGCTTCTTCTACGTCTTCGATCGCCAGAGCGGCGAGGTCCTGTCGGCGAAGAACTTCGTCCCGGTGAACTGGACGAAGGGTATCGACCCGAAGACGAAGCGGCCCATCCCCAACCCGCAGGCCGTGGATTACCGCAACGGACCGAAGGCCATCCATCCCTGGGGCGGCGGCGCGCACCACTGGGCCCCTATGGCCTACAGCCCCGGCACCGGGCTGGTCTACCTCCCGGTGAGCGAAGGGGCGACGATCATGTTCGACGCCCTGGACAGGCTGCCGCATCGCCCGGCCCTCAACAACGTCGCGACCAGCAGCATTTCGGTCGGCAATTTCCGCAGCCTGCCCACGGGCAACATACCGGAGCGGATCTCCAAGGCTCTCGCGTCGCCGAAACTCACGCAGGACCTGCCCAGCAGGAACCTGGCGGCCTATCTCGATGCCTGGGACCCTGTGAAGCAGGAACGCGTGTGGCGCGTCGAGATGAAGAACGCCTATGACCGCGGCGGCGTGCTCGCGACGGCCGGGCATCTCATCGTCCAGGGCAACACCGCCGGCGAACTGAAGTTCTTCGACGAACAGAGCGGCGCGCTGCTGCACACGCTGGATGTCGGCACTTCGATCGTCGCCGCCCCCATGACTTACCAGATCGATGGCGAACAATACGTGGCCGTGATGGCCGGCATCGGTGGCGGACCGCTGTCCTTTGTACCGCCAGCGGGGAGTGCCGCCGATTTGCGCGGCAACCAGGGACGCGTCCTTGCGTTCAAGCTGGGAGGGGGGCCCACGCCGAAGCCCGCCCTGCTGCCGCCCGCCCCGCCCTTCCCCGATCCACCGCCACAGACCGCTTCAGCCGACGTGGTGGCGCGGGGCACGGGACTCTTCGCGCTCTACTGCGGTCGCTGCCATGCGAACGCCACGACACATGGGTCGACGCCGGATCTCCGCCGCATGAGCGCCGACACGCATGCTGCCTTCAAGCAGATCGTCCTCGGCGGCGCGCTGCGTGCGCGCAACATGCCGCGCTGGGACGACGTGCTGAGCGATGCGGACGCCGAGGCGATCCACGCCTACCTCGTGTCGATCGCCTGGGACGCGTATCGCGCGCGGTAGCCGGGATCAGCGGGGCTCGAAGGGCAGGTCCGCCTTCGATACCCACCAGCCATGCACCTGCATGTGCAGGCGGAACGGCAGCTTCACGCGGGCCACGGCCCCGGCCGCCATGTCCATCGCGTCCACGACGACCAGTTCCGAACGAGAGGCCCGGAAGTCGTTCACGACACCGATGAGGTAACCATCGCCTTCAGGCGCATCGGGTGAGCGCGGCACGAACTGCATTTCCGACACGCCATGGCTGTCGCCGGGCGAGAACTTCTCGATGGCGCCGGTCTGGTGATCGAAGCGATACCAGGCGTTGGAGACGCGCACGGCCAGCGTGTCGGCGAAATCGCGGTTAACGGGCAGCGTGGGATCGCTGAGCATCATGTAGCTGTAGCGGTTCTTGCGCCCGACGTAGCGGTCGTCGATGCGCGTGAAGCTCGTCACCTTCATGCCGCCGAACAGGATCTCTTCCTGCCAGGTGTCGCTGTCGGAATCGAGGTCGAAGGTCCAGCGGCGCATCGTAGGGATGTAGCGCGAGGTATCGTTGGGCTTGCCATCGACGCGCGGGAAATACGGGTGGAAATTCTCCGCGGCCACTGGTGCCTCGAGAATGACTTTGTTGCCTTCGCTCCAGGCGTTGGTCGTGTGGACCATCATGGCCTGGTCCGGCGTGCCGTGGAACCAGCGCACGTCCTTAGACGTGCCGTTGCGTGGCACGATGGCCACATGGGCCGGCACCGACGGGTCATAGGCCCAATGCAGCTTTCCCTGCTGCAGGCGTTCCGGCGAAGTGACCATGCCGGTCGTGGGCAGGATCACGTGCCGGTCGGTGATGGCCATGTCGTGCATGGCGTTCACCACGGGCGACTTGAACCAGATCTCGTTGGTGACCGTGCCGGTCTTGTCGATCACGTAGACGGCGAGGTCATCGCTGCAATCGCCCTTGGCCTCGTAGGAAAAGGCGATCAGTTCGCCCGTCACCGGATCCAGCTTCGGATGGGCCGTGAAGGACGTGGCGGTCATCTTTCCGCCGAAGTTCCATTCGCCGATCGTGTCGAGCGTGTCCGGATCAAGCCGCGTCGGCGGACTTTCCTCCTTCATGCTGAACAACATGCCACCATGCCATATCGGCGTGGTGTTGGCCGTGTTGTGGCTGATTTTCCGAACGGTCGGGTCCGACGTGGAACGATTGCGATAGCGTCCAAAAAGGGCCCGGTGCGCCTTGCGTTCCGCGAGATAGCGATCCGTCTTCACATAGCGGGATCGGTAATCGACGTGACCGTCATAGAAGCGGAACTGGTCGACCGCGCCATCGGAGTTGTAGGGCGTGTCGTCGGCGTACATCGCCGGGAAACGACGGTCCGCGCAGCTGCGGAAGAACGTGCCCTGCAACGCAGCGGGTATCTGGCCTTCGACCTCGCAATCGAGCACCTCGGCCTCGAAACGCATCGGATCGAAGAAATCGCTGCCGCGGGACGAGTTGCTCATCGTGGGTTCCCCAGAGTTCTTGTTGCAGGTCTTGCAACGATACGAACGGGTGGAGAATCAGTCCACCAGCAGGGCGTATCCCCGCAACTGCAATCCGCCGACGGTCGTAAACGCCGACAGGTCCACCTGCACGCCGGGTCGCACCTCGTCGCGCGCGATCTTCGCCTGCGCCAGCGCCTGGCCACAGACCCGCACGCTGACGCCGGCGCCGTTGAGCTTTTCGATCAGTTCCGCACTCGGGTTGCGCGCCAGACCGCGGGCCTTCAGCCCCTTGTCATTCAGCACGGCGGTCGTCGCCGCAGCCTGCAGGATCACCACGACATGACGGTGATCGGCCGGCACGCCGGACTGCGCCAGGAGATTCATCACCTTGGCGGCCTTGTCGAGGAAGATCGGCGGGGTATCGTCCGTGCCGCCCTTCGTCGCATTCATCACGATCTTGTAGTCCATGGCAGGGTCGGGCCGTTCGCCGGCGTTCTCCACCGGGGTCACGACGCCGTATCCCGGGATCGCGGGCGGCAACAGGGTATCGGCGGCTGAAGCCTGAGCCGCCAGGGCTCCGCCAAGGACCAGCAACGCAACCTGGAAAGCAGCGACGTTCTTCATGGATTCCCCAGGGGTCAACTCACGGGTTACTTGATGGAGTCCAGCCAGGGGATGAAGACCTTCTTCGCGATCTCCCCGTTGTTGAGCTCTTCGTTCATGAAGTGCCCGTTGCCCAAGAGGCCGTAGTCCTCCAGACGGGCGAGCTTCGCCTTGGCGCCGAGCTGGTTCAGCGTGTGCACCGAGCAATGCACGGTCGGCGTGAACATCGGCGAAGACTGCGGCGACACCACAAACAGGACCGGCTTGTCCTTGAAGGCCGGCACCGTGTGCAGGCTGGCCTTGGGCTGCAGCTCGCAGGGATTCAGGCCAGGCTTTTCCGCCGGCAGCTTTTCCAGTGCGATCTTCCCGCCCGCCGGCAAAGCCGGAGAGAAGCTGATCAGCGACGACAGGTTGTCGGTAATGCCCATCACCGGCTCGATGGCGAGCACGGCCTTCACCTTGTCCGGCCTTGCGGCCATCGCGAGCCAGCCCGACGCGCCGCCCGCCGAATGCGTGACGACGATGGCGGGGCCAATGCGGTCCAGCAGCTCGGCAAGATCCTGCTGCAGGACGTCGTTGCCCACCGTCGGACCCGGTTCGCTGCTCGCCGTGTGCTGGATGTTTTCCTTCGACTGCGGACTGCCGCCGCCCGGGTACTGCTTGCTCTGGCCGAGGAACATCTGGGTCATCAATTCCGTCGTCGCCGGCGGACGCAGGGCGCCATAAGCCACGTTGTTCGGCGAACGGCCATGCGCCGGACGATCGACGAAGTACACGTCGAAGCCAGCGGCAAGGAAGTAATCCAGCCAGCCGTCACGGCCATCGGGCGTGCCCATGTAGTCCGTGGCCTGGCCGCCGCCGCCGTGCACCAGCACCAAGGGGTAGGGATGCTTCTTCTTCGCGACGAGCTGGAAACCGACGTACATCTGGCCCTGGATCGTCGTGCCCTTGGCATCGACCGAGGGCGTGGGCCGCGCGCCGACCCAGAAGAAACCCTGGTCACGCAGGCTCAGGGGGCCTGCTTCACCGCCAGCACGGGCCGCCGATGAGGTGGCCACAAGCGTGGCCGCGATAATGATGCTCAGGCGCGCAAGCGTCGACTTGGACATGGAAACCCCCGGAATCGTTGTTCTTGGGCCATTCTAGACGCGAACCGCAAGCATCGGCCAACCGGTTCACCGGAACTGCCTGAACGGTGTAGCGTCGGCATGGACCGATCTGATTGATGTATCGATAAGGGAGATTTCAGCCATGCGCCAACTGTCCATTGTCTTCGCCGCAGTGCTCGCCCTTGTGTTGGGACTCGCGGCGGCACCCCCCATCGCCCAGGCCCAGGCTGCGAAACCGGGCGCGGAGGGTTATCAAGTGGAATGGATGTACCGCGTGAAGTACGGGCACATCGATGAATGGTGGGATCTGTTCCGGAAGTACGAATTCCCGGTGCTTGATCGCGCCAAGGCGCTGGGCCTCGTGCTGGACTACAAGGTCTTCCGGCCCACGCAGCACATGGAAGAAACCGGCCGCTGGGATTACCGCGTGGAGATCACGTACAAGGACTACGCCAGCAGCGGCAAAGTCGGCGCCTTGTTCAACGAACTGTTCCCGGACAGCGCGACGCGCAAGCGCGACGAAAAACTGCGCTGGGAAATGACCGCCAACCACTGGGACCTTCCGATCTACCAGGTGGACGTCACCAAGTCGCGATGACGCAACCAAGCCCGAGGATGTTGGCGCCACCGCCAACATCCCCGAGTGTTCGCTACTACTGCTGGAACTCCGGCGTCATGTCCTTGCAGGGTTCCTTCTTGAAGGGCACGTCCGAGAGGTACATGACATCGTAGCTCTCGTACGGCGCCGAAAGGTACACCGGATCCGTGACCGAATAATCACGGCGCAGCGACATCTTCTGCGGATCGAAAGTGAAGCGCTCGACGATGTGCAGCTGCTCGCTGCTGCGGGTCGGCGGAGACAACACGCCCGCGGCAAACCCGACCGTATCGACGTTCAGCGTATTGCCGTCCCAATTGCCGATCGAGTGGCCCGAGTAGCTCGGCTTGAGCTTGTCCGGGTGCTTCGCCATGCCGACATGGATGCGGCGTTGGAAGTTGTACAGGCCGTAGGTGATGTCGATGACCTTTTCGCCACCGACGGTCTTCTGCTCGAAACGGTTGATCGGCCAGTCCGCCGTCCAGTCGCGGATGATGCTCGTGGGCTTGCAGGCGAACCACGGGTTGTCCTTCGGCGAACGACCGTTGAACGCCTCGGCCGCCTTCTTGCCCGCCTCCGTGTACACGGCCTTCGGACGCGGCGGCTGAGCCGCCTGCACCTGCTGCAAGGTGATCTTGCCCGCAGCAAAGTCCGCAGACTGGCTCTTCGGGATCATCGACCCATTGCCACCGCTCGGCGGCACGGTCAGGACGAGCTGCTCCACGGCCCAGTCGCCGCTGATGTTCGGCTGGCCATCGGCCAGCTTCAACGGGCGCTTCGACGTATCGACGGTCGTCTTCGTCTGGAACTGATCGTTGCGGTTCATCATCGGGCCGTCACCGAGTTTGAAGTTCTCGATGTAGCAGGCGCCGGGGTCATCGCGATGCGGACGACCGTCGATCTCGACGTGCAGGCCCGGCTTGAACATCTCGATGGACCAACCCGAACGGCGCAGCAGCGCGGCGGCGCGCATTTCGCAGCGCATGTGCTGCTTCTTGCCGCTCGCATCCACCGCATCGAGTTCCATGTAGGAATGCGGATTGATCAGGTTCATTTTGGTCAGCGTTCCGGACCAGTGGCGCATCTGGTCCATCTGAAAGAGACCGAAGCCATGATGGGCCAGGGCAGGCGCAGCCAGGCCCATAAGGACCGCTGCGCAAAAAGTCGGCCGTACGAGATTGCGTGACATGGAAATCGAACCCCCCAGATTCATTTGTAATTCTATTGGTGCGATCAGAAAGGAAGCGTCGCCAACTGCGTGCCGCGATAGGCGAACTCGATGAACTGGCTCGGATCCCCGAGCTGTTTCAACAAAGGGCTGTCCTTCAGGGGACGGTCCGCCACGATCGGCACGACGCCCTTGAATTCCTTGCCGGCATTGAACTCCGCGACGTCCTTCGGGCCGAGTCCCTTGTTGAACAGCACGAAGAACTGCTTGAACAGCTGCCAATAGAGATCCTTCATCTTCACGACATCCGCACCGGTCATCACCGGTCCGTTGGCCGGCACGACGATCGTGTCGGGCTTCACGAGGTCGGAAAGGATTTCGTAGGAACGCACGAAACCGTGCATGAAGCCGCCATTGAGATAATCCATCACCGGCCAGCGATCGGAGGTCACGGGACCGCCGGCCACCAGCACGTTGCGCTTCGGGAAGAAGACATACAGATCGCCATCGGTATGGGCACCGGGCAGATGCCCAAGCTGCACTTCCTCGCCAGCGAAATCGAGGCGTTCCCGGTCATAGGTGGTCTTCGTCGGACGTGCGGCTTCCGGCAAGGGGCCGATGGTGCCGTCGAACAGCGGAGAGCGCAGCTTGCGACCGACGGACAGCCGCGTGACTTCATGCGCGAAGATGGTGGCGTGGTCCTTGCCGGCCGCTTCGTTGAGGCCGGTCTGGTCCGGATGCCAGTGCGTATTGACGAGCGTGTGGATGCGACGCGTACCGAGCTTGCCGTGCACGGCCTTGAGCAACAGCGCGGCGTTCACCGCATTGCCCCCGTCGACCACCAGCGCACCCTCGGGGCCCTGCAAGGCCACCACGTTGCATCCGGCGCCCGAGAAGAGCGTGAGGCCGCCGATGTCCTGCTGCGTGATGTCCTTCGCGGACACCTTCTTGCCGACAAAGGGCCTGGTGATCCTCGAATAGTCGATGCCCGCCGGCGGTGGTGCAGCGAGCAAGGGCGCAGCGGCCCCGAAGAGCGGCACGGCCAGGGAAAACTGCGCACTGCCACGCAGGAACAGACGACGAGAGATGGTCATGGAATTCCCTTTAGCGCGTGACGACCGATTCAACCGGCCAGAGCACGGCGTCGTACACGGCGGTCGCGATCGGCGGCCCCTGCGGCGGCCAGTCCGGGATCGCCGCGAGTTCGACCTTGGCGCCGAGCTTGCGCAGGTTGGTCGCCACCGGAACATTCGGCGGCTGGGCCATCGCCAGGAAGGGCACGTAACCGCGTCCCATCGCGTAATCGAGCGCGGTGAGCCCGTCCTCGTCCTTCACGTTGATGTCCAGCTTCAGGTCCAGCAGCGCCTGGATCAGCTGCGGATTGCCGCCGTTGCGCACGACGTAATGCAGCGCTGAACCGCCGCGCGTCCGGGCCAGGAAGTGACGCTTGGCCATCAGCGAAACATCCGCACCCGCCGCAGCGAGCAGCTTCACGAGTTCCACCTGCGGATTGGTGCGTGCGCCGCGCGCACCGCCGCCCTCGCCCTCTGCGGCCGGCGCGGCGGGCTCTTCGGGGAAGGCGAAGGGCGAGCGACCACCACGACGGGCGTTCACCGCCATGATGATCGGGCCACGACCGTCTGCAGTGGCCAGCTTCACGTTGGCGCCATGCGCCAGCAGCAGCTTGACCACGTCGATGTTGCCGGTGCCACAGGCAACCAGGAATGGCGTGAGGCCGCGGTCTGCTGCGCCACCCAGGCCGCTGGCACCGAAATGCTGCTGCTGGTTCGGGTTCGCGCCGCGGGCCACCAGCAGGTTCACGAGATCCCTGCCCGTGGCCTTGTTGGGGCTGTCGTTGTCGAGCGGATTGCGGCTGCCGGCCGTCTGCATGTTGCCGATCGCAACGTTCAAGGGCCCACGGCCATACCAATCCCAGGCGTTCACATCCGCGCCGGCCTCGACCAGCCGCCTGGCGATGTCCCAATTGGCGTTGAGCATGGCAACCGAAAGCGGACTCACCTCGCTGGGATCGCCGAGGTTCACGTCCGCCTTGTGCTGCAGCAGGACTTCGACGCACTCACGGCAGTTCTCGCGCGCCGCGTACAACAGCGGCGTGAGGCCGCCACGGTCCAGCGACTTGGCGCGGCTTTCCGCCTGCACCACGCGCTGGTAGTCGCGGATCGCACTGCGCGCGTTGACGTCGGCGCCCCGGGACGCGAGCAAGGCGACCATCGCCGGATGGCGACGCGCGACAGCCCACATCAACGGTGTCTGCCCACCGAAAGTCTCGCGCGGATCGACTTTCGATCCTGCCTTCAGCAGGAGTTTCGCAGCCTCGACGTTGCCGGCGCGCGCAACGAGGTGCAGCGCCGTCTCGCCGTCGGCGTTGGGGGACATCGGATCGGCACCGGACTTCAGCAGTAGCGCGATCAGCTCCGTATTGCCGCTGTCGGCGGCAAGCTGCATCGCATTGACGCCGTAGACATTGGTGGCGCGCACGTTCGCGCCTGCCTTGATCAGGCGCTTCGCTTCGCCGACATCACCCTCGAAGGCCGCGACATGCAGCGAGGTGCTGCCATCCGCCCGCACCGGCTCATCCACCTGTCCGGCCACCACATTGGCGGCAGCCAGCAGCGCAACGGCGACCGAAGCCGCCACGATTCTCCCTCGTGACATCACTTACGCCTCGCCGAAGGTGCCGGTGGCATCGCCGAAGCGTTCCAGCTTCACGCCGGCGCGCTGGGACATCGTGAGCAACACGTTCGCGAGCGGTGTGTCCTTGGGCGCGGAAATGTGCTGGTTTCCCTTGAAGCCACCGCCCTTGCCCAGGACGAGGCAGGGCAACTGGCTGCAGTTGTGCAGATCCGAATTACCGAGGTTGGACCCGTACAGCATCATGGTGGTATCGAGCAGATTCTTGTCGCCTTCCTTGATGCTCTGGAGCTTCTGCGCGAGCTTCGCCAGACGTTCGATCTGCCAGGTCTGCACGCGACGCAGTTTTTCCTGCTTGTCCGGATCCTCGCCGTGGTGCGACAGCGGGTGGTAGGCCTCGTCCACGTTGATGGACGGGAAGGTGCGCATCGAGGCTTCCTTGATCATGCGCAGCGACGCGACGCGCGTCTGGCCGGTCTGGAAAGCCAGGGCCACCATCTCGAACTGCACGTCGACCAGCTCGGTGAAGTCATCCGGCGTGCCACGCGGCGCGTCGGGCAACTGACCGAGGCTGTCGGCCTTGGCCATGAGCTTCGAGACGCGGCCCTCGACCTCGCGGACCGATTCCAGGTAGTCACTCACGAGCGCGCGGTCGGAGGCACCGAGCTTGCGATTGAGGCTGTTGCTGGCCTCGAGCACGTAATCGAGCAGGCTGTCCGTGGCCTTCAGGCGAGCGACGCGGTCAGCGTTGGAATCTCCGGGACCGAACATCGTGTTGAAGACCTTGCGCGGATTGCCCTCCAGCGGAAGGCTGCGATTCAGCGCGGTGTACGACGTGGCACCGCCCGGTTCCGCGCAGAGTTCCAGCGAGGTCAGCGGCGTGTCCTTGCCGATTTCCTTCGCGATCAGCTGGTCGACCGATACGCCGGCCTCGGGACCCCAGGTATTGAGCTGCGGGTCCTGCACCGTGAGCCAGGTCTGCTCGGTGATGCCGTGCGGCGGATTCTGGCGCTCGCCGGACTTGTTGCGGATGTTGGTGAACAGCGTGACGTAGTCGCGGACGCCTTCCAGCGGCTTCAGGACGGGCGAGAACTCGAAGCCCTTTCCCGCGCCCTTGGGCACCCAGAACTTTTCCACCGCGCCGTGCGGGACGTACACGAAGCCGACGCGCGGCTTCACGGCTGCAGCGGTGGCAGCCAGTGCGGTGCTGGCCGGGATCATCGCGTCCAGCAACGGCAGGGCGATGGCTGCGCCTGCGCCCTTGAGTATCGTGCGGCGGGGAATGTGCTTCTTGGTGATGAACATGGTCTTCGCTGCCTCAGGAGAAGCTACTGAACATTCGAAACGACTTGCGCAGTGGTCTGTTTGGGCAGCGCCATGGCCGGCGCGCGGCGACGGAATGCATCGCTGTTGACGACGCCGAGCACGAGCTGCTCGAAGCTCAAGCCTTCGGCCTTCGCCTTGCGCACGACGGCGCGCACCGTCGGCATGTCGCTGTGGTCGACGTGGCGGCCCACCGCATAGGTCAT
>JBDLPS010000232.1:0-6490 GCA_039800965.1 Pseudomonadota bacterium | reverse complement strand
ACCTCTTCATCGACGGCCCGGACGCCCTGGCGTTCATCGAGAGCCTCGCGATCAACAGCATGAAGGGCTTCGTGCCGAACAAGGCCAAGCAGTTCGTTGCCTGCTCGTACTCGGGCCACGTGATCGGCGACAACATCCTCTTCTACCTCGCCCCGGAAAGCTTCGTGATGGTCGGCCGCGCGCCGTCCTGCAACTGGGTGAAGTTCCAGGCCGAGACGAGCGGCTACCGCGTGTCGGTCCGCTACGATGACCGCTCGCCGTCGCGCCCGAACGGCCACGCCGTCCGCCGCAACTACTACCGCTTCCAGATCCAGGGCCCCAAGGCCAAGCATGTGATCGACAAGCTCAACGGCACGCCGATGCCGGAGCTGAAGTTCTTCAACATGGCCGCCATCAAGATCAAGGGCCGTCTGGTCCGCACGCTGCGCCACGGCATGGCCGGCGAGCCGGGCGTCGAGATCTGGGGCCCCTACGAAGAGCGCGAAGAGATCGCTGCCGCGATCATCGAGGCGGGCAAGGAATTCGGCCTGCTGCCGGTCGGTTCGCGCGCCTACGCGACGAACACGCTGGAGTCGGGCTGGGTGCCGTCGCCGCTGCCGGCCGTGTACACGGACGAGCGCATGAAGGCCTATCGCGAGTGGCTGCCGGCCAACTCGTACGAGTCGGCGGGTGCCATCGGTGGTTCGTTCGTCTCGAAGAACATCGAAGACTACTACCTGACCCCGTACGAAATCGGCTACGGCCCGTTCGTGAAGTTCGACCATGACTTCATCGGCCGCGAAGCCCTCGAGAAGATGAACGGTGGCAAGGGTGGCCGTCGCAAGGTCACGCTGGCCTGGAACGGCGAGGACGTCGCCAAGATCCAGCGTTCGATCCTCGAGAAGGGCGAGCACTACAAGTACATCGAGATGCCGCTGTCGAACTACGCCAACAGCAACTACGACCAGCTGACGGCGGGTGGCAAGACGGTGGGCCTGTCGCTGTTCTCGGGCTACAGCTACAACGAGCGTTCGTTCCTGTCGCTGGCCGTTGTCGACGAAGACATCGCGCTGGGCAACGAGGTCGTCCTGCACTGGGGCGAGCCGAACGGCGGCACGAAGAAGACGACCGTCGAGCCGCACAAGATGGCCGAGATCCGCGCGATCGTCTCGCCGGTTCCGTACGCCGTCACGGCCCGCACGGCGTACGCCGAGGGCTGGCGCACGGGCAAGTAAGGCTGGCGCTTCGCGCCGGTCACGCTTGCTTCGTTAGCGTGTGATCGAAGGGCAGGTGGGCAACCACCTGCCCTTTTTATATGAGCGACACCAACGACATTCAGCCCCGCACGGCCTATGACCTGCTGGGCGGCGCGGCCATCGACAAGCTGGTCGACGATTTCTACGACCGGATGGATACGCTGCCGGAAGCCAAGGGCCTGCGCGAGATGCATGCGCCGGACCTGGCGCCGATCCGCCGGATCCTGAAGCTCTACATGAACGAATGGCTGGGCGGCCCGAAGGGCTTTTCGACCGAGCGCGGCCACCCGATGCTTCGCGCCCGCCACCTGCCCTTTTCCATCGGCATCGCCGAGCGGGACCAGTGGATGCTGTGCATGAATGGCGCACTGGACGCCATGAACTGCGAGCCTGAAGTCCGCGAACACATCCGCACGGCGATCGCGAACCTCGCGGACTGGATGCGCAACAAGCCAGAGGAGCCGCCGCCGGGTCAGGACTGACCCGAGAGGTCTGTATCAGCCCTTCGCCGCAAGCCTGGCGCGGACGTTTTCTGCCACCTTGCGCGTGTGATCATCGAGCGGCGTGAGCATCACGACGCGGATCGTTGGGTGCCCGTCAGGCACGTAAGCCGTATTCTCGAACAGCAGTTCGCCGAACTCCGCATTCGGGATGCGGTATTCGCCATACGACCGGACGTTGATTTCCGGTGCCCGCCACATGCGCCGGAACAGGGGGTACTGGTTCTCCAGCCGACGGATGAGCGATTCGAACAACGGGTCCTTGCCGGACTTGCTGTAGTCGACCCGCAACTTCGCGAGCGATCGCGAGGCCGTCGCCTCGAATTCCGCGGGCTTCATGTTGCTCGCGGCGGCGAACAGGATTTCCAGCAGATTGCGCTGCCCGGCAGGCAAGGCATCGTAATCGCGCACCAGCACCGCGCTCAGCCGATTCCAGGCGAGAACGTCCCAACGCAGGTTGAGGATCACGGCCGGGCACGCGGCGGCCTCGATCATGCGGATGACTTCGACCGGCGCCTCCTGCTGGCCCTCATGCTGGAGCCGCGGCGGGCGCTGCTGCACCAAGGTAAAGAGGTAGACGCGCTCGTCTTCCGTCAGGCGGAAGGTGTGGCAGATCCGCTCGAGCACCTCGTCGGACACCCGCATCTGCCGGCCCTGTTCGAGCCAGGTGTACCAGGCGACGCTCACCCCGGACAGCGCCGCCACGTCCTCCCGCCGCAGGCCTTCGGTCCGGCGACGCTGGGGCTCCGGAAGCCCGAGATCGGACGGCTTTATGCGAGCGCGACAGCTGCGCAGGAATTCAGCCCGTTGCCGGTCCATCACCGGGCGCGCCGGCTTGCGGGCTGCTTCCGCCGCCGGATCGACGCCTTCCGCCTCGGCCCTCGGGACCGCCATTCGCCGCTCCATGGATCCCCCCTTTTTTGTTTGGTATTACCAATACCATGTTTGGAGTAAACATTTAAGCCATTGCGGATCAGGGGATGTGGCAGCTGCGGCGCGGCATGGAGTAGTTTGGGCTTTCGAATGCCGGGACCGATCCCATCGTTGCCGGAACGGGCCGGCTTGGCGGCATGTCATCTGCATAACTAGACGAAGAAAATAAGGGGAGTTTCATGACGAGATCGAATGTCCGGTTCGGCGCTGCCGGGACCGTCGCCGCGGCCGTTGCCCTGGCTCTTGCATCCACCACCGCCGTGTTCGCGGCTGATGAACTCGTGGAGGTACAGATCACCGGCTCGCGCATCACGCTGGCTCCCGGCATGACCGCGCCGACACCGGTGACGTCAGTGACCGCCGAGGACATGAAGGCTCTCGGCCCCAATCAGATCATCGACAGCCTGAACGCACTGCCTGTATTCCGCAACAACTCGAACGCCAACCAGTCGCTGGGTGGCCAGAACTCGGGCGGCGCCAACGTCAACATGCATGGCATCGGCGCCAGCCGCACGCTCGTGCTGCTCGACGGCCGCCGCGTCGTTGCCACCAACCGCTTCGGTAACGTCGACGTGAACATCCTGCCCAGCATGCTGCTGAAGAACGTCGAGACGGTGACCGGCGGTGCTTCAGCCAGCTACGGCACGGACGCCGTGGCCGGCGTCACCAACTTCATCCTCGACACCAAGTTCGAGGGCGTGAAGGCCAAGGCGCAGTACGGCGAAACCTTCCGCAGTGACGGGGCCAACAAGGAATACGGCCTCGCCGTCGGCCACAGCTTCCTGGATGGCCGCCTGCATTTCGTCGGCTCGTTCAACGCGAACCAGCTCGACCCCATCGAAGGCCAGGATTCGATGGAAAGGCGCCCGTACATCAGGCATTGGGGCTTCGTCACCAACCCCAACACGGCAGGTCCGACGTACATCACCGCGCCCAACGTCGTCCCGACGAATTTCGGCAACACGCTGATGTTCACTGCGACCAGCAGCAGCCCGCTTGATCGTCTTGTCTTCGACCCGACCGGAAAGTACTTCGACAAGCTCGGGTTCTCGGGAATCGGCCAGCTCAATGGCGGCTGCAACTGCCAGTCCCTCGTCGATCCCAGAAATTCGACGATGTACCAGGACCAGAACATCCAGGTGGGATACGACGGCAAATCCGGCATCGCCCGTCTGGGCTTCGACATCAACGACAACACGGAAGTCTATGCGCAGGCCCTCTGGGCGCAGAACCACCAGCGCACGCGCTGGCAGGACATCCCGCTCGTGTCGACCTGGGCAACCCGCATCTACCAGGACAACGCTTTCCTGCCCGCCTCGGCCGCTGCCCTGATCGGCCAGTACGGGTCGCGAACGGCAGGCACCGGCGCAATCGCCGATGGCGGCGCCAAGTACGTGGCGGCCACGCTGTACCTGTCGGCCCTCGCCAGCGATCCGAACGGCGGATCGATCCTCGATACGGCCAACAATATGCAGAGCTACACCGTCGGCCTGACCACGAAGGTCCGCGACTGGAAGATCAACGCCTACGCGCAGCACGGTGAAAACACGCAGGACTACGACGGCTACAACCTGCCGCGCGTTGATCGCCTGCAGGTGGCCCTGGATGCGGTCACGGATGGCAATGGCAAGATCGTCTGCCGCGCCTCGCTGCCGCAGTACGATCCAAACGGTTACTGGAAGGACTGCGTGCCGGTGAACATCCTTGGCGGCAAGGGCACGATGACCGCCGACATGTGGAATTACACCCACCAGCGCTACAAGCATGCCTTTGCCACCGTGAAGCAGGACCTGTTCGAGGTCTCGGCTTCCGGCAGCCTGGGTGTGGGCCTGCCGGCCGGCGACATCAGCGCGGCAGTTGGCGCGAACTGGCGTCGGGACAAGTTCGAGCAGGGCACGCCGAATCCGGCGGATGAATTTCCGGCACTGACCGATGGCCGCCTGCTGAAGGACCTCGGCATCGGCGACGGCTCGCGCGGCATTGTCCCGCAGTACGGTTGCACCCCGCAGGGCACGCCGGTGGCCGGTGGCGTGCCGGGCCTGCGCTATGCGGCGGCGGGCTTCTGCGGCGCCAGCAGTTCCAGCACCCTGCTGTTCTCCAGCCAGCGCTTCATCCAGGGCAGCGACTCGGTGAAGGAAGCCTTCACAGAGTTCCAGATCCCCGTGCTGGCCAAGCTGCCGTTCGCAGAGCGCGTGGACGCCAACCTGGCGGCACGCTGGGCCAAATACGAGGGAGCCGGTCAGATCTGGTCCTGGAAGGGCGGCCTGAGCTGGGAGATCAACGACCAGCTGCGCGTCCGTGCCACCCGCTCGCGCGACGTGCGCGCGCCCAACCTGCGTGACCGTTTCGACTCGACGCTGGGTGGCGTCAATGCGGTTGATCGCAACTCCAGGCTGGCTTCTCCGATC
The DNA here is from genome assembly GCA_039800965.1 of Pseudomonadota bacterium. Lineage (GTDB taxonomy): Bacteria > Pseudomonadota > Gammaproteobacteria > Steroidobacterales > Steroidobacteraceae > ZC4RG30. Next base: position 1,414 of record JBDLPS010000232.1, on the reverse strand, counting down.
TCTTACTCGATCATCAGTTACTCGGGTGGCAACCCGAACCTGAAGCCCGAGAAGGCGGATACCACGACGGCGGGCATCGTGTTCCAGCCGCACTTTTTCGAGGGCTTCCAGGCGTCGGTGGACTGGTACAAGATCAAGATCAACGGTGCCATTGCGCAGCTCGGCGCACAGGTCGTGCTGGACCAGTGCAACCTGGGTGATACGGCGCTCTGCCAGTACGTGCACCGCAACACCAACACGGCTCAGAACCCGCTGGGCGACCTGCAGCAACTCGACAACTACTACCTCAACCTGAACAGCGAAATCTATCAGGGCGTCGACTTCGAACTGGGGTATCGCAAGGCGCTGACGCTGTTCGGCGGTGGCCCCGAGTCCATCACCCTGCGTGCCTTCGCGACCCATTATCTGACGAATGAACAGCAGCCGCCGGAGCTGCTGAATTCGAGCGGCACCAAGACCGCCGGTCCGAAGATCGACAACATGCCCACGACGCCGAATGCGGCAACGTTCATGCTGGGCTATCGCAATGGCTCCTACACGGCGACGATCACGGAGCGCTTCACGAGCTCCTTCAAGATCAACCGCCTCTATGAAGAGAGCAAGGTGCGTGCGCCGGTCGTTGCCGGAAACACGACGGTGGACGACAACACCGTGGGCGGGGTCTTCACCACGGACGTCACCATGGGTTGGCAGCCGGAACGGTTCGCGGGTCTGCGTGTGTACTCGACCATCACCAATGTCTTGGACAGGCGCCCGGAAATCCTGCCGACGCTCGGTGGCCGTACCGGCTTCGGCCCTGGCCTGACGGGTGACATCATCGGTCGCCGCTTCGTGGTGGGTGCGGAATACAAGTTCTAACCCTCCGCCGGTAGCCTGTTGAGACCGGGGGCGGGTGCCTGTGACCCGCCCCTTTTTCTTGCGCACGGAGCTACAACGATGAAAATGATCACGTGCACCGCAGCGGCCCTGGTGGCCGCCCTGCTGGCGGGCTGCGGCCCGTCGAAGCCCGCCGTCGATCCTGGCGTACAGGCGTCGATGGATCGCTGGGCTCAGCTTGGCAAGCTGCCGGACTGGAGCGGCGTCTGGGAGATCGACTGGCGCAACACGCGCGGCATGCCGCCTCGGCCACAGATGAAATTCACGCCCGCCTGGCAGGGCAAGGCCGATGCATTCAGGAAGAACCAGGCCAAGGGCGAGAATCTGCAGGCTGACGTCGCCAACTGCGTGCCACCGGGCCTGCCAGGCATCATGAGCCAGCCCTATCCGGTCGAGTTCCTCTACCAGCCCGGCAAAGTCGTCATGCTGACGGAGGCTTACTACATGTACCGGCAGATCTGGACCGACGGCCGCAAGACACCGGATGACCCGGATCCGTACTTCAATGGCCATTCGGTCGGGCACTGGGACGGCGACA
>JBDLPS010000231.1:0-2810 GCA_039800965.1 Pseudomonadota bacterium | reverse complement strand
CCGGCGGTGGCGGCGAGGGCGGCGTGCCGAGGACCATCTCCATGATCCAGGAGCCGCGCAGCACGACGGAGGTGCGGTCGCCGTAGACGGTGGACATGAGCACGGCGCCCTTGCCGAACAGGCCATGGCGGCGTGCGTCCGCGAGCTTCACCGGACGGAACTGCGCGCCGCGGATGTTCGGAATGCCATATTCCGTTGCGACGCGCTCGTTGAGGAAGGTCGTGTCGGCGCGCAGCAGGTCGAGCACGCTTCGGTTCGAACGCAGGATGCTGTCGAGGAACAGGCGCATTTCCTCGCGGTACCCATCGCGCAGCGTCGGGTCGAACTTGGGATACATCACCGGGTCCGGCTGGATGTTGTCCATCTGCCCGATGTTCAGCCACTGAAAGGCGAAGTTCGTCGACAGGGTCATGGCCCGTGGGTCGGCGAGCATCCGCCGCACCTGTGCATCGAGCACAGCCGGCTCGCGCAGCGTGCCGGCGCTCGCGAGCTGCATCAGTTCCGCATCGGGGCCCTCGCTCCACAGGAAGAAGGACAGTCGCGAAGCGAGTTCGAGGCTGGACAGGGCGTAGCTGCCGCTGCTGCCGAGGTCCGTCTTGCTGGGCTCTTCGCGGATGAGGAACTTGGTGCTGGCGAGGATGGCGGTGAGGCCGTTCTCGACGCCGGCTTCCCAATCCTTGGCTTCACGGCCCATGGCATAGAAAGCCATCGGCGCCTTGAGGTCCTCGTCCGCGACCGGACGCCGGAACGCCTGTTCCGCGAGGCGCGTCAGGATCTGCTTTGCGCAGGCCTGCTCCTCGTCTTTCTTCGACGGTCGGCAGCTGAAGATGCGCTGGCGGCTCGGTGTGTCGCTCACACCGGTCGGATTGAACGGACCGGAAACCTCGAAGCCCGGTATCGTTGGCGCGCGCTCCATCTCGGGCAGCATCGCGATCGGCTGCAACGGGGAGTCCGACTGCGCGAAGGAACGCTGCACGAAGGCGGCGCCGATGCGGTGCATGCCGGCCTTCACCTTGATGCGGATGTTGTTGAAGCGCGCCTGCATCTCGTCCGCGGCGATGGCTTGCCGCTTGTCGACGGCGAGCTGGTCGTCCTTGCCGCCGGCACTCTGCTCGAACACGCGCGTGCCGTCGATCGTCAGGATCACGCGGTGTGGATGGTCCACCTTGGTGACATAGCCCGCACCCATGAAAAAGAATTCGCGGATGTTGAATTCGTATTCGCCATCGGCGGGGAAGTAATGGTCGACCGCGAGACCGCCGCGCGTGCCCAGCGGCAGTCCATCGATGTGGCTCGACTGGTCGGCAGCCGGGTTCGCCCGGTATTCGTGGCTGCTGGATTTTTCGTTGCTGCGGCCGACGGCCAGGCGGGCCACGTTGCGCGCGGCGCCGAGGTACTGGTCGAGGAAGGTGGGCGAGATGCGAAGCGAGGCAGCCAGGTTGTCGAAGCCTTCGTTGGACACGTCCTTGGGCAGCATCGTCTTCACGTCGACACGCAGTCCCAGGATGCGCTCCACCTCGCGGGCGTATTCGGTGCGGTTCAGGCGGTGCAGGCCCACGTAACCCGGGTCCGCGTTCGTCGCGGCGACCTTGTCCAGCGCGCCTTCCATCCACGACACGAAGCCGTCGATGGATTTCTGGTCCGGCTGCGCTTCGCCTGGCGGCGGCATGAGCCTGCCCCGCAGCTTGCGGACGGTTTTTTCCCAGATGTCCGCATCGGCCTGCAGCGCGTCGGGTGTCAGGGTGTCGTAGGCGAGACCGCCGGCCCAGTCGGTGCTGTTGTGGCACTTGCCGCAGTTTTCTTCCAGCAGGTGCCACTGGGCGGGCGTGGCGGCCGGGCCCTGCTGGGCAAGCGAGGCACCGGAAAACAGCAACAGGAAGGCGGCAGCGACCTTGCGGTTCGACACGGAAAAACCCCCGGAACGTTGTGTCGGGGATGTTACCAGCCCCGGCACCGGGCGCGGTGGGTCAGCCGATTGCGCGCAGCGGCAGTCGATCCAGCCCGCGCGTGAAGGCCGTGCGGGCCCGTTGCGCTGCCCCATCCGGCTCGAAGCGGGTGACCCGGGCGGCCAGCGCACGGAACACGGCATGGGCTTCCAGCCGGGCCAGGCCCTGGCCGGCGCAGGCGTGGTTGCCGTGTCCGAAGGCGAGGTGGTCGGAGGGGGACCGGCGGATGTCGAAGCGGTCCGGGTCCGGGAAGTGCCGCTCGTCGCGGTTCGCCGCCGCGTAGCTCACCACGACGCGCGAACCGGCGGGAATGATGATGCCCTCGCCGATGTCCACGTCGCGCGCGGCAACGCGGCCGAAGTGCTGGATCGGCGTTTCCATGCGCAGGATCTCGTTGAAGGCGCGCGGGACCAGGGCCGGTTCGCGGCGCACGAGGTCCCACTGGTCCGGGTGCTGCGCGAACAGCCAAAGGCCGCTGCCGATGCCGCTGATCGTGGTATCGAAGGCCGCCACCACATAGCCGGCCAGCAGTCCGATGGCGTCCTCGCGCGCGATCTCGCCGCGGCGGGCGGAGTCGGCGATCGTCGAGCCGAAACCACCCGGCACGAGTTCGTCATTGTCGTAGACCTCGGCGATCAGTTGCATCATCGACTGCAGGCGCGGCAGGGAGGCCTGCATGCGCGGGTTGTCGATCGGGCCGCAGACCTCGAAGGCGCCCTCTGCCATGCCGCGCAGCGTGGTGCGCACGCGTTCGGGCCAGCCGATGAGGTCCATGATGAGGTTCAGCGGCAGCTCGTGCGCCACGTCGGTGACGCCGTCGAAGCCTGCGGCAGCGACGACGCGATCGACCATCGCCGCGGCCTT
>JBDLPS010000230.1:0-3540 GCA_039800965.1 Pseudomonadota bacterium | reverse complement strand
CCGCTGAACGGCGCGACGAGCGCTTACTTGCCCCGCGGCTTGTAGCTGAACTTCTGGCCGGCGACGACGGCCTGGTACATCAGGCCACCCTTGGTGATGGTGAACACCGCGATGCCGTGGTGGTAACCGCCGGTCGCCGCGGCATCCCTCATGGAAGCACTGGCACTTGCCGACGCGCCGCCCGCCGAGCTGGCACTGGCATTCGCGCCCGCGGTAATGGCAACCGCACCGACATCGGCGCCAAATTCGAAATTCCCACTGGTGAAATCGTCGAACGTCGCCTTGTTCTCGAAGAAAACGATCTCGCTGTAGGCCTGGCCGCCGAACTGGAAGCCCAGGCTGAGCTGCGTCATCGAGACATCGCCGACCAAGGCGCCGCCGCGATAGACGCGACCCTTGCCGAACGCGCCACCGATGCCCAGGCCGCCTTTGCCGATCGTCGGGAACACGGCATACCCATAGCTCTTCTCGAAAAACTTGCCGCTTTCGCCGGCGTCCTTGAACAGCTGGATGGTTTCGGCATGGCGATCCCCGGCCGCCAGCGCCGGCCCGCCAACCAGCAGCGCGGCGACGATGATCAAGGCATCACGGAACAGGTTCTTCATGGCAGGCACTCCGGGCAAATGGCGTTCGGGATGTTATACCGCAGCTTCAACCGCAGCGCTTCGGGTCGTTCAGGGCATCGACGAGCCGCTCGATGGAATAAGGCTTGGACAGCAGTACGCAGGGCGGTGGATCCGGCAAGGCCTGCGCATAACCCGTGGACAGGACGACCGGCAGCGCCGGGAATTCCTGCTGCAGCACATCAACCAGCTGCAAGCCGCTCAGCGTGCCGGACATCACGATGTCCGAGAACACGACGTCGACCGACTCTCCGGCCCGAAGGCGGCGCAACGCCTCGTCGGCAGTCGCACACAGCCGAACTTCGAAACCTGCGTTGCGGAGCGCCCCAGACACCACCTCCGAGAGCAGCGCATCGTCTTCGACGAACAGCACGCGACGACCCGGCACGGACGGAGGGCTTGCTGGAAGAGCCTCCTCTTCGGCCACAGCGACCACCGCACGCGGGAGCCACAGGCTGACCACCGTACCCTTGCCGACAACGCTTTCAACGCCGACGGAGCCGCCGGAAGCCTGCGCGAAATCCTTGACCTGCGACAGGCCCAGCCCCGTCCCGCGCCCCACTGGCTTGGTGGTGACGAACGGCTCGAACACCTGTGGCAACAACTCGGGGGGAATGCCCTCGCCGGTATCGGCAACACGCAACGACACCCCATCGCGCCCGTCACGGGACGCATTGCACGCGGTGATCTGCAAGGCACCGCCTTGAGGCATTGCATCGCGTGCATTGAAGACCACGTTGAGCAGGGCGCCCTCAAGCTGCCCGGCGTCGGTCAGGACCGGACCAAGCGCAGGGGGAAAGTCGATGGACAGGCGGATGTCGCGCGGCAAGGCGCGCGCCAGCAACACCTCCATGCCCGACAACTGCGCAGCCAGATCGACCGACCGTGCTTCGAAAGGCGCGCTACGGCCCACGGCAAGCAACCGCTGCACCAGCCGGGATCCGCGGCCCACAGCCCGCATGCCCGCCTCGAGGAGCGGGGCAGCCCTGGGATCGCTGACCAACTGCCCGAGGACACTGAACCCGGTGGACAAGGTCTGCAGGAGATTGTTGAAGTCGTGAGCGATGCCGCCGGCGAGGCGACCGATGACTTCGAGCCTCTGCGCCTGCAACAGCTTCAACTGCGAGGTGCGGGCGGCCTCCACGGCCTGGTCGATGCGCCGGGCAAGCTCGTCGTTGTGCGACCGGATGGTGGAACTGGCGTCCTCCAGCGACGAAGCCACGCTGTCGAATTCCGGCACCCCGTAGCGTCGCATGACGACCGCGCGACCGGCCTTGAGATCCTCGGCCGATTTGCGCAATTCAGTGGCCGGCGCGGAGATCTGGCGGAAAGCCCACGCGGCGATCGACAGGCCCAGCAACATCAGCAACGCCGCAACGAAGATTTCCTCGTGAACCGTGTTGTGGACACTCGCCTCGACGGCCGAATCGGGATAGGTGATGAAAACGGTCAATCCGTACCGGTTTGCGCGACTGAACACGACATGCGTCAGCGTGCCGTCGCCTGACCGACCCATCAGCCCCCCTTGTTCCGGCCCTATGCCCGCGCGCCAGAACGGACTGCCCACGCCTGCGGCTTTCAGCAGGTCCGGGCCGTACCCGCCGACCCAACGACCAGGGTCCGGAAAACGGGCGAGGACCCTGCCGGCCGGATTGAGGACGGTCACGCTCCAGCCTGCCTCAAGTCCGTTCAGCTCGAGGGTTTCCTGCAACGCCGAGGGCGGCACGCCGATGGACAGTTCGTAGATGCTGCCGTCGTGAACCAGGGTGCTGAAAAGCACCATCATCCGGTCTCCGAAAGACCGCGTGTACAGGTCCGTGAGGTGGACGCGACCGGAGGTCAGCGGCTCGGGCACGCGCTGCAGTCGACCCGGATCCGGCTGGCAATCAGTGCTGCTGGTGCCCATCACCACGCGCCCTTCCCTCGCCAGGACGATCGGATCGTTGCTGCCGGCGACCGCAGAGCGGGCGAGCTGACAGAAGCGCGGCAGGTTCCATTCCTGCAGCGCGGGCGAATTGGCCAACACCGTCAACACCGTCTCGCGACGTTCCAGTTCCTGATCCATCGAGACGCGCATGGTCTGGGCACGGCTGAGCACCTGGGCGCGGAAGGCGTCCTGTGCATGCTGAACGTTGCGGGTCATGATCCACGCGAATCCACCGAAGGCCGGCAGGAGGACCGCCAGCAGCAGCAGGATGATGCGCAGTCTCAGGCTCACGCCACCCGCCTTCAGTCCGCGCGACGCACGGACTGGATCCTCACTGGCACCGCGATCATCTGGCCCTTCATCGCAGGATCCGGTGCATCAAGTGACCGCGGCGCCTCCATGATCCGCTTCACGACATCCATGCCTTCGACCACGTGGCCGAAAACGGCATAACCGGGATCGTCACTGTCCGGCTTGCCATCAAGCGACACCAGATCGCCGACGACGATGAAAAAATCCGAAGCCGCGCTGCCCGGCGCCCCGCGCGCCATGGACACCGCGCCGTTGACATTGCTGAGGCCTGTGGCGAAAGGGGCCTCGTGCCTGACGGGCTTGAGCACCTTTTTGGGATCGCCCTTCAGCCCACCCTGCACGAGTCCGTAGCGTCCTTCTTCGTCGAGCTTCACGGCGCGATAGAACGTCGCGCCGTCGAAACGTTTCTGGTCCACATAACGAAGGAAATTCGCGGTCGTAAGAGGTGCCCGTTCCTTTTCCAGCGCCAACCTCACGTCGCCGAAGGACGTATGGACGAGAACATGGACCGTCGCGAAAGCCGGCGCAGCGGCAACGACAGGCGTGGCAACCTGCGACTCCTGCGGGAGCTGCGACTCCTGGGCACACAGGGCCCGGGAACCACAGGACAACAGGACGGCCAGCAGGCAGCCGGCCCGGTAGATCATCGTCCGTTGCATGGGCACTGTCTCATCCTTC
>JBDLPS010000229.1:0-9863 GCA_039800965.1 Pseudomonadota bacterium | reverse complement strand
CAGCAGGATGCCCGGCCAACCCGCAGCGAGCACTACCGGCATCGTGCCGGCAGGTGCCGGCACGGCCTCGAGGTTCACGAGTGCCTGGCGCACCGCTTCGCGCGCAAGTTGCACAGGCCGGTCGCCGGCGACGAGCTCCGCGAGCGAGAAACGTCCACCGGCACCTGCATACCCCTGCTCCCGCCGCCCGTCGTGTTCGGCGATCACAGAAACATTGAATCTCACCAAGGGCCTAACGTCCGCCGCAAGCAACCCGTCGGCGCGGGCGACCAGCACGACCTCGTGCACGGCACTGACGCTCGCCATCACCTGCTTGATACGCGGGTCCATCGCGCGCGTCTCCCGGTCCACACGCTCGAGCCAGGCGACCTTGGCGTTGTCATCGAGCGTGGCGAGCGGATCGACGGGCAGATAAAGCTGCCGGCCCGGGCTGCTCCGCCAGGCCTGCACCTTGCGACCGGGCGACTGCCGGGCAATGGCACGTGCGGCGGCCGCAGCCTCCTCCAGAGCCGCGAGATGGATTTCATCGGAATAGGCAAATCCCGTCTTCTCGCCGGCGATGGCGCGCACGCCGACGCCTTCCTCGATGCTCGCGCTGCCTTCCTTGACGATGCCATCCTCCAGCGCCCAGGACTCCTCGCGCGACACCTGGAAATACAGGTCTGCGGCATCCACGGCATGCCCCATCACGCCATCGAGCACGCGCGCCATGCAGCTGTCATCGAGACCGCCCGGGGCCAGCAGCAGGCTGCGGGCCAGTTCGAGGGAATCGACGTAAGGATCGGCGGCGGGCGATGACATGGGTCGGGATACTCCTGGAATACGGTTGCTTTCAGTCCAGCGCGCGATGCGAAAGCGAGGGGAAGCGGCTGCGCACATCGTCCTGCCTCGTCGCGTCGATGTCGACGACGATGGCTCCTTCGCCATCCGCAAGACGACCGAGCACCTCGCCCCAGCAATCGACGACGAGGCTGTGGCCCCAGGTCCGGCGCCCATTCTGGTGCGCACCACACTGGGCGGCGGCGACGACGAAAGCGAGGTTCTCCACGGCCCGCGCACGCAGGAGCAGGTCCCAATGCGCCTCGCCGGTCGGCACGGTGAAGGCTGCCGGAACGACGAAGACGCGCGCGCCGGCCTTGGCCATGCGGCGATACAGTTCGGGAAAACGGACGTCGTAACAGACGGAAAGCCCGACCGGCAGTCCCTCGACTTCGGTCACGACCACGTCCCGGCCGGGCACCGTGCCGACGGACTCCCGGTAGGGCTCGTCACGCCCGGGCAGGTCGACGTCGAAGAGATGGATCTTGTCGTAGCGCGCCTGCAGGCCGCCGTCCGGGCCAAAGACCAGGCTGGCGGCCGCACAACGATCCTCGCCCGGCACGCGCAACGGCAGCGTACCCGCGACGATCGTCAGGCCAAGGCGGCCCGCAAGCCCGGCCAACGCATCCTGCACGGGACCCTCGCCCGGGCTCTCTGCGATGGACCGCTTGGCCGCCTCATCGCGGCCCATGAAGGCGAAGTTCTCCGGCAGCACCGCAAGCCGCGAGCCCCGGGCCGCAACGGACTCCAGCAGTCGCGCAGCCGTCGAGAGATTCTCGGCGACATCCATGCCGGAGGTCATCTGCAGCGCGGCGACCTTCACGCGAGCACCACGTCATACTGGTCGATGCCGTAGAGCGGCTCCGCCTGCAGGCGGATCGAACGACCGATCTGGGTCTCCAGTTCGGCCAGCACCGGGGATTCTTCCTCAAGCAGGCGGCTCACCACGTCCTGGTGCGCGAGCACCACGACTTCCTGGCTCTGGAACTGGCGACTCTGGCGCACGATCTCGCGGAAAACCTCGTGGCAGACGGTCTCCGCCGTACGCACGAATCCACGGCCACCGCACTGCGGGCAACTGCCGCAGAGCAGGTGTTCGAGGCTCTCCCTGGTGCGCTTGCGCGTCATCTCCACCAGGCCCAGCGGGGAAATGTTCGCGATGTGCGTCTGGGCGCGGTCGCCCGACAAGGCCTCCTCAAGCGCAGCGATGAGCGCGCGCCGGTGCTCCTCGTCCTGCATGTCGATGAAGTCGATGATGATGATGCCGCCCAGGTTCCGGACGCGCAGCTGCCGCGCCACCGTCACCGCGGCCTCGAGGTTGGTGCGGAAGATCGTTTCTTCGAGGTTGCGGTAGCCGACATAGCCGCCGGTATTCACGTCGACCGTCGTCATCGCCTCGGTCTGCTGGATCACGAGGTAGCCGCCCGACTTGAGCGGCACTTTCTGTTCGAGCGCGCGCCCGATTTCCTCCTCGATGCCATGCAGGTCGAAGATCGGTCGAGGACCCGCATGCAATTCGAGGCGATCAGCGAATTCAGGCATGAATGCACGCGTAAAGGCGAGCATGCGCTCGTGATCGACGGGCGAATCGACCAGCACCCGCCGGACCTGCGGGCCGAGTTCGTCACGCAGGATCCGCAGCGACAGGGGCAGGTCCTCGTGCACCAGCGTGCCGGGCGAGGTCTTCATGACCTGCTCGCGAACGTGGGACCACAGGCGATCGAGATAGACCATGTCCGCATGCAGCGCCTCCAGCGGCGCCCCCTGCGCGGCCGTGCGTACGATGAATCCGCCCTTTTCGCCGCGCTCGCGCGCCAGGCCGGAAACCAGTTCGCGCAGCCGCACGCGCTCGGCCTCTTCCTCGATGCGGGCCGAGACGCCGACCTTCGAGCCTCGGGGCATGTACACCAGGAAGCGCGACGGCAATGCGATGTGCGTCGAAAGGCGCGCGCCCTTCGTGCCCAGCGGATCCTTCACGACCTGCACCAGCAGTTCGTCGCCCTCGCGCACCAGCGCGCGGATATCCGGCTCGGCGTCGAGACGGGGCGCCAGGTGCTCGTCCCCGGGCGCCAGCGTCGGCGCCAGAATGTCAGCGACGTGCAGGAAGCCCGTGCGCGCCAGACCGATGTCGAGGAAAGCCGCCTGCATGCCCGGCAGAACGCGCGACACGCGGCCCTTGTACAGGTTGCTGACCAGTCCCTTGCGGCTTGGCCGCTCGATGAACACATCCTGCAGCGCGCCGTTCTCGACCACTGCTGCACGCATCTCGCGCGGTGCGATGTTCACGAGAATCTCGATGCTCATGTGCCACCTCCCGGTTCCGTGAGGATGCCCGCCCGCGCCAGCAGTTGCGCCGTTTCGAACAGCGGCAGGCCCATCACGCCGGAAAAGCTGCCGGATAATCCGCTGATGAACACGGCCGCAAGGCCCTGTATCGCATAACCACCCGCCTTGCCCTGCGGTTCGCCGCTGTCCCAGTAGGCCCGGGCCTCGGCTGCGGTGATGTCACGCATGCGGACAAGACTCTCCGAAAGCCGGTCAAGCACGCCCCCGTCCGGGGTCGCCAGCGTCACGGCACTGAGCACGCGATGTTCACGGCCTGCCAACGACAACAGCATTGCCTGAGCGTCCACCGCATCACGCGGTTTCCCATACACGCGCCCGTCCAGCACGACTTCCGTATCGGCCCCCAGCACGGCGAGACCGCCGGCCAGAGGCAGGGCCGCCAGCGCCTTGCCGCGCGCGAGGCGCTGCACCAGCGCGACCGGATCCTCTCCGGGCAGCGGCGTTTCGTCGATCTCCGGCGCAAGGATGCGGTGCAGCACGCCGATCTGGGTCAACAGGGCGCTGCGCCTCGGCGAAGCGGAGGCCAGCAGCAGACGAGGAGTGCCGGCGGTGCTCATGGGATGCGGAACTTCATTCACGGTGGTAAGGGTGGCCATCCAGCAAGGTCACCGCGCGATACAACTGCTCGATGAACACCACGCGCACGAGCGCATGCGGCAACGTGAGCTTCGACAGCGACCAGCGCTCGTTGGCGCGCTCGCGGACTTCAGGCGCGAAACCGTCCGGCCCGCCGACCAGGAAGACGATCGGTCGCCCGTCCTGCTCCCGGGCGCGCAGCCAGGTCGACAGCTCCGTGCTCGTGCGCTCCGCGCCACGTTCATCAAGCAGAACGACATGGTCGTCGCGCTTCAACGCGGCCAGCAGGCGCTTGCCCTCGTCGGCCATGGCGCGCGCCGCATCACCGCCTGCGGTGCGCTTGCCCGGCGAAAGCTCGTTCAGGGTAACCGGCAGGCGCGAGGCCAGCCGCTTGGCGTAGTCGCCATAGGCGTCGCGGACCCAGGCCGGCATTCGTGTGCCAACGGCGACGAGGCTGACGCGCATGGCTGCCCGCCGTGGCGGACCGGCGGACGTCAGCCGCCGGTACGGCGGGACTTGGCCCGCGGCGCGGGCTTGCGGGCGGCCGTCTTCCCACGGGGCGCGGCCTTTGCGCGCGATGCAGGGCGCTTGGCAGCAGTCTTGCTGCGGGCCGGCTTGCCGGCGGCCTTCTTTGCGACCTTCCTGCGCGCCGGAGGCTTCTTGCCCGAAGCGGCCTTGGGCGCGACGTCCCAGAGACTCTCGAGGGCGTAGAACTCACGCACGCGGGGCAACATCACGTGGACGATGACATCGTTGCAGTCGACCAGCACCCACTCGCCATCACGCTCGCCCTCGACGCCGAGCGGGCGGAAGCCGGCCTGTTTCGTACGCTCGACGACACGATCCGCGATGGACTTGACGTGTCGGTCGGAATTGCCAGAGGCGACGACCATGCAATCGGACACGTCGGTAACGGCGCGGACGTCCATCACCTTCACGTTGACCGCCTTCATTTCATCGAGGGCGGCGACGACGGTCTTGACCAGAGCGGCCCGGGCAGGCGGGCGGGTGGATTTGCGCGTACTCATTGGCGGCGAGCATAGCATTCCAGACCGCCGAGCACGGCGCGGACGCTGTCCGGGACGAGGTAACGCGGGTCGCCGCCGCCGGCAATCAGTTGACGCAGCTCGGTCGAAGAGATCTCCAGCTGCGTGACAGCATGCACGTAGATCCGTCCGGCCTTCGAGGCGTGCAGGTCGCGGATGCCGCCGGTACCGCGGTCGACCATCGCCTCCCCCAAAGGCCCCTGCGTGGGGGCCTTCCAGCCGGGGCGGTGGGCCACGACAACATGTGCCAGGTCGAAGATCTCGGCCCAGCGATGCCAGGTCGGCAGCCCAAGGAACGCGTCCATGCCCAGCAGCAGGCACAGGGGGCGCGCGGGGTATTCCCGGCGCAGTTCGGTCAGCGTATCGACCGAATACGAGAGACCGGTCCGGCGAACCTCGCGATCGTCCACCGTGAAGCCCGGCTGATCGGCGACGGCCGCACGGACCATCTCCAGGCGCTGCGCCGCATCGGCCAGCGTCTGGTCGCGGTGCGGGGGGTTGCCTGTCGGCATGAACCGGACCTCCGCCAGCTTGAGCGCCTGCTGCAACTCGAAAGCCGTGCGCAGGTGGCCGTAGTGGATGGGATCGAAAGTGCCGCCGAACAGGCCGAGTGGACCCGGCGGCGTGGAGATATCGGACATCGCGGTCCCGGTCAGGTTGGAGTCGGGGAAAGCACGGGCCGGCCTGCGAATTCCAGCGCCAGCTGCATGAGCTCGTCCCAGGGATTGCCGGACAGCCGGCCCTTGATCATCCGGTCGACGCGGGAAGCCCGCGCGGCCATCCTCCGGAACAGCGCCCTGCCGCTGGGCACGGCGCGGAAGCGCGTGATCGCCTGCGGCAGTTGCGCCGTATTGCGCGACCATACGCCGGGCATCGGAGCGCCGGGCACCAGCTTTGTCCAGAGGTTGCGCATCTCCTGCAGGATAGCCCACAGGACCAGCGTCGGTTCGGCCCCCTCAGCCTGCAGGCTCTGCAGGATCCGCAGGGCTCGCGGCGTCTCGCCGGCAAGCAGCGCCTCGCCCAGCTGGAAGACATCGTACCGGCTGCTGTCGGTCACGCTGGCCAGGACATGCTCCGCTCCGGCCTTCGAGAGACCGGCGAGGGACAACTTCTGTATCTCCTGGTGCGCGGCCAGAAGGTTGCCCTCCGTGCGCAGCGCCAGCAGCGCCACGGCGTCGTCATCGAGCTCGAGGCCGGCCCGCTTTGCGCGGGCGCGGATCCATGCCGGCAGGCGGGCCGGGGTGACAGCCGGCAGATCGACCCACTCTCCAGCCTTTGACGCGGAGGCGAACCACTCCGCCTTGCGCGAGGCGCTCTCGGGTTCATCGACAAGCAGCATCACCAGGACGTCCGGCCCGGCCGCAGCCACCACCTCGAGCAATGATTTGGACCCGTGACCGACCTTGCCGCCGGGAATGCGGATCTCGATCAGCTTGCGCGATGCGAACAGCGACATCGACTGGGCGGAGGACAGGATCTCTGGCCAGGGCGCACTGCCGCGCTCCACGGCATAGACTTCGCGCTCCTCGAACCCCTGCTTGCGCGCCGCGGCACGAATGGCGTCCGCGGCTTCGCCCGCGCCGAGCGGCTCTTCCGCCGAAACCAGGTACACGGGCTTGAGCGGGCCTGCCGCCAACGCGCGGTCGAGCATTTCGAGGGTGCCAATGGCCATCGCCGGATTATCGGCCTATCCTCCGCGCCGTGAAACTGCTTTGCGGCTTGCCCTCCGTTTGCCGGGCCTTTCTGGCCTTCAGCCTGGTCGCCAGCGCGGCGGCGGACCAGCTCGACGAGGTAGTGGTCACCAGTTCCCCCTTCCGGAGCAGCGTCAACGACGTCGTGCAGCCGGTCAGCGTCCTGGGTGGGGACGCACTCCACCTCGCCTCCGGTAGCAGCCTCGGCGAAACCCTGGCCCACCAGCCGGGACTCACCGCCACCTACTTCGGCCCCGCGGCGAGCCGACCGATGATCCGCGGGCTCGGCGGCCAGCGCGTGCAGGTGCTGGAGGACGGCATGGCCGCCTTCGATGTCTCGGCTCTTTCGGAAGACCACGCCGTGGGTATCGATGACGCAGTGGCCCGCCAGCTGGAGATACTCAAAGGACCTGCGACGCTGCTCTACGGCAATGGGGCGGTCGGTGGCGCGGTGAATACGGTAACGCGCCGGATCCCGGAATCACGCGTGGCGAACGAAATCACCGCCTCGGTCGAAACCAAGATGGACAGCGCCTCGGGCCTGCGCGCGGTCGTCGGTACGGTCGACGGTGATGCCGCGGCCTTCGGCTTGCATGCGGACGGCTTCGCGCGACGCAGCGACGATGTTTCGGTTCCCCACGGCACGATGTGGAGTTCAGCGAGTCGCAGCAACGGCGGCTCGCTCGGCGGCAGCTGGCTCGGCGATGCAGGCTTCGTCGGCGCCTCCATCAGCCGCTTCGACGACCATTACGGCATCCCCCAGGCAACGGCAGACCTCGCCGCCGCCACGCACATCGACATGCACCAGGAACGCGTCGCGCTGCGAGGCGCCTTCACGCCGGAGGACGGCGCCATCGATGCCTTGCGGGTGGCGGTCACGCATGGCGACTACGCGCATGCGGAAGCCGGCGCGGACGGCACGACCGGTACGCGCTTCCGGCAGTCAGGCGACGAACTGCGGGTGTCGCTCGACCACCACCTTGGCGGGTTCAAGGGCACCGCAGGCCTGCAGTATCGGCAGGTGGAATTCGCGGCGCTCGGCAGCGAACGCTTCGTCCCGCCTTCGGCAACCCGCGGCGGCGGCCTGTTCGCCTTCGAGCAATACCCGATGGCCGCGCTGACCTTCGAAGGCGGATTGCGCGTCGAGCGGCAGTCGCTGACAGCCGAGGCAGGCTCGGGCCTGCCCTCGCAGTCGGGTACCACGACGAGCGGTGCGTTCGGCGCGCTGTGGCATGCCACGCCACGGCTGTCGCTGGCCGTGAACCTCACCCGTTCGGAGCGGTTGCCGGCAGCGATCGAGCGCTACGCCGACGGCGCGCATGAAGCCACGCGGCAATACCTGGTGGGGAATACCGCGCTGGCACCGGAATCAGCGACCTCGATCGACGTCGGCCTGCGCGGCAACGGCGCCGTCAGCTGGTCGCTCAACGTCTATCGCAACGCCTTCGACAATTTCATCTACCTCGCCCCCACGCCGGCGATGAAGGACGGCCTGCCCGTCTTCGACTACCGTCAGGGCCGCGCAACGCTGGAAGGCTTCGAGGCGGAAGCCGAAGCACCGCTGTTCGAGCGTGACGGGCGACGACTCGCGCTGCGACTGGCTGCCGACGCGGTACGCGGACGACTCGCGGATGGGCATGACCTGCCGCAGATCCCGCCGCTGCGGGCGGGTGCGGAACTCCAGGGCCACGCCGGCCCCTGGTCGGCGGAAGTGTCCCTGTGGCAGCACCTGCGCCAGGACCGCGTCGCAGCCTACGAAACGCCGACGGCAGGCTACACGCTGCTGGGTGCCACGCTGTCGCGTCGCTGGCAGCTGGAGCGCGGATCGCTGCTCGGCTTTCTGAACGCCAGCAACCTCGGCGACACGCTCGCACGCCGACACAGCTCGCCCCTGAAGGACATTGCGCCGCTGCCCGGCCGCTCGATCACGGTGGGCCTGCGGCTGGAGTTATAGTCGAACGCATGGCAACGCTATTCGAACGCATCTATGCCGGCGAGATCCCGGCCACGGTCGTGTACCGCGATGAGGATCTCATCGCCTTCCGCGACATCCATCCCGCCGCCCGCGTGCACATCCTGGTGGTGCCGCGAAAAGCCATCCCGACGATGGATGACGTGGCAGACGAGGACCTGCCGCTCATCGCGAAGCTGTTCGGCGTCGCGCGCGACCTCGCGCGCAGCGAGGGCATCGCGGAGAGCGGCTACCGGCTGCTCATCAACTGCCGGCCGGACAGCGGGCAGGAGGTCTACCACCTGCACCTGCACCTGATCGGTGGCGAGCCTCTGGGCCCGCTCGTAGGCCGCAGGAAGTAAGCCATGGCAGCCACGACGCGCAAGCCGACCAAGGCGCCCGCAGACGGCCTGTATCCGCCAATCAAGCCTTACCGCACCGGGCGCCTGCGCGTCTCCTCGGTGCACGAACTGTACTTCGAGGAAAGCGGCAACCCGGAAGGCAAGCCGGTCGTGTTCCTGCACGGCGGCCCCGGGGGCGCAACGAACCCCGGCATGCGCCGGTTCTTCGACCCCAAGGTCTACCGCATCGTGCTGTTCGACCAGCGCGGCTGCGGCAAGAGCACGCCCCATGCGAGCCTCGTCGACAACACCACCTGGCATCTTGTCGACGACATCGAAACGCTGCGCAAGCACCTGGGCATCGCGCGCTGGCAGGTGTTCGGCGGTTCCTGGGGGGCGACGCTTGCGCTCGCCTACAGCGAGACTTATCCGGAGTGCGTCTCCGAGATCGTGCTGCGCGGCGTGTTCATGCTCCGCCGGAAAGAGCTCGAGTGGTTCTACCAGGACCCCTGGGGTGCCGGCGCGGTGTTCCCCGACCTGTGGGACCGCTACGTCGAACCCATCCCGGAATCCGAGCGCGGCGACCTGATGGCCGCGTACTACAAGCGCCTGACGAGCCGCAGCGCTGCCGTGCGCGCCAGGGCCGCCGAAGCCTGGTGCATCTGGGAAGGCGCCACCAGCTACCTGCACAGCAACGCCGACTACATCGGCAAGTTCACGGACGGGGACTACGCCGCGGCCTTCGCCCGCATCGAAGCCCACTACTTCGTGAACAAGGGTTTCTTCGATACCGACGACCAGCTGCTGCGCGACGCGCACAAGATCCGGCACCTCTCCTGCGCCATCGTGCAAGGCCGCTACGACATGGTCTGCCCCATCCGCAGCGCCTGGGACCTGCACAAGGCCTTGCCGGAGTCGCAGCTGTTCATCGTGCCGGACGCCGGCCACAGTGCCTTTGAAGACGGCATTGCACGTGCCTTGCGCGCGGCGACGGATGGATTCGGGAAGGCCGCGAGCCTCAGCCGCGCAAAGCCCAGGTCGGCCTTCCGTCCCCGCCGATGATTCCCTGGTCGAGCAGCCACAGCCGGGCATC
>JBDLPS010000228.1:0-4088 GCA_039800965.1 Pseudomonadota bacterium | reverse complement strand
GCGATGTAGCCGACCAGCAACATGCTCACGGCGTACGTGTACGCCTTCATGTAGGCCGCGTTTCGATCCTGGATTTCCCTTTCATCGAGATACCGGTCCGGCGCGTTCGCGACAAAGCTGTAAGTGCACAGGAACATCACGATCGAGCCCACCATGCCGACCAGCGCCGCCACGCCGACGGCAAGTTGCAGGCCGGGCTGGTTGCCGACGAGAAACAGCTTCATCAGGAACCAGGCGTACATCCCGCCGATGGCAACGACCGACAGGATTTTGGCGCCGCCCGGGCTCAGCAGGATGTACCGGGACCGCTCGACGGCTGGCTTGGCGGAACTATTCATTGGATGACTCCTCGCGTTGGCTCCCTCCGTTCGCAATCTGCGTGGCGAGCGAAGGGAAGGGGTTGAGTGAAAACAAGCTGTCCACCGGAACACCGAACACGGCTGCCAGCTTCAGGGCGAGCTCCACGCTGGGGCTGTAGGTCCCTCTCTCGAGGAACCCGATCGTCTGCGGGTTGACGCCCACCGCCGCGGCCAGCTCCTTGCGGCTCAGGCCTCGCTCGATGCGAAACAGGGTGATACGGTTATAAATCATTGCAACATTCTATCTAAAAATTGTGTTTACGCAATGTTCCGATACAAATTCAAAGCGAAGTCCACCGCTCGGGGTGTTGATCGCGAGCGCCGCGACAGGCGCCGTGGCCGCTGGCGGGGGTCACCTGCTAGGCAAGTCCGCCTTGTCCGACCCGTCTGTCCGGTTATGGCTCGACCGACTTCAGGCGGGGCTTTCAGGCTGGGACCTGCTGGCCGTTCCGGTCCTGCTGTTGCTTGTCTTCGGTGTTCACGAGATCGGACATGTGCTGGGTGGCCTGTCGCAGCGGACGCGATTCCTGCTGCTCATCGTCGGGCCCTTCCAATAGTCTTGCGGGCATTCGTCCCCGTGACTGGAACCAGGAGGCGGTCGACAGGCTCGTAAATGGCGGCGCCGCGGAGCCCATCAGGCAGATCGCGGCCTGGCAGCTGCTGCTCCATCGCGCGATGGATACCGGGAACGACCGTGACCTGCGCCACTATCAGGAACTGCTGGCCCAGGGCGTAGACCGGTTCCCCGATGGCTTCCGGCAAGCGATACACGTCGATCTGGCAATCTGCGCGGGATTGCAGGGCGACAGGGAGTCCGCGCGCAGGCACCTGTCATGGAGCCGCGGCGGTGTGGTCGAGACGTCCCGGAGACTGTTGGGCAAGGCGATCGTGGCGCAGCTTGATGGCCGATTTGAGGAGTCGCGGATCAACGCGGAGGACGCCATCCGCGCGTTGCCCAAGGCCCTTGATCCTGGCCTTGCCGAATTGACCCGGGAGCAAATCGGTCGCCTGCAATCCTCGGGAAAATGGAGCGGGTGATGGGAATCGAACCCACGTTAGTAGCTTGGGAAGCTACAGTTCTACCATTGAACTACACCCGCGACGGACTGCGATTTTAGGGCTTCAGGCTCGACGCCGCCAGTAAACATACGAGGCGACCACCGAAGTTACGCCGGTGATCACCGTCCCCGCGATCAGCACACTGAGCGGGACGCGGCTGTCCGGCGCGAACCCACACAGTAGCGTGGCGGCGCCCGTCGCCAGGAAGAGCCGGCCGCCGAGGCGGTGGGTCCTCCGCCAGACTTCATCGCTGGACAGTGTCCACGGTGTGCGGATCCCGATGAAAAAGGTCGACTGGCTGCGTCCGAGCTGCGCGCCGAGCACCACCCACAGCACGCCGAGCACCAGCGGCACCGTGCGCAGGGCATGGAATTCATATCCCAATGCCAGGCCGACGATCGCCAGGTGCCCGACCGCGAGGAGCAGTAGCGGACCAAACCAGGCTGTGTAGTAAAGGCCGGCGTTCTGCGCCAGGTGTTCGCGTCGGGGTTCCATTCCGGGAACCAGTGCCATGAAGACCGTGATGACGGCGGCGATGACAGGCAGGGCGAACAGGCCCTGTGCCTTCCCGGCATAGCCGTTCGGCGTGCCGTCCAGGTCGAAGTGGATGGCGATGGATTGCCCGGCAGGCACCTGGCCCCAGGCCCAGAGTGACAGGCCACACAGCGCTGCGATGAGGGCGAGGCTGACTCCCAGCGGAGCACGAATGTTCATCGGTTCACCTTGCTGCGTTCCTGCCAGGCCTCTTCCAGGCGCTTTGCGGACACCGGGACAGGGGTTTTGAGCTGCTGCGCGAAGAGCGACACGCGGTATTCCTCCAGCAGCCAGCGGAAGGCATCGTCAACCGGCGCGACGGGGTCATCCACCGCCTTGGCGGTCTGCCAGTAACGCCCATCGAAGTTGTCGACGTCCTTCTGCAGCTTCGCATCCTTGGCAGGATCCAGCGGTGCTTTCTCGAGGCGATGCAGGATGGCCTTGAGGTAGCGGGGGCATTCCTTGAGGCGCGCCCAGGGCGTGGCGAGCAGCATGTCAGGTGGCATGAGCCGCCCCAGTTGCTGCTCGATGTCGGCCTTGAGCGCCGGAATCCTGCAGGCCTTGAGTTTCGTCTGGATCGCGGACCAGCTTTCCAGCATCGATTGCACCGCGCGGGAGATTTCCTGCGCCGGCAGGCCGATGCCGCCGCGCCGCGTCGCGAGGCGCGCGTCGAAGGCCGGCTGTTCGCGCAGCGGCGACTGTCCCTCGACGAATACGGCGCGCACGACGAGGTCCAGCACGTCCTCCCGCAGCTTCCGGTCCTTGGTGAGCTGCCGATAGGCCAGCTCGCCGGCGACGTTCACGGCCAGGTCCTTGAGCAGGGGCTTGAGATCCTTCGACAGCACCAGCCGGACCAGCCGCGCGATGCCGCGCGGATGGCTGGCGGCTGCTTCCTGCGGGGTGGCGAAGACGCGCACGGCGACGCTTTCGCCCTCGTCGGCCAGCGCCACGTGTCCGTGGATCGAGGTGCCGTCCAGATTGCCGGCGAAGACTTCCGGCAGCGGGCCGAAACTCCAGCTACGGCAGCCTTCATGCAATCGCGCTTCGCGTGCGAGCTGCTGGAAGTTCCTGCCCGCGCTGCTGCCATGCCTGGCTTTCAGCGCACGCAGGTCGCGTGAGCGGTCGATGACCGCGTTGGCCTCGTCGACAACCGCGTAGTTCATGCGCAGGTGCACGGGCAGCAATTCCTCGCGGAACGCATCCGCCTGCACGGTGATGCCGCCGGTGCGGTGCAGGGCCTTGCCCAGTTGCTGGTAGAGCGACCCATGGCCCGGGTCGAGCATCGGCAGGATCTTTTCGACGTATTCAGGCACGGGCACGAAGTGCACGCGCAGATGTTTCGGCAGCGACCGGACGAGCGCAGTGATCTTTTCTTCCAGCAGTCCAGGCACCAGCCACCCGAACGGCTCGGCGGGCAACTGGTTCAGCGTGTGCAGCGGCACGATCGCCGTCACGCCATCGTCTTCATGTCCGGGTTCGAAGCGGTATTGCAGCTCGATGCGCAGTGCGCCGGCCTGCATATGGTCGGGGAAGTCCTGCGAGTCCACCGTGGCCTCGTCGCCGCCAATGTCGCCGCTCGTCAGCCACAGCAGCTTCGGTTCCTTGCGCTCGGCTTCGCGCCGCCACTTTTCGAAGGCCGCGCCGCTCGTCACCTCGGCCGGCACGCGTTCGTCGAAAAAGGCGTACAGCTGCGCTTCGTCGGCAAGGATGTCGACGCGTCGTCCCTTCTGCTGCAGGTATTCGGCGTCTTCCAGCAGCTTGAGGTTGTGCAGGAAGAAGGGTGCCTTGCTGTCGTAGTCCATCTGCACCAGCGCGTGGCGGATGAACAGTCGGCGCGCGTCAACGGGGTCTATTCGGTCATAAGGGATCTTGCGGCCCGCTTGCAGCGTGAGGCCGTACAGCGTCGTGCGTTCATGCACGGCGACACGCGCGCCGCGACGCTCCCAGTGTGGCTCGTAGTGTTGCTGGCGCACCAGATGCGCGCCTGCCCGCTCGATCCAGGGCGTTTCCACGCGCGCAACGGTGCGCGCATACACCTTGGTCGTCTCGACCTGCTCGGCGCAGACGATCCAGGCAGGCTTGGCCTTGAACTGGCCGGAACCCGGGTGGATGTGCAGCCTGGCTCCGCGTGCACCC